>DHJT01000084.1 GCA_002404465.1 Sutterella sp. UBA4713 | reverse complement strand
CGGTGTTTGTCAAGGTAGTTTTCCGCAAGTTTTACCAAGTCAACTGATCCGTAGTTTCCGAAACTAAGGGGCTCTGCCCCTCGCTTGCTCCGCGCGCTTCACCTCGCGGTTTTTCTGCCCGGAAAAGAGGCTCGCTTCTTTCGCGACTCACCACCATAATGGGACTGTCATTGCATGATATGCTAGGGAGGAGTATTAACTATTCCTCCCGTCGAGGTGGACCGTGAAAAAAAACCTTTTCAGTTCGCTTTTGCCCCAGTATATACAAGTCTTTTTGCTGGCATATGACTTGCATAGTTTCACGCGCGTGGCAGAGACGCTCGGCATTACACAACCGGCCGTCTCGAAAAAGATTGCCGAACTTGAAAACGAGTTAGGGTTTGACCTTTTTGTTCGCAACTCTCGACCGATAGCCGTAACGCCGGAAGCACGCGTGGTTCACGATTATTTGATGCAACATATTGGTGACTTTCGCTCGTTGGTCGAGTCGCTTCAGCGAAAAAATTATTGTCGGCCAGTCATTCGTCTCGGTATTTTGGAATCTTTATCCCAAAATCTGGGGATCGAGCTTGTACGACAGCTCGATCCGCTTGTCTCACGGATTGTCATTATTACTGCGAGCGGTAACGTCCTCGGAGATCGATTACTCGAGCGCAAAGTCGATTTGATTATCACGAACGAACTGACCGTCGATGCGCCGCATCTCTTTCGAAAAGTGGTCTTTGATGAACCGTCGGTATTTATATTCCCAAAGGGAAAGATTTCGAGATTGATGTCCTCTTGGACAGCAGTGCAGCACTGCGGATTGCCGTTTATAAGTTATTGGCGCGATTGCGGTGCAGGTAGACTCAATGATCGATATATCCGCGAACAAAATGTAAAGCTGACTGATCGATACAGTGTTGACAGTAACGCAGTGCTGGTTTCGCTCGTTGCAGAAGGTTTCGGCTGGGCAATCGTACGGCCTTCCGTGCTAATTCAAACGCGTCGTCTGGCGGAGTTAGATGTCCTTCCGATGCCCGAGCCTGTTCTGCATCGCTCCGTCTATGTTATGGGGAGACGCCATGAATTTGAGAAAGAAGCTCGAATCATCGAACGCATCTCAAAGGTGTTTTACACGGAAAAATTGCTCCCGCTGATTCAATCCGAAGTAAAAAAGAGTATGCGCAATAAGATGATTTGAAACGCTATTGTCAAAATTTTCAGAAAGATTCAGGGCATTCAAAGTGAAGAAGTTTTGATTTCGTCGGATGTTCCAGGGTGAGTTCTGCCGCATGTAGGCACAAGCGTTTGTCCTTGACTTGATTGGCAAGAGCACCGATTCCGTAAAACGGATCACCGTCAATCGGAGTATTAAGCCCCATCGCGTGGGCGCAGTGCACCCGCAACTGGTGTGTGCGCCCTGTTTTCGGATAAAGAGAAACGAGAGCCCCCGGGCCGTGTGCCGTGCGCACGATATCGGTTACCTCATACAAGGTTTCCGACGGTTTGCCGCCGGCCTCTTTCGGGAGGACACATTGTCGCGGAGTGTCCGTCGGATTCGGAAAAAGTGCAAGATTGATTATTCCGGACTCTTCTCGGGGGATGCCGGCAAGGCGCGCACGGTAACACTTCATGACTCCGCCGGTTCGGAATGTTTCGCTTAAAGTTGCAAGAGCACTTTTGGTTCGTGCAAAAAGAAGAATCCCCGAAGTGTCCGTGTCGAGTCTGTGAACGACGTACAGTGGGCCTTTGTCACGCTCTAGAAGCGTCTTGGCATCAACTGGTTCTTTAATTCCAGGAACGGAGGCGAGTTTGGCCGGTTTGTCAATGACGAGAATGTCTTCATCCTCATAGAGCACTGGGAGAACGGGGATGTCATTTTCGTTCCGTACGGGTTGCGCTACGGTGTGCGCAATGCCGGTTAGGAGCCAGTCAATCAGCGGTTTGGCACTTGAGCGCGGCGGATAAAACGATCCCTCATGACGCATTTCGTGGATCGGAGACGGGCCGCACCACCACTCGTTTAAGGCCACGGGTGTCGACTCTTTATTTTCTTCGATGTACTCGCGCAGCAGACGAACACTCGGGCTCTTAAGGGCATCGACGAGAGCATATCGCCAGAAGGCTTTGCGTCGTTCGATAATTTCCCCGCCTTGCTTGGCGGGACGCTTTGGGTAGAACATAAAGAGCCGTTCAAGTAACTGCGTCAGAAGAAGTTCCTCGCCTTCTTTATTTCGGAGCCGTATAAAGGGAACGTCTTTTTCTGACAAACTGGGCCAAAGTGCTGTTTGCGTGACGTTTTCGAACGGACAAAGCCATTGCTCCAGAATCGATTCGGTAGCTAGAAAAACACTCTCAACCCCGTTTTTCCGCGTAATTAATGCCCCGGCTCGTCCGCAAAATCCGTGCGGGGGATGAAAGGCGTGAGCGATGCTCTGCATGCGAAGGTTCGGCGCTTGCGTAAACGGGCAGGGAAGAATGGCGTTTTCCATGAAAAATGGGGCGAAAAAAATGCATTGCCACCCTGACGTTAATCTTCGTGAAAGGCAATCTCGCGTTTTTTACGTACAGAGGGGGCGGCAACGACGACAAGCAAAACTGCTGCCGCAATCAAGAGTCCGCAGGAAATCGGGCTTGTGAAGAATGTTAACGGATCACCGCGACTTAAAAGCAAAGCACGTCGCATATTTTCTTCCATCATCGGGCCGAGGATAAAGCCGAGAATCAGGGGAGCCGTTTCGCAATCAAGTTTGATGAAAATATACCCGACGATTCCGAAGAAAATCGTGACCCATACATCCCACACGCTGTTGTTAATCGAGTAAACGCCGATGCAACAAAAGACAAGAATTGCCGGGTACAGCCAGCGGTACGGCACTTTTAAAAGTTGAACCCAGACACTGATCATCGGAAGATTCAGAATAATCAAAAATAGGTTTCCGATCCACATCGAAACAATCAGTCCCCAGAAAAGCGCAGGATTCGAACTCATCACCTGCGGACCGGGAACGATGTCATGAATCATCATGGCACCGATTAAAAGAGCCATGACGGCATTTGAAGGAATACCGAGCGTAAGCATCGGGATAAAGGACGTTTGCGCTCCGGCATTGTTCGCTGATTCCGGGCCGGCGACGCCACGGATATTCCCTTGACCGAAGGGGGGATCGGCCCGACTACCGGCAATCTTTTTCTCGATGGTGTAACTGGCAAAAGAACTTAAGAGAGCCCCGCCACCGGGCAGTACGCCTAAAAGCGATCCGATAATCGTCCCGCGTGCAATCGGTGCGGCCGATGTTTTTAGCTCTTGTCGATTCGGAAGTACCGAACCGACGCGGTTCGGCACAAGGGAACGCTTTTCTCCGAGCTCAAGGTTTTTCATGATTTCGGCAAGGCCGTAGATACCCATCGAAAGGGCGACAAAGCCGATGCCTTCCTGAAGCTCATCGATGCCGAACGTAAAGCGCAATGCACCGGAGTTGACATCCGTTCCGATGATTCCGAGAAGTAACCCGAGAATAATCATGCAGATGGCTTTGAGAATGGAACCCGTTGCAAGAACAATGGCTCCGACCAAGCCTAAAACCATCAGACTGAAGTACTCGGCCGGTCCGAATTGAAAGGCAACGGCGATTAAAGGCGGAGCAAAGGCGGCAATTAAAAGTGTGGCAAAGCAACCGGCAATAAATGAGCCGATTGCGCAAATGCCGAGCGCGGCCCCGGCCCTTCCGCGTTTGGCCATCTTATGCCCGTCGATACAGGTTACAACGGCGGCGGCTTCTCCCGGGATGTTCACGAGGATGGCGGTTGTCGATCCGCCGTATTGGGCGCCGTAATAGATGCCGGCAAGCATAATCAGAGCGGCCGAAGGTTCCAGGGCATAAGTTGCAGGAAGCAACATGGCAACGGCCGCAACCGGTCCCATGCCGGGTAGTACACCGATTAAGGTTCCGATAGTGACGCCGACAAGGCAGTAAAAAAGGTTTTGAAGTGAAACCGCGGCTTCAAGACCGATCATGAGATTGCCGATTAAGTCCATGAGTCAGCCCTCAATCAGTACAGAAAAGACGGCCAGACCGGCACAATCATGCCGATGCCGTAAACGAAAGCCGCCCAAGCAATAAAATCCAAAACCACAATCAGGGCGATGGTTTCTTTTAAGTGCAATTTGCGCTCGGCCAGTAACGAAAGAACAATCATGACGGCCAATGAAACCATCAGACCAAGAGGTTTTAATAGGAGTGTAAAAACGAAAACGGAGCCGAGAATCCAGCTGAGGATGTCCCAGTGAAAGGGTTCGACTCTCCCATCACTGAGTGTCGGCTGAAATAATAGACCGAGAACGGCAATGTACAGACCGATGACAGCCAGTAGCGCGCCAAGCAATGTCGGAAAAAAGGCAGGTCCCATATGGGCAGCCGATCCCATATCATTTTCTTGTGCGAAAACGATAAAAAAAGCTCCGAGCGCGGCAAACATGATGCCAGCCCAAAAATCCTTGGCGTTTCTTATTCTCATGACAGACAGGAAAAACGCGAGCATTCATACAATTGACGCATGAATGCTCGGTTTTGTCGCAATAACTAATCTACACGAGCGCCGGAGACTTCGACGACGTGTTTGTATTTTTTAAGTTCGCTCTTAATCAATGCGGAGAATTCTTCCGGTGAGCACGGAGATGCTTCGCCGCCCAACTTGGAAATGCGCTTCTTTAAGGTGTCGCTCTTTAAAGCTTTCGTTATGACGGTATTGAGACGATTTACAACCGCATCCGGCGTCTTAGCCGGAACGAACAGACCGTACCACGTCGAGATGTTGAAATCCTTCACACCGCATTCAATCATGGTCGGGACATCGGGAAGGGCTTTGGCTCTTGTCGGTGTCGTTACGGCAAGCGGGATGAGTTTTCCGGCTAGGATGTTGGCATTGGCACTGGCCAGATTGTCAAAAATCAAATCCGTTTGCCCTGCCAGAACAGAAAGTTGTGCTGCGGCTGCGCCCTTAAAGGGGATGTGAACCATGTCAATGTGTTCGATCGACTTAAGGAGTTCACCGGACATGTGCCCGCCAGAACCGTTTCCGCCAGAGGCGTAATTGAGTTTTCCCGGATTCTTTTTGCAATAGGCAATCAAATCGGCAACACTCTTAATGCCTGTTTTATCTCGGAATGCCGGTGTAATGACCAGAACATTCGGCACGTGCGCGATGAGTGTGACGGGACGAAAGTCCTTAATCGGGTCATAGGGAAGTTTTTTAAACAAGTTCGGGTTGATGGCGTGTGTGGCAACGGCTCCGACGCAAAGCGTCATGCCGTCCGGCTTCTGGTGCGCCAAATAGGATACGCCGATATTCCCACCTGCACCGGGTTTGTTTTCTACGATGACGTTGCCCAAATCGTCTTTAACGGATTCCGCGATGGCACGTGCCGAGACGTCCAAGGGGCCGCCCGGAGAATACGGAACGATGATTCGAATGGGGTTTTTGGCTGTTCCGACCTGGGCAAAACTTACAGACGGAATACTGATTGTTGCACAAAGGCTTAAGGCGCCCGCAATCAGGGCACGACGGCAAATTAAGTGAGCCACTTCATCTTCCTTTAGGTAACTGCACCTTTCCCCTCGCAGTGGACGCGATTGGATCGATGTTTTCTTGTTTATTGGAAAAACTGTCACTAATTGTATTCCCGCGTCTGATGAAATAACAAGAGAAATTTCGAGATTAGGCGGTTATAAAAGACAATTCGAACGGCAGAATGACTCTGAGAGTGTGAAAAAAGGTAAAAGTCGGTAAACGGTGAAATTGCGGAGGTTTCCGCAACGTACAATTTTTCCGAGACACCTGTCAGGGTGACTGGGTGAGCGATGCATTGCGGAGGAGTCATGGATAATAAACCTGTTGTCTCAAGCCTAATTTTGGCTGTCGGCATTGCTGTCGGTGCGGCTTTCCTCGGGAACCAAATCAGTTCGGGAATCGAGGATCTAGTGAACCGGGATCGCGTTGTAACGGTCAAAGGTTTGGCGGAAAAGGTCGTTAAGGCAGACCGTGTTACATGGCCTGTGGGATATCGGGAGCTCGGCAATGACCTACAAACGGTTTACGGACAAATTCGTGTTCGTCAAAACCAGGTTGTGGATTTTTTAAAGAAGGCCGGCCTTTCGGATGCAGAGATTTCCATAGCGGCTCCGACCGTGTCGGATGCGCAGGCAGACAATTTCAGTAATCAAAACAGGGAATTTCGTTACAACATGGTTCAGACGGTGACGGTTTCGACCGATAAAGTCGATTTGGTCCTTGATTTGATGAAGCGGCAAAGCGAACTGTTGCAGGAAGGCGTTGCATTGGCAAATGATTACAGTTGGCAGACAACGTTTGAGTTCACGGGGCTCAATTCCGTTAAGCCCGCGATGATTGAACAGGCGACAAAAAATGCGCGAGCCTCGGCACTTAAGTTTGCCGAAGATTCCGGTAGCAAGCTCGGCAAGATCCGTCGGGCCAACCAAGGACAATTTTCCATTTCCAATCGCGACAATTTCACCCCGAATGTGAAAAACATCCGGGTCGTGACGACGGTGGAGTACTACCTTAAAGACTAAGTTGTCGTTAGGTGTTTCGAGGGCAGATCGGACCGCGCCGGACACACGACGGTGATTTTGTTTCGGTTTAAGTCTCGGCTGCCTTTGTCTTGAAAATGTTTTAAAAAGTCCCCATATAAGGAAAGTTGAGAGCTGCAAATTCCGAGGGTTTATCCAGGTTCTTTGCATCATTCAGGGAGACGATTATGAGACAAGACAAATTAACGACAAAGTTTCAGCAAGCACTTGCCGAAGCGCAATCGCTTGCTTTGTCCAATGACAACCAATTTATTGAACCGGAGCATATTCTCGCGGCCATTATGGACGACGAGGAAGGTGTTGCTAACGGTCTTTTTGAACGTGCCGGCGCCAATGCCAAACAGATTCGTGAAGCTGTTTCCGCCGCAATCGCCAAATTTCCGAAAGTGACGGGGACAGGCGGGGATGTCCAAATCAGCCGTGATACGGTTCGAGCCTTTAATTTGGCGGAAAAGGAAGCAACAAGACTTTCCGACTCGTTTATTTCGTCGGAAGTTTTTCTGCTGGCGTTAACGGACTCTTCGCTTGAAGTGTCTAAGCTCTTGAGCCGTTACGGCGTTACACGCGGTGCTCTTTCGGCTGCGATTGATGCAGTTCGCGGCGGTGAGAAGGTTGAGGATGCCGAGGGGGAGTCGGGACGCGACGCCATTAAGCGCTACACGGTGGACTTGACCGAGCGTGCACGTCTCGGGAAGATTGATCCTGTGATCGGGCGAGACGACGAGATTCGTCGCACGATGCAAATTTTGCAACGCCGTACGAAGAATAACCCGGTTCTTATCGGTGAGCCCGGTGTCGGTAAGACGGCAGTGGTCGAGGGCCTGGCTCAACGTATCGTGAACGGTGAAGTTCCCGATAGCCTTAAGCACAAGGTGATTTTGTCTTTGGATATGGCCGGTCTTATTGCTGGCGCTAAGTACCGCGGTGAATTTGAGGAACGCTTGAAGAAGTTACTCAAAGAAGTGACGGCATCCGAAGGCAAAATTATCCTCTTTATTGATGAATTGCATACGGTTGTGGGTGCCGGAAAAACCGAAGGTTCAATGGATGCCGGCAACATGCTTAAGCCGGCTCTTGCCCGCGGCGAGTTGCATGTTATCGGTGCGACGACTCTGGACGAGTACCGTAAATACATCGAAAAGGATGCGGCTTTGGAACGCCGTTTTCAAAAGGTTTTTGTGGACGAACCGAGTTTGGAAGACACCATCGCGATTTTGCGCGGGCTACAGGAAAAGTACGAAGCGCATCACGGTGTTGAAATTACCGACCCGGCTATTGTGGCTGCGGCCGAGTTGTCTCAACGCTATATCACTGATCGCTTCCTTCCCGATAAGGCTATTGACCTGATCGATGAGGCTGCAAGCCGCGTGAAGATGGAAATTGATTCCAAACCCGAAGCACTCGATAAGCTCGATCGTCGTTTGATTCAGTTGAAGATTGAACGCGAGGCGATGAAGAAAGAGACCGATGACGCAAGCCACAAACGTTTAGCGGCCATCGAAGACGAGATCGCTAAGCTTTCACGCGAGTACTCGGATTTGGAAGAGGTTTGGAAGGCGGAGAAAGCACAGGCTATCGGCTCGAAGTCCGTGCGCGATGAGATCGATCGCACGAAAATCGAGATGGAAGCTTGCCGTCGCGAAGGTAAGTTCGAGCGCTTGGCAGAATTGCAATACGGAGTTCTTCCGAAGCTGGAGGAAAAACTCAAGAAAGCAGAAAAAGGCGAGAAGCAGGCTCAGACACATCCGAAGTTGCTTCACACCAGTGTGGGTGCTGAAGAAATTGCCGAGGTTGTCAGCCGAGCAACCGGAATTCCTGTTTCGAAGATGATGCAGGGCGAGAGGGCCAAACTTTTGGGTATGGCCGATGCTCTGAAAAAACGCGTCATCGGACAGGATGCCGCTGTTGAGGCTGTCGCGCAGACGGTGCTTCGTAGCCGTGCGGGACTTTCCGATCCGAATCGTCCGTATGGGTCGTTCCTCTTTTTGGGACCGACAGGCGTCGGCAAGACGGAGTTAACGAAGGCTTTGTGTGAATTCCTCTTTGATACGGAGTCAGCTCTGATTCGTATCGATATGAGTGAGTTTATGGAAAAACACTCGGTGGCTCGCTTGATTGGCGCTCCTCCGGGATATGTCGGCTATGAAGAAGGCGGCTATTTGACGGAAGCCGTGCGGCGTAAGCCCTATAGCGTCATCTTGCTTGATGAAGTGGAAAAGGCGCATCCTGATGTCTTTAACGTCCTTTTGCAAGTTTTAGACGACGGTCGTATGACCGACGGTCAGGGTCGGACGGTGGATTTTAAAAATACGGTCATCATTATGACGAGTAACCTCGGCAGTGATGAAATTCAGCGGCTGGCCGGTGCTCCGCATGAGCAGGTCAAGGAAGCGGCGATGGCACAAGTCAAAGCGCACTTCCGTCCTGAGTTCATCAACCGTATTGATGAGATTGTCGTGTTCAACAATCTGGACAAGACATCGATTCGCAAGATCGCTTCCTTGCAAATTGCTTCTCTCGGCAAGCGTTTGGCGGCTCAGGGCGTGAGCTTGAAGTTAAGCGATGCGGCCCTGGACTTTGTTGCAGCTGCTGGATTCGACCCTGTGTACGGTGCTCGCCCCTTAAAGCGTGCTGTACAGGAGTTGTTGGAAAATCCGATGGCGAAAGATTTGCTTGAAGGCAAGTATGGTCCCGGTGATACGGTTCAGGTCGAGTTGAAAGACGGTAAGTTGGTGTTCTTGGACAAGAAGGCCTAACGCCTTTTTCACGAAAACAATCCCGCAAAGGAGAAATCCGATGCGGGGTTTTTGTCTCGGGGACGCTAAACAGCGGCATCATGATGCCTTAGAGCGAAACGGCGAGAAAAATCGAACCGCTCAGGCGAAATTTTCTGGTGGCGTCAGTTTGTCTGAACCGTCGGTTTGAAAAAGAAATCGAACTGGGCACCTTCAATTAAGTAAGGTAACGTTTGCCGTCCGTCAGGAAGAGAAACGCTCTTGTGATACACAAAACTTAAAGCAGGGAGCGTTTTCGTTAAGTCCTCAAAAGCCCTTTCGGCAAGTCCGTCAAACTCATCGGTTTTTATCCAAGTTTTTCCGTTCCAGCGGAAAAACGGCATGCCGCTTGCGTTTTGGCTCGGAGCATACGGATGGGCTCCGACTCGGTAGCCGAGCCTGTCTTCGCGATCTAAAAAGCTTGTAAGTATTTCTTCCGGTCGTTTGGATTCGACTTTTTCTTTGAGACCGCCGATGGCAAAAGGAATAACAGCCGGCTTGGCATCGTCCGGAGAACGGGCAATCACAATCATCCCGCACGAGCCGATCGGTGCTTTGCTTTCGGTTCCGGGGTTATAGCGGCATCCGAGTGCCTCGTTTTCCAAGAAAACAGCCATGGAGTACACGGGGGCACCCGCTGTTTCGGATCTTCGAATTAAGTCTAGGTGGTATTTTGATTGCGTATCGGTTTTGCGTAGGCTGTTAAAAAAGGATCGCGTTACAAGAGAGACGATTTTCTTTTGGGCCTGAGCATTTGTGTCGGCATCGGTTTCATCGACAAAACCGAAGAATTGATTTTCCCGAGAGGAATTTGTAAGCGTTTCGCTCATGGCTCGGATAAGTCCCGCAGACGTATACATGTCTTGCCTTTCGTCCGCTTTTTCTGGTGAAGCGCTTGGTAATGAGCCTGATTTTTCAATCCAGCTTTTCTGTAAAACTGTGCTGGTTCCGGCTTTGCCGGGAAAGTTTGCAGGAGTTGCCGTATCGACCGGAACGGGTTCAATGGCAAAGTAGTGCAGAAGGTTAGACGCTCGCGAGAGTGCCGTATCGTAGTTCATGCCGTATTGTCGTGTGACGGCATTTTGGCATGCGCATAAAAGCGCGGAACTTAAAAGAACGGAACTAAGTACAAATCGATTAAGCACGGAAATTACTCAATGAAAACGAAAAACCGGAGGAGGGTTTTCCTGCCTCCGATTGAAAAATGTTAGGCTCTTTTTGCAAGTTCGACGGCTTTACCGATATAACTTGCCGGTGTCATCACGAGAAGACGTGCCTTGGCCTCTTCGGGGATTTGCAGTTTTTGGATAAAGTCACGCAACACCTCGGGTGACATGTGGCCTTTGCCGCGCGTTAAGGCCTTGAGTTTTTCATAGGGCTTTTCAATCGCATAGCGTCGCATGACGGTCTGAATCGCCTCGGCCAGAACTTCCCAGGCTGCATCCAAATCTTCGGCGACTTTCGCTTCATTGAGTTCCAGCTTCCCAAGCCCTTTAATCAAAGAGGCGTAACCGGTAAACGAATACCCGAAGGCCACACCGAGATTACGTTGTACGGTCGAGTCACTTAAATCGCGTTGCCAACGGGAAATCGGAAGTTTTTCCGAGAAATGCCGGAAGAGCGCATCGGCAATACCGAAATTGCCTTCCGCATTCTCAAAATCGATAGGATTTACCTTGTGCGGCATCGTGGAAGAACCGACTTCGCCGGCCTTGAGTTTTTGTTTGAAATACCCGAGCGAGATGTATCCCCAGATGTCGCGAGCCAAATCCAAAAGCACGGTGTTGGCACGACAAATCTCATCGAAAAGCTCTGCCATGTAATCGTGCGACTCGATTTGCGTCGTATGCGTGTTAAAAGTAGCGCCGAGTTTGTCCTGGACAACGGTTTTGGCAAAAGCTTCCCAGTCAAAATCCGGATAGGCGGCCAAGTGGGCATTGAAATTTCCGACGGCACCGTTCATTTTGGCAAGAAGTCGAACGCGTTCAATGGCCTCGATGATGCGACCAAGGCGCACGGCAAAGACGGCTAGCTCTTTGCCGACCGTTGTGGGGGAGGCCGGCTGCCCGTGGGTGCGGGAGAGCATCGGCACGTCGGCCCAGCGGTGGGCATAGTCCTGCAAAATCGCGTGAATCGTCCGTAGTTTTCCGATAAGAGCTTTGCGACCGTCGGCAAGCATCATTGCATAGCTCGTGTTGTTGATATCTTCGCTTGTGCAGGAAAAATGAACGAATTCGCTTTCAGCTGCAAGAGCCGTATCGTGTGATACCTGCGCCTTAATCCAGTATTCGACGGCTTTGACGTCGTGGTTGGTGGTAGCTTCGATTTCTTTAATTTGCGCGCAGTTTTCCGAAGTGAAATTTTGGTAAAGAGATCGCAGGAAAGAGGCATGCTCACCGCTGATGGGAAGAATTCCTGACAACCCTGTCTGCGACAGAGCAATCAGCCATTCGACTTCGACTTTCACGCGGGCGCGCATGAATGCATATTCGGAGAAAATTTCACGCAATTCGTCGCATTGTTTGGCATAGCGGCCGTCCAAGGGGCTGATGGCTCGCAACGTAGAAAGATCAGGCATGGCAAACTCGAAAAAAAAGAAAAAATGAGACGGCAGGTATTGTAAACAAGTGCTGTTCGATTGCAGACCTTCGAACGAAGCACTTACGTTTTCTTTCGAAAATAAAGCCTTCGAAATCCGGAGATCTCGAAGGCTCAACGGGATGTCCTCTTTTTAGGGCATTTGAATGGATGACCCACCTGCGGCCGGCGGAACACCGAATCCCGGGGGGCCCGGCGTAACAATCTTCGTAGCGGCTTCACGGCGCAACTCTTGAATCTTGTCGAGGGTTTTTTGGACACCGGCTTTGGCAGATTCTCCGTATTTCTTGACGGCTTCTTCAACCGTATCGGCTTCAATATCAAAGTTAATCGGGAGTGGTCCCATCTGTGTCATGATTTGAATTTCGCCCGAGAAAATCGGTTTGCGAGACGGATCGGCTCTGCCGTCGGCAAGAACCGGAGTGAGAATGCGGATGGTTCCCATTTTACGATCAGTGAGAATTTCTTCCGAATACAGATTCGACGCATCCATCTCAGCATTGATTGAGTCAAGCTCTGACATTGTTTCTCCTAAAAATACAAGCGGTTCAATTGACATCGAACCGAAAAATGATTAACGATAAACGATAACCGGTAGTTTGGAATAGGCCAGAACCCGTTGTGTTTCGCTACCGAGGATGAGCGCTGCTAAGCCCTTGCGTCCGTGACTTGCCATGAAGATGCAGTCACACCCCTTGGCTTCGGCCGTGGAAATGATGGCTTCGGCCGGCGAAAAATTCTTAACGGATATCGTTTCAACGGGAACTCCGGCATCTTCCACGATTGCCTTGGCTTCCGAAAGTCGACCTTGGGCAAGCGCGAGCATGCGCTCGTCGTAGTCATCGATGGATTCCGGACGGTACTCATTGACAGCGGTGTAGTTGTACGGCTCAATGACGGTAAGAAGCGTGATTTTTGCTCCGAGTTTTTTTGCAAAAGACGTTGCGCCCTTGACTGCGGCTAAAGAAAGGTTGGAACCATCAGTCGGTACCAGAAAGCTTTTGTACATTACTCGCCCTCCGATTAAATCGATGTAACGCTCCTATTTTAGGGCAAGGAAAGCGCAGTGGGGTGTTGCGGAGACGGAAAATTTCCGAAGGTCATGTCGACCTTCGGAAACGGATGGTCACTGCTTGGTCTCCTGCGGTTTTTTCGTGCGCGCAAACCAAGTAAAAAAGACCGGCACAAAGAATGTGGCAATGAAGGTTGCTGCGAGCATGCCGCCGCATACACCCGTCCCCATCGAGCGACGTGCCATGGCGCCGGCTCCTGTGCTGAAAACCAGGGGTAAGACGCCTAGGATAAAGGCCATCGATGTCATGAGAATCGGTCGCATGCGAAGCTTGGCCCCGGCAAGAGCCGCTTCTCGTGCCGAGAGCCCTTCGTGCATTTTTGCACTGGCAAACTCGACAATCAAAATGGCATTTTTTGCCGAAAGACCGATTAAAACCAACAGGCCGATTTGAAAATAAATATCGTTAGGCGTTGTTCGTATTTGTAACGCCGTGAGAGCGCCTAAAACAGCAAACGGCACCGACATGATGACGGCAATCGGAAGCGACCAGCGTTCATACAGAGCGGCCAAGAGCAAGAAGACAATGACCAGACCGAAACCGAAGGCCTGCATTGAGGAACTTCCGATGCGTTTTTCATGCCAGGCCTGTCCGACCCAGGAAATTCCATATCCTTCCGGAAGGAATTTTTCGGCCATCTCTTCGACAAGGCGCACGGCCTCGCCCGAGCTGACGCCCTCGACGGCCGAACCCGAAAACATGGCTGCCAGATACCCGTCGTTACGCGTCAGACTTTCGGCTCCCGAGACGCGCTTGGTTGTAATTAAGGCCCCCATCGGAATCATGTTTCCGTCGCTACTGCGAACCCAGCAGTGCGACAGATCTTCCGGATTCATTCGGAAACGCGGTTCGGCTTGCATGATGACGCGTCGGATCTTTCCGTTTCGCGTAAAGTCATTAATGTAATTGCCGGAAAAAAAGCTTTGTAGCGTTGAGAAAATCGTTGCGGTCGTTACATTAAGCCGCATAGCTTTTTCTTCATTGACATTGACTTCGATAATCGGTGCTTCGGAACGCATCATGTGGCGCACACCCGTTAATTCAGGTCGTTTCCTTAGCGCAGTAATAAAGTCATCGGCTACGGCGTGCAAAAGAACCGGATCATCGGTTCCGTGAGCCTGAATATAGCCCGAAAACCCGCTTGAGCGCCCCAAACCCCGAATCGGATTCGGTTGCGAGGCAACGGCAACGGCTTCTGTTGACGTGTCACCGAGTTTTTGCAATTCACGGCGTAACTCGAAAGCGGTTTTCTCGCGTTTATCCCAGTCCTTCAGTTTCAAAATAAACGTCGCGGCTGATGCGCGGATATCGTTCCCTTGTTGATCGTTCCCGACCATTGCCAGAACGCTTTCGACGCCGTCGAGTTTCTGTTCAATCAGGCGCCGCATTTTCTCAACTTCTTCTTCCGTACGGTTAAACGAGGCACTCGAAGGTAGCGTAAATGACATACGTAGGATTCCTTGGTCCTCAACGGGAACAAACGTCGTCGGTGTGGAAATGAAAAGGAGATAAACCGAGGCGCAGACACCGAAAAAGACGAAAGCCGCGCTCTTTGTGTGATCTAAAAAGAAGGTAATGCCGCGCAGGTACAGATCGCCGGCTTTGGACAGAAGCCAATTGACTGCGTCAAAGAGGCGGTTGTTGGCACGTCTTTGGCCCGTTAGAAGGATTGCACACAAGGCCGGAGTCAGTGTCAGAGCAACAAAGCCTGATAGGCAGACGGCAACGGCGACGGTTACTGAAAATTGTCGATAAAGCTCACCTGCCATGCCGCCTAAAAACGCCACTGGTACAAAAACGGCTGAAAGCACGAGGATGATGGCCACAAGAGCGCTGGAAACTTCTTTCATTGCCTTTTTTGACGCTTCTTTCGGGCTCAAACCTTCGGACATCAGGCGTGAAACGTTTTCTAAAACGACAATTGCGTCATCGACGACGATGCCGATGACAAGAGTCATTGCAAAGAGTGTGAGCGTGTTGAGGGAAAAATTAAAGAACCAGAGACCGGCCATGGTTCCGATGAGTGAAACGGGTACCGAGAGCATCGGAATGAGGGTAGCACGCCAGTTTTGCAAAAAAAGATAAATGACAAGCAAAACGAGTAGCCCTGCCTCAACAAGCGTAATGAATACTTCTCGCAAAGAGGCATTAACGAAAATCGTTGTGTCGTCGGTAATCGTGTGGGTGAGTTTATTCTTCGGATAAAAGCGAGAAAGGCGGGAGAGTTCCTCTTTTGCTGCCTTGGCAGCGGCGACGGCATTGGCTCCGGTTTGCAAAAAAACGGCGAGTGTAATTGAGGGTTTGCCGTTAAAGATGTTAACCATCTCATAGCTGCGGTTTCCGAGTTCAACGGTGGCGACGTCACGCAGGCGAACAATACGATTTTCCGAATCGACGCGAATAATGATGGATCCGAATTCTTCAGGCGTCAGAAGTTGCCCTTTTGTTCTCGTCGTGTAAAAGAGCTGCTGGTCGGGCGTTGTCGGAGCCACGCCGATGCGCCCTGCACCGCGTTCGTAGTTTTTATCATTGACGGCGGCATCGATATCGTCGGGGGTGATGTTGAATTTAGCCATACGCTGCGGATCCAGCCAGATGCGCATGGCCCCTTGTGCATTGCCGAATACGCTGACATCGCCGATTCCCGGAAGGCGGCGCAACTGGTCGACGACATTTAAAAGGGCGTAATCGGCCATGTCAACGCGGCTCATTGAACCGTCGGGAGACGTATAGGCCACGATAAGGAGGGTTTCTTCATCGTGTTTTCGCACGCTGATGCCGTCTTGCTGAATTTTTTTCGGAAGACGTTTTTCGACGGTCCGAACGCGATTATTGATTTCCAAAACAGCGTCATTGGGGTTTGTTCCGACGTCAAAAATGCATGAAATACGAACGTTTCCGTTTGAACGAATGCTGGTGTTGTAATAAAGAAGACCTTGAATGCCCGAGAGTTGATCTTCGATGGGAGCAGCAACCGTCCTGGCTAAAACGGAGGCGCTTGCTCCCTCCCAGGATGTTGAGACCGTAACGGCCGGCGGAGCAATGTTCGGATACTGCGAGACAGGCAAAATCAGGTAGGAAAGGATGCCGCCGAGCACAATCAGAATCGACAAAACCGAAGCAAAAATCGGACGGCGAATGCAAAACTGGCTGAGCATAGTATCCCCGATTACGGCGTGTTGTCGTGGGTTTCGACGGTGACGGAAATCGGCAGTCCGTCTCGTAACCGTTGAATTTGATCAATGAGCACTTTGTCCCCGGCATTAAGCCCCGTAAGCACAATCCAATCGGTATCTTTCCAATTGCCGACTGTCACTGGGACGGAACGGGCTTGACCGTTTTGCTCCGTAAAGACACGGTACGTTCCGTCTGGCAATTGCTGGATGGATTTCTGCGGGATGCGGAATATGCCGGATAGTTTCTTAACGCCGAGTTGGACAGCCACGAGTTGGCCGGGTACCAAGTCGGAGTCAGGAGCCACGGTAGCACGCAGTGTTCGCGTCGAAGTGACCGTGTCCATTTGTCGGGAAACGTAATCGAGCTTTGCCGCAATTTCACGGCGTGAGGCATCATAGAGTCGAACGGGATTCGTCAGCGTGATGGGGTGTCCGGCGAGGTCACGCTCGGAGACTTGAAATTTCACGCGAAGATTATCCGGTTGTGTAAGTGTTGTCAGATATGTGGAATTGGCGCTGATGAGGGCTCCGAGATTCAGTTCGCAACGTCCCGCAACGCCGTCACTCGGTGCTTTGACACGCGTACGGTCAAAGGCCACTCGTGCGTCGGATTCTTTGGCTTCTGCTTGCTTAAGTTGCGCACGAGCGACTCTTAGAGCGCTTCTGGCCTCATCAAATTGTTTGCGACTTGTAGCATTCGCTTCAAGGAGTTTTTCATAACGTGCGTAGTCTAAAAGAGCAATCTGAACAGAGGCTTTGGCTTGCTCGACCGAGGCTTTTGCAGCATTCAGGGCGGCCTTATACGGGGCATCGTCGATGATGAAAAGCGTTTGACCGGCTCGCACGGGTTCACCTTCTTTGTAGGAAATTTCTTTTAAGGTGCCGGAAACCTGAGCACGAATTTCCACCTGCCGAGCACCTTCCGTTTCTCCGAGCGTTTCAATCCAAAGCATTTCATCGGTAGGACGTACATCGACAGCTCGTACGGCAATGGCTGATTCGGATGTTGCTGTCGGCTTTGAGTCTTCCTTATCGCATCCGCTTAAGAATCCGAGCATGGCGGAACCGGCAAAAAGAAGCGCAGTCAGTCTGACTGCGAATGTCCAAATATGCATGATGGGTCTATTGAAAAAATTTAATAACCGTTTGACCGACGTTATCGCGAAGTTAAAAGACTGTCGAATCGGCACATGACAAATCTTTTTCAACAAATGTAACGAATTGTACAGGCGCCAGGAGATTAAAGCCTACAGAGGGGCCGTTGCCTCGTCCAACCAGTGTTTTTCAGTCTCCTGAAGATGCGGACTTAAGCGTTCTCGGACGATCGCGTGGTAGTTGTTAAGCCAAAGTTTTTCGTATTCGTCAAGACGGTCGGCAAGAATCAGTGTTCTGTCAAAGGGGCAAAGACTCAAAGTTTCGAATTCGGAAAAACCTTGAAAATCGGATGCAACGGGTGTGACGAGATTTTCAAGTCGTACGCCCCAAAGACCGGCTCTGTAAAGCCCGGGTTCATTGGAAACAACAACACCATTTACAAGGCGGGTTGCCTCAGCGGTCGGAGTGCGCGGTGAGATGGAAAGCGGAGATTCGTGCACGTTTAAAAAGAAGCCGACTCCGTGTCCGGTTCCGTGTCCGTAGTCGGATCCGACTTGCCAAAGCGGTTTACGGGCCAGGGAATCGAGACGACCGGCGTGAATCCCGGCAGGGAAACGAGCCGTAGCCAAGGCTATATGAGAGCGTAACACGGCCGTATAGTCTTGTTTCATGGCCTCGGAAACCGGACCGATTCGGACGGTTCGTGTGATATCCGTTGTTCCGGTCAAATATTGACCGCCTGAATCAATCAGAAGCATGGCTCCCGAAGTCATCGGAGAGGAATTTTCCGGGCTCGGCGCATAGTGCGGTTGTGCAGCATTGGATCCGACGGCGGCAATCGTTTGAAAACTTGTTTCAACAAATCTCGGAGAGGCCTGTCGAAGCTCAAGGAGTTTTTCGGAAACATCCCATTCGGAAAATACGGTGCCTTGTCTCAGTTGCTCCTTAATCCAAGCAAAAAGTGAGACAAGAGCTACGCCCTCGTCAATCATGCTTTCCCGAATGAAGGTCAGTTCCTGCGGATTCTTGCGACTCTTCAAAATAGTCACCGGATTTGTTCCCGTGACAATGCGTATGTTTGTCGGTACGGACTCATACAGATGCGCATTCATTTGCGCCGGGTCGACAAAAAGGACTGAGGATGCCGGCAGGTCCTTCAGGGCCTCATCGACAGCGTCATACGAGCGGCACCGCACGGCATCTTTTCGAAGCGAGGCGACGGTGGACGGTCCGAGTTTCATCGGATCGATAAAAAGATCGGCGGATTCCTCTCGAATCAACATATACGCTAAAAAGACCGGGGTGTGCGGTAGATCCGCCCCTCGCAGGTTACATAGCCACGCAACGTCATCTAAGGCACAGACCAAAAGGGTGTCGGCACCTGCCTTCTTCACATGCTGGCGAACAAGCGAAAGCTTTTCCGAGCGCGGGCGCTGACCGCAATCAAAGGGAAGAACCGGAATGATTTCGAGTGGGGGGCGATCATCCCAGAGTGCATATAAGGCCTCGGAAACATCACCGAGCGTCATGCCGCGCGACTTTAAGGCAGACTGTAATTGAGAAAACGGTCCTAATGCACAAGAGCAGGCATCAATGCCGACTCGACTGCCGTAAGGTAGATTTGCACAAAGCCACGGTGCCTGTTTCGGAGTCGACGGGGCTCCGTCACACATCAAAGCGAACGGAGTTCCGTCCAATTCTTCTCTGGCTTGTTCCCAGTAACGAGAGTCCGTCCAGAGCAAGGCCTTATCGTTTGTGATCACAACGCTTCCGGCTGAACCCGTAAAAGGACAAAGGGCCCTTCTTAATTGCCAATGACGGCACGGATACTCACTTGAGTGCGGATCACCTGTCGGAATGACGATAGCACTCAGTCCGTGTTTGTCCAGTAAATCGCGCACGTTCTGAATTGAAAGCGACATGGTCGTTCCTAAAAGATTTTACGCATGGTCAACTTCAGTGACATACCGACAACGCCGTTCTTGTTTTCCGGTTTGCCGATGTCAACACATTCGGCTCTCCAACCGGCATCGCGCATTTCATCAACGGTTGCTTGAACGTTAAGATCGGCGCAGTTGAACAAAATCGATTTAAACGGAAGTTGCACGGACATCGGTTGCGTGGAGGTACATACCGCCAGCGATTTTGTGGGCGCATTCATCAGAGAGGGTACGTTCCTTGCCTCTCGCGTTTCTTTTAGCGTTTCGGTCAAAGAGACTTTTTCATCTTGCGAGGAGTCGGGTGAAGCGCATCCGGCAAAGAAAAGGGCCACGGAGCACAAAAGGGCCGTATAAAGTGTCGTCTTGAGCATAGTGCGTAGCATTGTACCGAAACAGAGCGGTCGATTTCCCTCTTACCGACGTCGCTGCAAACGTGAAAGCGGTATTCCGGGAGGCAAGTTCGAGCGAACGGTTTCAAAGTGCAGTTCCTTTTCAAGTGCCTTCTGCGGTTTGTTTGAGAGAGCTCGGCGGGGGCTTTTTCCCCGATTGTTCGCTGGCACGGAACCGTTGTGTGGGTTCTTGCCGATTTTTCCAAGCCTTCTATACCGAATGTGTGAGATTTTTTCCCCCGATGATTCCAACGGCGCGGAGGATGGGATTTTCGACGCAGAGGTTTTCTCAGAGTCGGCGGATGTTCCTTTTCGGTTCGTTTGAACTGTAGTCGCCCGACGTGATCGTTTTTCGGGACGGGGTGCTCGTTTTTTAGGCGCAGAATTTTCGGATGTCGCAACGGACGGAACCTCGTAACCCGGTATTGTTTTTATGGTCAAGTTCTTTTTCAAAAGGCGTTCGACGGCGCGAAGTTCCGGAAGTTCTTCAGAACCGACGAGGCTGACGGCAAGCCCTGTGTGTCCGGCGCGTCCTGTTCGGCCGATGCGGTGAACATAGTCTTCGGCGGCATTCGGAAGTTCATAGTTAACGACCTGCGGTAGCCCCTGAATATCCAGACCGCGGGCAGCGATATCTGTCGCAACAAGCACGCGGACGGTTTTGTTTTTAAATCCGCTTAAGGCTTTTGTCCGTGCCGACTGACTCTTGTTGCCGTGAATAGCGGCGGTTGTCAGACCGTCTTGGGCCAGTTGTTCGGCAAGGCGGTTGGCTGCGTGTTTCATGCGAGTAAAAACGAGAACTTGTTGCCAATTGTTGTCAATAATAAGGTCGCGTAGCAAATCACGTTTACGTTTTTTTTCTACAAAGTACACCTCTTGCCGAACCAGGGCGCAGTCTTGGTTTTTTGAAATTTCAATATGTACGGGGCTTGTCAGAAATTTTTCCGCAAGTGTGAGAACTTCATCGTTAAAAGTGGCGGAGAAAAGAAGGGTTTGACGTTCCTGCGGGACCAAGGCCAAAATCTTACGGATGTCCCGAATAAAACCCATATCGAGCATACGGTCGGCTTCGTCAAGTACGAGGAAGCGAACATCGCTTAGTGTGAGATTTCTCTGCGCGATGTGGTCCAGTAGACGTCCCGGAGTTGCAACAAGAATGTCGATGCCGGATGCAAGAGCTGTTTTTTGCGGTCGAATATTGACTCCGCCGAAGACAAGGGCTGTCTTAAGAGGTGTCCCTAAGGAGAAAGCTCGAATAGCTTCTTGAATCTGTGCGGCCAGTTCGCGTGTCGGCGCCAAAATCAAGGCACGAGCGGAGCGTTCTTTCCTCGGCGCATTTTCTTGCAACAACTTTTGGATGAGCGGTAAGCCGAAGGCCGCAGTTTTCCCAGTCCCTGTTTGGGCGGCGGCCAGCACGTCGTGTCCCTGAAGAATCGGTGCGATGGCTTTGACTTGTATCGGCGAGGGTTCTTTGTAGCCGAGTCGCTCGATGTTTTTTAAAAGAATAGGGAGCAGTCCGAAATTTGAAAAAGAGGGTGTCACAAAAGTATCCGATTACTGAAACATGTGCCGAGCGGAAATTATTTTTCTGTCGGGATTATGTTAAGAGTTTTTAAGAGGGCGGCAGTTTCGTAAGCTGCAAGTCCCATGATGCCGCTATAACTTCCTTCGATTCGATCGATATATGCTGCGGCAAGTCCTTGAACGGCGTAACCGCCGGCTTTGTCATAGGGTTCCTCGGTTGCGCTGTACCAGGCGATTTCCTCATCGGTCAGGCGACGAAAATGCACGTGTGAAACGCTGACTGCCTCAGACATGTCCGTCGGGGATGTAGCAACGACAAGTGCGGTGCGGACGGTATGCGTCATGCCAGAAAGGGCCTTTAAAAAACGGATTTCCTCATTGCGGTCAACCGGTTTCCCGAAAATCGTATCGCCGAGGATGACTGCGGTGTCGGCAGCAAGAACGGGGAGACGTGGAAGGGAATCCTCCCGAATACGATCAAAGGCTCTAAGAACTTTTTCTCGAGCAGTGCGGCTGACGTAGGCCTCGGGCGTTTCTCCGGCAAGGCGCACTTCGTCGCCGGCGAAAGCCGTCGGGATGGTTTTGTCCGAAAGAACAGCAAAATTGTGAAAGCCGATATCACGCAATATCTGCGTACGCCTGGGGCTTTTGCTGGCCAAGTAAAACAAAGTCATGCGCGGTGATAGGGATGGTTGTTGAGAATTGACCAAGCTCGATACAGTTGCTCGCAGAGCAAAACACGGGCCAGCGCGTGCGGGAGCGTCATGGACGAGAGTCGTATGGAAAAATCGGCGCGTTTTTTAAAGGTCTCGTCCAGACCGTCAGGTCCTCCGATGACAAACGTCACGTTTCGCGATTCATCCTTCCACTGCGCGATGCGTTTAGCGAATTCAACGGTTGTTAAATCTCGTCCGCGTTCGTCTAAGACGACAAGGAAATCATCGGGATCGACGGACTTTTCGATGCGTTTGGCTTCCGAGAGCATGAGCTTTAGTGCGCTTTGCCCGGCTCTGGGCTCTGTTTTTAACTCTCGTAATTGCACGGTAAAGCCCTTGGGAAAGCGCGTAAGATAATCATTGACGGCGGTGTTCACCCAAGAAGCCTCACGTTGCCCGACGGCGACAACGGTAATACGCATTTATGAGCCTTTCGTACTCTTTTTCACGGACGAAGCGTTTGCTTTTGTTGCGCGGTTTTTCGGAGCGGAAATGCACTTCTTCGTTTCCGTTTTGACGGAGTTTTTCTCCGCCGTTTTCTTGACGAGCGTCGTCTTTTTGGCCTCCGTCTTTTTTGCGACGGGCTTTTTTGTTGTAGTTGTCTTTGTTACCTTGGGCTTTTCGACTTTTTTCGTTGCCGTACTACGAGTTGCGCGCTTGCGAGCGGGCTTGGTTTCTTGCTCGTTTTGTTCGGCCTTGGCAAACAGTGCTTTTACATCGAGAGCATCTGGACCCCAGAGTTCTTCTAGGTCGTAATATTGGCGAATCGCCGGTTGCATGCAGTGACAGATAACGGATCCGCAGTCCACAAGAACCCACTCCCCTGTGTCGGTACCCTCGATTCCGCCGATTTTGCCGCCGGCCGCTTTAACGGCTTTGGAAACGGCGCTTGCAAGAGCCCGAGTTTGGCGGTTGCTCGTTCCCGATGCAATGACGACATGGTCGAACGCGCTCGTTTTTTTCGTCGTGTCGTAAACACGGATATTTTGACCTTTGACGTCTTCCAAGGCGTCAACGACGGTTTTCAGTAACGTTTTCTTATCCATTGTTTAACTGTTCCTGTTCCGTATAAAGATGATGAGCCCGAATGTAGGTTTTCACATCGGGGCAGAGCCATGTATCAAGAGTCGATTCGGTATCCTGTAAGAGAGGGCCTTTAAGGATAGTCCGAATTTTAGAGGAACTTGCCGATGTGGGCGGAATGGAAAAAAAACTGACAAATCCGCACGGAGCGGAGTTGAGGTTCTTTGCTGATTTGGTTCGGCCGGCCACCCAAGAGGCCACTTCCGAGCAGGATTTCGGGGGTTTCCCGTCCCGGGTGCTGACGGCGATGTCGGCATAGTTTAGGAATAATTGCCAGTCTTTCCATGTGGGCAAGTTTTCCCATTGATCGGCCCCGAGAATCAAAATCAAGGGGGTAGTAGGTCCATTTTCCCGACGCATCCGGCGTAGCGTATCGATGGTATATGTAAGCCCGGGTCGAGTCACTTCACATAGATTAATCGAGAAATGCGGTTTCCCCGCGAGGGCAAGTTCAAGCATGTGAACGCGGTCCGCCGCCGGCGTCGACGGGTGCTTTTGCCACGGGTTCCCAGCCGGTAAAAATTCAATGCGCTCTAAGGACAAACTCCGAAGAGCTTGTTCGGCTAAGATCATATGTCCGATATGAACCGGATCGAATGTTCCACCCAAAAGACCGATGCCGCGGGCAGGAGCTTCGAGCAAACTCCCGGGAATGCGCATCAAGGCTACTTTCCCTCGCGTGCCAGTGCTCGATAGCCGATATCGTGACGCCACTGCGCTCCGGCAAAACGCACTTGGTTGACGGCTTCGTAGGCAGTTTTCTGAGCTTGTTCGAATGTTTCGCCGAGACCGACAACACACAGAACGCGACCGCCAGAAACCGTCATGCGCCCGTCACGATTAAGCTTGGTTCCCGCGTGAAAGACACGGTGGGTAGCGTCATTTTTCGGAAGGGAATCGATCAGGGCACCTTTTTCAGGGTTTTCCGGGTATCCCTTGGCGGCAATGACAACGCCGAGTGCGATACGATCATCCCATGATAAGTCGGCCATGTCGAGCCTGCCGTCTAAAGCCAAAAGCATGGCTTGTGCAAAGTTGCCCTTGAGCCGACACATAATCGGTTGCGTTTCCGGATCTCCGAAGCGGCAGTTAAATTCCAAAGTTTTTACGTCGCCGGTTTTGTTAATCATCAGACCGGCATAAAGAAAGCCCGTGTAGGGGGAACCTTCTTCTTTCATGCCGCGCACGGTCGGGTAGATGATTTCGCGCAGAACCTTCTCGTGGATTTGTTTCGTGACGACGGGAGCGGGTGAGTAGGCACCCATACCGCCCGTGTTCGGGCCTTTGTCACCATCTAAAAGACGCTTGTGGTCCTGGCTTGAGGCCATCGCCAGAACATGCTCACCGTCGACCATGACGATAAAACTTGCCTCTTCACCTTCGAGAAAGTCCTCAATCACGACGCGTGCGCCGGCTTTGCCGAATCGTCTGTCTCCGAGCATGGCATCGACGGCATCGTGTGCTTCATTTTTCGTCATTGCCACGACAACGCCTTTGCCGGCGGCAAGTCCATCGGCCTTTACAACAATCGGCGCGCCGTGTTCGTCAATGTACTGGTGGGCTTTTTGTGCATCGTCAAACGTGGCATAGGCAGCCGTCGGAATCTTGTGACGTTGCATGAAGGCTTTAGCAAAGTCTTTGGAACTTTCGAGCCGAGCAGCCTCTTTGGTCGGACCGAAAATTGAAAGATTTGCTTTTCGGAAGACATTAACAATCCCTTCGGAAAGCGGCGCTTCCGGTCCGACGACCGTAAGGGAGATATTTTCCTTTGCTGCAAAATCTGCAAGAGCCTCAATGTCGGTAATCGGGAGATTCGTAAGCGCCGGATCGGCATCCGTTCCGGCGTTGCCCGGGGCCACGTAAACCTGCTTGACACCTTCGCATTGGGCAAGGCGCCAAGCCAAGGCGTGTTCTCTTCCGCCGCTACCGATGACAAGAATTTTCATAGAAAATCTCCCGAAAGTTATGTCGTTGAGGTCCTGTCCGTTTTTTATGCTTCGTCGCAGAAGACGGCACTTGTATAAACGTGGCTTACGTCGTCGAGGTCTTCGAGTGCATCGATGAGCTTGTGCATCTTAGCGGCGTCTTCACCTTTTAATTCCACTTCGTTTAATGGTTTCATCGTCACGTCGGCAGAAACCGGCGTGAGGCCGGCTGTTTCAAAAGCTTTCTGAACAGCATCAAACACTTCGGGGGCGCAGACGACTTCAATCGAGCCGTCTTCATCGGTAACAACGTCATCGGCACCGCCCTCAAGTGCTGTTTCCATGACGCGGTCTTCGTCGGTGCCCGGCGCAAAGAGAAATTCACCGCAGTGTTTGAACTGGAAGGAAACCGAGCCTTCGGTTCCGAGATTTCCGCCGTGCTTTGTCAGTTCATGGCGCACATCCGCAACGGTGCGTGTGCGATTATCCGTCGTACAGTCAATGATGAGCGAGGCGCCGCCCACACCGTAGGCCTCGTAGCGTACTTCTTCGTAGTTGACGCCTTCGAGTTGACCGGTTCCCTTCAAAATGGCATTCTGAATCGTATCTTTGGGAACGTTTCCTTCACGTGCCTTGGCGATAGCCAGACGTAAGCGGGAATTCATGTCCGGATCTCCGCCGCCTCCGACGCGGGCGGCAACGATGATTTCACGGACAAGCTTTGTCCACAGATTGGAACGCTTGGCATCTTGGCGTCCCTTGCGGTGCTGAATATTGGCCCATTTGGAGTGACCGGACATAACAAACCTTTCTAAAAACGAAAATAAGTGGCAAAGAATTAACCGGCCTCGTGCCGCATCCGTTGCATCAGGGAACGCGCAGACCGGGGAAAAATCGAAGATGCGCAAGTTTATCATTGCATCTGTAAGATTGCTCTTTTCTGTCTTTACCGAACGCTATGTTTATCCATCCGCAATTTGATCCCGTAGCCTTTAGCATCGGCCCGTTGAGCGTTCGTTGGTACGGTTTGGCTTATTTGGCCGGTTTTGCCTTTTTCTGGCTTTTTGGACGCTATCGGGCGCGCGAAGCCTGGCGCGGTATAAGCATCGAGGGCCTCGAGGATTTGCTATTTTTCGGCATGCTCGGCGTGATTGTCGGGGGGCGGTTGGGTTTCTGCTTTTTTTATCAACCCCAGTGGTTTGCCGAGCATCCTGCCGATATTCTGAAGGTATGGCAAGGTGGAATGAGTGCTCACGGCGGCATAATCGGTGTCATTGTCGCAATGGCTTTTTACTCTGTTAAAACGCATACGGCTTTTTTGCGAGTTGCTGATTTTGTTGTTCCCTTAGTCCCTTTAGGGCTTTTCTTCGGAAGAATCGGAAACTTTATTAACGGGGAGCTCTGGGGACGAGTTGCCGATCCGGCCTTGCCCTGGGCGATGATCTTTCCGCAGTCGGGAACGTTTGCGGCTCGGCATCCGTCGCAACTTTATGAAGCAATCGCAGAAGGCTTATTTTTATTTGTCTTATTATGGGTGTATTCGACAAAGCCGCGGAAACCCGGTTCCGTTGCTGCACTTTTTTGCGTCGGCTATGCCGTGGCGCGCTTTGTCGTCGAATTTTTCCGAGAGCCCGATGCGTATCTCGGTCTCGGTATGTTGGGATTTAGTCGCGGCCAGTGGTTAACGCTTCCGGTATTGGTTGTCGGTCTAGTTCTTTTTTGGATTTCTCGCAACAAGAAGAACACTTAAGGATCCCGTGTTGTGCAGAATTTCGAGCGGTTGCGCAAGGCAGAATAACCCACGAAAGAACGCGTTAATCGCGTTACGGAACTCGCAAACCTTTTGCATCTAGAGGCATCGCCCCCGAGCACTTTCGAGTATTCGGGGGCTGATTGAATTAGTAGAACTTCATGTCACCGCTGGCGGCATTCGCCAGCGTAGCCGCTACCAGACCGGCCGTTTCGGTGCGTAGTACGCGTGGCCCGATTAAGACGGATTCCCAACCGAACTTTGTGGCCATGGCAATTTCGTTAGCGGAAAAGCCCCCTTCGGGGCCGACGGCAAAGGCCACGGAACTGATGCGGGTCAGACGCGGAGCGACCGTGCTTGAAAGCGCAAGCATGTAGCGTCGGTCGGCTTTGACGGTTTCCATGGCTTTTTCAAACTGCATAAATTCGAGTGTCGGAATCGAATTGCGTCCGCATTGTTCACAGGCCGAATGCATGATGTCGGACCAGCGTGTCAGACGTCTGTCGCGACGGTCTTCCGGAAGTTTGGCTGTCGAGCGTATGGACGGAACAATGACGATGCGACTTACGCCGAGTTCCACTGCTTTTTCTACGACATAATCGAGTTTTTCTGCACTGATGAGCCCCTGAACAAGGGTAATGGAAAGAGGAGACTCGGTCTTGGGGCGTTCCAGGGATTCGATTGTGATATAGGCATCGTCGCCTTCAAAGGAAATGGGACCGGTTGCAATATCGCCTAAGCCGTTAAAAACACTGGCCTTTTCGCCTGCTACCATGCGAAGGACGCGACCTGCATGGTGTCGAGCGGCGGGCGGTAGATATGTGCGAACTCCGATTTGAAAGGTGACATTCGGGATATAGAAGCGAGGAATTGCCATGTTAAGCGGCTCCGTTCGGAAATAAGGGGAAGATACCTTTAGCAGAGTCTACGCTATCTCGCGCCGAAACAATAATGACGGCCTTGATAAGGGGTAAACCGATTTTTCGCCATGGATTCTTGATGTAAAAAAAGAAAATGCTTGAGAATCAATCCTGAAAAGGATTAACACTACAAGGCAGGTTCAGGCAATTCGGTATATTTTTTCCGTTTTCGGACTTTCTTTTCAAAACAAAGGGACATACGCACAAGACGTTCGGTCGGTAAGCGACCTGTTAGAATCAGGACGGTTTTTTTAAGGCATTAGCCCCTTTCCTTATACAAGTTTCACATCTACTATCCTATGTCAGAAAAAGTATGTGCTTATTGCATGGCCAATGCCGTGCGCGCTTTGAGCATTGACGCAATTGAAAAAGCTAAAAGCGGTCATCCCGGCATGCCGATGGGAATGGCCGATATTGCCGTAACTCTTTGGCTCAGTCACTTGCGGCATAACCCGGAAAATCCCAACTGGATCGGTCGCGACCGCTTTATTCTTTCCAATGGTCACGGTTCGATGTTGCAGTATGCACTGCTACACCTAACCGGCTATGACCTTTCGATGGACGACATCAAGGCGTTCCGCCAATTTAAGAGTCGTACACCCGGTCATCCGGAGTACCGTGTCGTTCCCGGAGTCGAAACGTCCACAGGACCTCTCGGACAGGGCATTGCCAATGCCGTCGGAATGGCTCTGGCGGAAAAAATGCTTGCTGCCGAATTTAACCGTGAGGGATTCCCGGTTGTTGACAACCGAACTTACGTGTTTTTAGGAGACGGTTGCATGATGGAGGGCATCAGCCACGAGGCTTGCTCGCTGGCCGGTGTTTGGAAACTCAATAAGCTCATTGCTGTTTATGACGATAACGGAATTTCGATCGACGGCAACGTAAAAAATTGGTTTGCTGACGATAACCGCAAACGCTTTGAGGCTTACGGATGGAATGTTATCGGACCGATCGACGGACACAATATCGAAGCGATCGATAGGGCACTTTCTCAGGCCGAAGAAAGTGCAGACAAACCGACGTTAATTATTGCAAAAACGATTATCGGAAAGGGCAGTCCGCATCTTGCCGGTACGGCCAAATGCCACGGAGCGGCTCTCGGAGCTGAGGAAGTGGCCGCTACACGGGCCAATATCGGGTGGAACTACCCGCCCTTTGTGATTCCGCCGGAAATTTACAAAGCGATGGATGCGCGCGAGAGCGGTCGAAAATTACAGCAGACGTACGATGCGATGTTTGCTGAGTACGAAAAGGCCTATCCGCAACTTGCGTCTGAGTTAAAGCGTCGCTTGTCCGGCGTTTTGCCGAAGGACTTCGATAAGACGGTCTTTGAGGCTTTGTGTCAGGCTCAGCAAGAGGCGCAGGCTGTTGCGACACGCAAATCCAGCCAGAAAGTTTTAAATGCTTTGGCTCCTGCACTTCCTGAACTTTTCGGAGGGTCGGCCGATTTAACCGGATCGAACTTGACGGCTTGGAAGGGGGTTGTTCCCTATATGCCGAACAATCCCCTGGGGCGTCATGCCAGCTACGGCGTGCGCGAATTCGCCATGGCGGCTATCGGAAACGGAATTGCGCTTTACGGAGGTTTCATTCCGTTCTCGGGTACATTCCTGACCTTCTCGGACTACGAGCGAAACGCGGTTCGCATGGCGGCTCTGATGGGTATCCGCAACATTTTCGTGTTCACACACGACTCACTTGGCGTCGGAGAAGACGGGCCGACACACCAGCCTATTGAACAGACGTCGAGTTTGCGTTTGATTCCGAATCTGAGGGTTTGGAGGCCGGCAGATACGGTGGAAACGACGGTTGCCTGGGCTGAGGCGTTGGAAAGAAGTGACGGACCGAGTGCTCTGATTCTTTCTCGCCAGACCGTTGCGTTTACCGATCGCGAGGAAGTTGATGCCGATCTGATTGCTCGCGGCGGGTATGTGGCAGCCGAGGCACCGGCCGGGCAAGGAAAAGCACAAGTCATTCTGGCGGCAACCGGATCGGAATTGCCGCTCGTGATGCAGGCACGTGCTCTTTTAGCAGCACAGGCCGTACAGGCGCGTGTTGTGTCCGTTCCTTGTATGGAGGTGTTCGATAAGCAGGAGAGCACTTACCGTGATGGCGTCTTTACTCCCGGTGTTCCTGTTTTGGGGGTAGAGGCCGGAGTTACGGCACTTTGGTACAAGTATTTACGCGGAAACGGCGATGTCCTCGGAATCGATACGTTCGGTATGTCGGCACCGGCCGGTGACTTGTGGAAGCATTTCGGCTTTACGGTGGATAATGTCGTTGACAAGGCCTTGCGACTTGTCGCTAAGGCCGGTTAGTTTGTTGTGTCGGACGGGCAAGACGCGTGTCTTGCCTTGCCGGCATTGTTCTTAAGGAAATTAAAATGAAAGTTAAAACCTTAGAATCTCTGGCAAAAGCGGGTCTTTTGGACGGAAAGCGTGTTTTGATTCGTTCCGATTTGAATGCGCCGCGTGATGACGAAGGACGCATTACCAACGAGAAACGTCTCGTTGCGAGTGTCCCTGCAATTCGACTGGCGCTCGATGCCGGTGCTGCCGTGATGGTTATGAGCCACTTGGGACGCCCGACAGAAGGCGAATTTAATGAACGCACCGACAGCCTTGCCGGTATTGCCGTTCGCATGAGTGAGCTTGTCGGAAAGCCGATCCGTTTGGTGAGGGATTATTTGAACGGAGTCGATGTCAAACCCGGTGAAGTGGTTATGCTTGAAAATTGCCGTTGCAATAAGGGCGAGAAAAAAAATAGCGAAGAGTTGGCGAAAAAATATGCGGCGCTTTGCGACGTTTATGTCAACGATGCCTTCGGTACGTCTCATCGCGCTCAAGCTTCGACGGAGGGCGTAGCGCGTTTTGCTCCCGTTGCTTGTGCCGGGCCCCTAATGGCAGCAGAAATCGAAGCGCTGACCAAGGCCGTTTCCGAAGCCAAGCATCCGCTTGTGGCCATTGTCGGCGGCTCGAAGGTTTCAACGAAGTTGACGATTTTGAGCAATTTGGCCGACAAGGTCGATCACTTGGTTGTCGGCGGAGGTATTGCCAACACGTTCCTTTTGGCCACGGGGCACAAAATCGGTAAGTCTCTTGCCGAACCTGAACTTGTCGATGAGTGTAAGAAGGTTTTAGCCAAGTTAAATTCCAAAGGTGCGGCGCTTCCCTTGCCGACCGATGTGGTCGTTGCCAAGGAATTTAGTGAAACGGCGCAACACCGCACTTGTAAGATCGATGACGTAGCCGACGATGAAATGATTCTCGATATCGGCCCGGAGTCGGCTAAGGCATTGGCCGATGTCGTTGCTCAGTCTCAGACCATTGTTTGGAACGGACCGGTCGGAGTTTTTGAGATGAAGCCGTATGCAGACGGTACGCGTGTTTTGGGCGAGGCTATTGCTAAGCGCACTGCCGAAGGTGCCTTCTCGATTGTCGGCGGCGGCGATACGATTAACGCATTGAGCGTTTTCGGGTTAACCGATAAGGTAAGTTACATTTCCACCGGTGGCGGAGCTTTCTTGGAGTTCCTCGAAGGGAAGACGCTCCCGGCGATTGCTGCTCTCGAGGCCAGAGCTGATAAGTAACTCAGAAGAATTTGGGCCTAAGAAACAAACACCCGTCGGAGAAACCCGGCGGGTGTTGCGTATTCGGAAAATCAAATTATTTATGGGCGTGTTTGGCTAATAGGCGATGAACCCATTCCCAACATAAAGCAACGACAACGGGACCGGCGGCTGCAGAAATCATGCCGACGACCAAAATCATCGATAAGTGATTTTTCACGAAAGGTAAGTTCCCGAACAGATATCCCGCACCGATAATACTCACGGCCCAAATAACGGCCCCTAAACCGCTAAAGAGTTCGAAACGCAGCATGCTCATGCCGGCTGCACCTCCGACAAGGGGAGCAAATGCTCGAACAATCGGGACGAAACGGGCAAAGACGATCGTCTTTCCGCCGTGTTTTTCGTAGAAAAGATTTGTTTTTTCCAGCTTTTCGGCATTAATCCAATGAATCGATCCGTCGTAGATGCGTTTGCCGAGCCAGCGACCGGTGTGAAACCCAAGTGTATTTCCTGCGCATGCCCCGAGAATGACCGAGAGCATCAAAGCCCACGGGTTCATCGTTCCGGCTGCGGCTACGGTTCCGGCGACAAATAATAAAGAGTCCCCCGGAAGGAAGGCCATGATGACAATGCCCGTTTCCAAAAAGAAGATCAGAAACATCGCCGCATAAACAAATAGCCCGTATTCGGTTGCGATGGTGACGAGAAAGTGATCGGCCTGCGTGAAAAGTTCGATCACGAGATCAAAAAAAGACATAAAGTTCCCCGGCTAACTTTTTTAGGCGTCGAAGGATTCTAGCCGATGCCGTGTGCAATTTCGGGGAAAATCTTTGGATTTGCAAATAAAAAAGAGTGCGACGGCTGTCGCACTCTCGTCACACCCGTCGAGCTATTTGAAAAATGGAATGATTCCGAGAACAAACACGGAAAGGATGATCAACGGGAGAATCCATGTGCAGTAAAACCGCATGAAGTTCGGCATCTTAAGCCCCTTGCCGGAATTGACCTCCTTCATGTAGTTATTCCATCCCCAGCCGCTTTTGTGCGTGCAGAAAAGAACAAAACACAGGGATCCTAAGGGAAGCAAAATATTGCTGACGATGAAGTCCTCGAGATCCAGCACAACCGTTCCCGGTCCCAAAGGATGAAAGTCCGAGAGAACATTAAAGCCTAAAGCGCACGGAAGCGAAAGCACGGCGACCATTACGCAACAAATAACACTGGCTTTCGGGCGAGACCACTGCGTCAAATCGCGTACGCACGAGAGAATGGCTTCGCAAACGGCTAAAACGGTTGAGAATGTGGCGAACGTCATAAATAAGAAGAAGAACGAGCCCCAGAGACGGCCGAGGGGCATCTCATGGAAAATGGTCGGCAGGGCTTCGAAAATTAAACTCGGACCTGCCGTCGGTTTTACCCCGTAGGTAAAGCACGCAGGGAAGATGATGAGTCCGCCCAGAATGGCCACCAAGGTGTCTAATGCGATGACACTGGCCGATTCTTTAACAAGAGACTGTTCTTTATTAATGTAGCTTGCAAAGATCGCCATGCTGCCGATGCCGATGCTCAAGGAAAAAAATGCTTGATTCATCGCGGCGACAACCGTGGCGCTTGTAAACTTCGAGAAGTCAGGGAGCAGATAAAAGGAAAGTCCCTCGCTTGCACCGTTAAGAGTCAGACTGTGTAGTGCCAAAAAAACCATCAGGGCAAAGAGTAGCCCCATCATCCATTTGGAGACGGTTTCCAGACCGCTTCGAAGCGGAAAGGACAAAATGATGAAAGCGCCGATGACGGTGATGACGGTATAAAACGTGACGGTCGGAGCGCTTGCGAGTAACTCGCCGAAAAACCCGCCGATTGCCTTGGTTTCCAAGGCAGCTAATGTTCCCGTAACACTGGAGACCAAGTAGTAGAGCATCCAGCCCGAAACAACCGAATAAAACATCATCAAAATGACATTGCCGACAAGAGCTGCGTAGCCGTGCCAATGCCATTTGGAGCCGGTAGGCTCAAGTTCCTGATACATGCAAACCGGACTTTTCTGAGCTGCACGACCGACGGAAAATTCCATCGTCATGACGGGCAAACCGAGCAAAACCAAAAAGCATAGATAGACAAGCACAAAAATGCCGCCGCCGTTTTGACCCGTGAGCCAGGGAAATTTCCAGACATTGCCTACGCCGATGGCACAACCGGCACTGAGCATCAAAAATCCGAGACGACTTGAGAGGTGTTCGCGTTGCATATTAGGTATTCTTCCTTAAGAAGTTACGGATTGTAACTATTTAAGGTGATTAACTAAAAAAAATGGGCGAGTTTTTTCGCTCTCGATACAATCTGCGAATCGAGGACGGGAAAGACGGTTTCCTGTTTTGTGAACGAGATATCAAAACGATGAGTGAAACTCTATTGCAGCAGCACATTGCGCCGCTTCCCGACCAATTAATCAGTCAAATTGCTGCCGGTGAAGTGGTTGAGCGACCGGCATCGGTTGTCAAAGAACTGATTGAGAATTCGGTTGATGCCGGAGCCAAATCCGTTGAGGTTTATCTGCAAGCGGGCGGAATTAAGCGCATCGTGGTGGTCGATGACGGATGCGGCATCGGGCGCGAGGAACTTGTTTTAGCGTTGAGACGCCATGCGACAAGCAAAATTCACAGCCTTTCGGATCTGGAACGTGTCGCGAGTTTCGGATTTCGCGGTGAGGCCCTAGCTTCGATTGCTGCGGTGGCCGACGTTGAACTGACTAGTCGAACTCGGGAGTCGAATCACGCTTGGAGTATCGGAAAAGACGGTGTTCAGCCGGCATCAGGATCGGTCGGGACACGCATCGTTGTCTCTGATCTTTTTTACAAGACACCGGCGCGGCGTAAGTTTTTAAAAAGCGAGGCCACGGAGGCATCCCACGTCCGAGAACAAATCGAGCGCGTGGCGTTAGCGTACCCGTCTATCAGTTTTCGCTACTTTGTCGACACGAAAAATGTATTGGCTCTCCCGGCTACATCCCGAGAAGAGCGCGTTCGGGCCGTTATGCCGCGCGAATTCAGTGCGGCTTCCCGACCGATTTTTTCTCAAGCACCGGGAATTACGTTAACAGGTGCAGTGGGACTACCGTCTGCGGCCCGCACGCGCTCGGATGCACAGTATTTTTTTGTCAACGGACGCTTTGTGCGTGATCGCGTTTTGCAACATGCCGTCCGTGCGGCATATTCGGATGTGTTGCACGTTGCCATGCAGCCGATGTTTTGCTTGGAGTTGACGATTGACCCGTCGCGCGTTGATGTCAACGTCCATCCGCAGAAAACCGAAGTTCGTTTTCGGGACGCTTCTTTTGTGCACCGGTTTATCTCGAAGGCCCTTACGCAGGCGCTTGCTCGCGTTGAGTTTGATGAGGAAACCGGTGAAATCAAGCATTCGCCGATGCCGAGAAATGCCGTGAATGCACCGGTGCCGACGCAAAGTGTTTTTTCATTTCGCCGGGAAAAGCCATTAAATCAGGCTCAATGGATGGAACTTTTCGCTTCGACCGAAGAGAAAACGCATTCGGATTCGATTCCCCGGGATTTTGCAGTTCGAGAATACGAGGACGGTCCCTTAGGACATGCTTTGGCTCAACTTGCAGGGATTTATATTCTGGCGGAAAACTCTCAAGGCCTTGTCATTGTTGATATGCATGCTGCGCACGAACGTGTGACCTACGAACGTTTAAAACGAGAGGCCGATAAAAACATAAGCGTTCAGATGCTTTTGGTCCCTGTCAGTATTGTGATTAATGCCGATCAGTCGGAAGCATTTGATCAGCATCGTGACGATTTGCGGCGCCTGGGGTTGGATTTGAGTCGGGTCGGGGACTCCAGCCTTGTGCTTCGATCGCTTCCGGCAATATTGCGGCCCGGTGATGCGGATGCGCAAGAGTTGGTTCGTCGGGTTTTGGATGATTTTTCCGGGTTCGGAACATCTGAATTGACCGTCGAGTTAAGAAACAAATGTCTGGCCTCAATGGCTTGCCATGGGTCTGTGCGTGCTCACAGAGCTCTGACAATTCCGGAAATGAATGCATTGCTACGTAGCATGGAAAGAACGGAGCGTTCGGGTGAATGCAACCACGGTCGCCCGACATGGCGCCAGATTGCCTTGGCTGATTTGGATAAGTTTTTTATGCGAGGTCGCTAGATGATGCATCCTCGTGCTCTTTTACTTCTCGGCCCGACGGCAAGCGGTAAGACGGCGTTGTCATTTTTGTTGGCGCGCCGTTACCCGCTGGAAGTTATTTCCGTGGACTCGGCTTTGGTGTACCGTGGCATGGATGTCGGAACGGCCAAACCGACGCGCGAAGAGCAAAGTGTGTGTCCGCATCATTTGATTGATGTGCGCGAGATTTCTCAGCCCTTTAGTGCGGCGGATTTTGCCTGCGAGGCTGAGCGTTTAATTGAGCAGATTACGTTGCGCGGACGCATTCCGCTTATTGTCGGCGGAACGATGCTCTATGCCAAAGCACTCCGAGAGGGTTTTGATGACCTGCCGTCTACGGACCCTGTTGTTCGTGAACAGGTGTTGCAAGAGATTCGGGACAGGGGACTGGCGGCTGTGCGACAAGATCTCGTGCGCATTGATCCGGTGTGCGCTAGCCGGTTAACCGACGGTGATACACAACGCATTGCACGGGCCCTTGAGGTCTATCGTATGACCGGTAAGCCGATAACAAGTTTTCAGTCCGGTCGCCGTACACCGGATCGTTCGCTTCCCGTTATCGGATTGATGCCTTCGGATCGTGCTCGTTTACATCGGGATATTGCACGACGTTTCGAAACGATGTTGAAGGCAGGATTTATTTCGGAAGTCAAAAAACTGATGCAACGAAACGATTTTTCGCCGGATTTGCCATCTATGCGTGCGGTCGGGTATCGACAGGCTGTGGAATTTGTAGAAGGGAAGGTGGATTTTTCGACTTTTGTCGAAAAGGCTCTCGCAACAACGCGTCAACTGGCCAAGCGCCAAATTACCTGGTTGCGCTCCATGCCTGAGACAATGCTCGTCGATCCGCACACACAAAGTCAGGGGGATCTTTGTGCGTGCGCAGTACCTATCCTAGAGGCTATTCTCGCCGGTCGGTAAAAAACGTCCCTTAAAGGAAGGGATGCCGTAAGTTATAAAACGAGACAGCCGGGAGCTCCTTCGGGCCGCTTGACAATCGTTCCGATGCGATACACGGTTTCTCCCTGTGCGGTAAAGGCCGCTTGGGCTCTGTCGGCATCTTGCGCACTGACAATCACGGCCATACCGATTCCGTTGTTAAAGACTCGGTGCATCTCGTTGCGGTCGATATTTCCGGTTTTTTCCAGCCAATCGAAAATTGCCGGACGCTTCCAAGAGTTCGCCTTAATCACACACTGTGTCGTCTCGGGCAGAACGCGCGGGATATTTTCCAAAAGGCCGCCTCCGGTAATATGAGCCATACCTTTGATTTTGACTTGCTTCATCACGGCCAATGTCTGCTTGACGTAAATGCGTGTCGGTTCCAGAGCTCGATCTGCCAGAGTCGCTCCGTCAAAAGGCATATCCCAAGAGGTGCCGGAAACCTCGACAACTTTGCGGATCAAGGAGAATCCGTTGGAGTGCGGACCGGAACTTGCTAAACCCAAAACGACATCGCCCGGGACGATGCTCTTGCCGTCGATAATTTCTTCTTTTTCTACAATGCCGACGGCAAAACCGGCTAAATCGTACTCTCCCTCAGGGTACATGCCGGGCATTTCGGCTGTTTCGCCGCCGATTAGAGCACAACCGGCAAGTTCACATCCTTTGGCAATTCCGTTGACAACGCGGGTGGCCGTCGGAACGTCGAGTTTCCCACAGCCGTAATAGTCTAAGAAAAAAACCGACTTGGCGCCTTGAACCAAAATGTCATTGACGCTCATGGCGACGAGGTCTTGACCGACCGTGTCATGGCGATTTAAGGCAAAGGCGAGCATCAACTTTGTTCCGACGCCGTCTGTCCCGGATACTAGAACGGGATTTTTGTACTCTTTGCTGATTTCAAAAAGTGCACCGAATCCGCCGATTGACCCGAGTACACCGGGAATCAGGGTTCGTTTAGCAGCCGGTTTAATTTTTTCAACAAGTTCATCCCCGGCGTCAATGGAAACACCGGCAGCAGCATAAGACAGTTCCGTCATGGGTTTAATCAGTTAAAAATGAAGAAAAAAACCGAAGGTTCGCGGTAAAATTCGCGCTTGCTCCCGAAGGTCGGCGTCATTGTAGCTTAAGCCTTTTGCTTCGAGAAACGAAAGTAAGACAAGAAAAAAATCGATTCATCCAGATGGATACACCGCAACAGCTTTCCTTGGCGTTATCGCAGGCTCAGGAGCCGACACTTGACAATTTTGTCATCGGCGAAAACGCCGAAGCAATAGCCTCCGTCGCAGCTTTTTGCCGAGGGGAAGGACCTCAGTTTTTGTACCTTTGGGGGGCGGCCGGTTGCGGCTGTTCGCATCTGATGCGGGCCATAGCCCCGCAACAGAAGCAACGAATCCCTCTTTTTGATGAAACCGCGTTGCTTTATGTCGTTGATGACGCACAGGCTTTGCTTGGTTTTGAACAAGAGGCACTTTTTAATCTGATGAATGAGGTGCGAGCCCATCCCGGTTATCGGATTGCCGTCGCCGGCCATGCTCCGATTTCCAAATTGCCCCTGCGGGAGGATATTAAGAGTCGCTTGAGTTGGGGCCTTGTGTTTGAGTTGCACTATCTGGGTGCAGAAAGCGCCTTGCAAGAATTTGTTCGACAAGCTTCGGAGCGCGGTATTGAGCTCGATGAGGGAGTGCGTCACTGGGTTGCTGTACATTGCCCGCGCGATATCGGTCACTTAAGACAACTACTTGACGAGGTTGATGCGTATGCGATGGAAAAGAAACGGCGTGTGACACTGCCACTGCTTGTGCAATGGGCGTCGGCTCGGGAGAATGTATGAATTTGGCTGTTTTTGACTTAGATCATACGTTGCTTCCTTTCGATTGCGAATGGGTTTGGATTAATTATGTGGCCCGTTGCGAAGGCGTTGATCCGAAAAAAGCGTTTGCCCCTTTAAAACCTATGTATGAGGATTACTACAAACGCCATCACTTGGATGCGGAAGCCTTCAGCCGTTTCCAACTTTCGTTTATCCGTCAATTTCCTCGAATCCGACTTGATCGAATGCTTGCCGATTTTGTGCGAGAAACGGTGAGGCCTGCGATTTCTCAGGCCGCTCGTGATTTGGTTAAATCGTATATCGAAAAAGGAGATGTCACGGCGATTTGTTCCGGGTCATATTCGTACATTGTTGCCCCGATAGCCGGAATTTTCGGAATCTCGGAAATTTTGTGCGGAGTGCCTGAGACTGACGGAGACGGGAATTTCACTGGAAACCTTGTCGGTATCAATAGTTTCGGAGCCAACAAGGTGGTGTTTGTTCGAAATTATCTGACAGCACATCCGCAAATTCAGTCTCTGAGTTTCTTTTCCGACTCACTGAACGATAAACCGCTTTTTGACTTTACACAAAATCGAGGCGGTACGTGCTATGCCGTTAATGCCGGAGCCGATCTGACGGCATACGCCAGAAGTCAGCATTGGAAGGAACTGACGCTTTATACGAAAGAAGAAAAGAACAAGACTGTCTCAATTGAGAACGTTTTGGGTAATTAAAGCATGTTTGAATACGTAAAAAAAGTGGTTTGTCGTTTGTGCGGTCAAAAGCGTGCAACGTTTAATAAAACGCCTCGCATCATCGAAAGATCCGAACACGGCATTGATCCTAAACTTGTTAGCTGGCAGGCCAAGAAAACCTGCGAAGCATTGCAACGCCGCGGCTTTAAGGCGTATATCGTCGGCGGAGCCGTGCGAGATCTGATTCTCGGGGCCGCTCCGAAAGACTTCGACGTTGTGACCGATGCAACGCCCGAGCAAGTCAAACGCTCGCAACGAAGAGCCATTATCATCGGACGCCGTTTTCAGATTGTGCACGTTCTGTTCGGCTCGGAAATTATCGAGTGCTCGACATTTCGCGCATTAGATGCCGTCGGAGTGCGAAAGGATGACGAAGGACGCGTTGTCAGCGACAATGTGTTCGGTCCGATGTGGCAGGATGCAGCGCGTCGCGACTTTACAATTAATGCCCTTTACTACGACCCGGTGACCGAACAGGTCTTCGATTATCACAACGGCTTGGAAGATCTTTTGCAACGACGTCTGAGGATTATCGGCTCGGCGAGGGAACGTTACCGAGAAGATCCCGTGCGTATGATGCGCGCCATCCGAATTGCCGGGAAACTCGGACTGACTATCGAACCGGCCACAAAAAAACCGATTATCCAAATGGCCGATTTACTACGCAATGTCCCGGCGGCTCGTCTTTTCGACGAAATGATGAAGCTTTTTACATGCGGGAAAGCTGAGATTTGTCTGGAACAAATGCGTCAATACCATCTGCTTCATCCGTTGATGCCGGTTTTGGATGTCATTCTGAGCGAATCGCAGGGCGAGGAATTCTTGATGCTCGCGATGCATAGAACCGATGAGCGCATTGCCGTCGGCAAGAAGATTTCACCGTCATTCTTGTTTGCAACACTGCTGTGGCCGCAGGTAAAAAAACGTTGGGATGCTTATCAAGCTCGCCCGAAGACAACACGAGTCAGTGCCCTGTTTCAAGCGGCCGAAGATGTGGCTGCCACACAATGCAACGGATTGTTAATTCAAAACCGTTTTATTGTTGACATGAAAATCATTTGGATGCTCCAAGTCCGTTTTGAGCGTCGAACGGGGAAAAATCCGTATACGCTGATCGCGCATCCGAAGTACAGAGCCGGGTACGACTTCATGTTGCTTCGCAGTCAGCTCGGACATGTTCCGGAGGAGTTGGTGCATTGGTGGGAAGCTTTTGTTGCTGCTGATGAGGAAACCCGCGAAGCGATGGTTCTTGCACAGGAAAAAGCGACCGGCAAATCACCGATTAAGCAGCGTCGACGCACAAGGATTTCTCCCGAAAAGGCGATTTCGGAGTCCGATGTTACGGAAGCAATGCAAACGCTCGAGTCTGAAAGAAAGACAAGAAGACCCCGTAGAAAGCTGAGTTCACACAAACGGGTCGATAAAACCGAACGTTCTGCCGGAGATTCGAACACGATAAAAAAAGCGGTACAACCGATTTCTTCTGGAAATGACCGGGAGAAGTATGATGAATCCGATACTTAGAAAAAAACCGACTGAGTTTGTCTCGGCATATATCGGGCTCGGTGCGAATTTGGGTGATGCACTCACAACACTTCGCTCGGCTCTTTCGGAGATGGCACGCTGGTCGGATACCCGCCTTTGCACGTGCTCGTCCTTTTATAGAACGGAACCGATTGATTCATCCGGCGATGACTATATCAATGCCGTTGCTCGTTTGGAAACGCTGTTAAGTCCGGCGGCTCTTCTGTCTTCTTTGCAGATGATGGAAACGCGCTTCGGACGTGTACGTCCTGTCGGAGTTCATAATGCGCCTCGGACGCTGGATTTGGATTTGCTCTTGTATGCCGATTTAAAAAGCGCAGATCCACACCTGGTACTTCCGCATCCGCGAATGCGGCAGAGGGCTTTTGTGCTTGTCCCCCTGTTTGAAATCGCTCCCGCCGGTTTTCCGTCTCAAGACCTGAGGCCTGATGCCTTACTCCCGAATGTCTGCGAGCAGCGCATTTCTCGGATAGCGCAGGCTATGTTTTTGTCTCCCTCGAAACAGGGAGGCGCTTAGGAGTTTCCATGCATTTTCTTTCCTCAGTACCGGTTGTTGTTCAAACGGCATTTCTTTTGGTGCTTTCCAATTGTTTCATGACCTTTGCTTGGTATGGACACTTGAAAAATTTGGCCGGATCTCCCTGGTATGTTGCAGCCGTCGTCAGTTGGATGATTGCCTTGTTTGAGTATCTGTTACAGGTTCCGGCGAACCGAATTGGATTTACTGAGCTTTCGCTTGCGCAACTGAAGATTCTTCAGGAAGTCATAACGCTCAGTGTTTTTGTGCCGTTTGCCGTTTTGTACATGAAGCAACCGCTTAAACTCGATTACCTGTGGGCAGCTTTGTGTCTTTTCGGCGCGGTCTATTTTATTTTTCGTTCCTCTTAAAGTCTCTCGGGGAAAAAATCAGTATAATTCCGCTCTCACGTTAAGCCCGGGTGGCGGAATGGTAGACGCAGAGGACTCAAAATCCTCCGCCCTTAAAAGCGTGAGAGTTCGAGTCTCTCCCCGGGCACCATGAATTTTCCTATGTAAAAAAAAGGAACGCGACGCGTTCCTTTTTTCGTGTAACACCGGTTATTCTCCAGCGCGCATTCCCTTAACGGTCCACTGTCCTGTGCTTTCCAAAACAGTTCGCCATAACTCGCTTTTGGGATCCATCTTACGACGCTTAGCCGTGACAAGCTCCAACGGAACGTGCACGAATTCATCCATGATTCGAGAGACGACGACACCGGTCCTCCCGGCCATGGCCGCATGCACGGCGTGTTGTCCGAGTTGCCCGCAGTAGGCGGCATCGGATGTGTTGGCGTGTACCGAGCGAATGATGTAACTCGGGTCAATGTACTTAATCGTCAAATCCTGGTTGCGTTCGGCAAAGAATGTCTTTAAGCGCTCTTTGAGGAACGTGCCGATATCACTTAAAACGATGTTGCCCGAGGGATCGTATTTTCCGGTTCCTTGCATGAGGTGTTGTCCGGCACCTTCGGCAGCCACAATAACGGCGTGGCCGCGGGAGAGAATGCGTTTATAGACGGCTTCAAGAAGTCCTTGCGGTCCGTCGATTTCAAAGGCAAGTTCCGGAACCAACACGAAATTGACGTCACGCATGGAAAGCGCAGCTTGAGCGGCGATGAATCCGGACTCGCGTCCCATGAGTTTGACTAGGCCGATTGTGTTGTGGCATCCCATCGCTTCGGCGTGTGCGCATTCAATTGCCTCGGTGGCTTTTTCGACGGCTGTGTCAAAGCCGAAAGACTTGGGCACATAGTTAATGTCGTTATCGATGGTTTTCGGAACGCCGATAACGGAGATGTGTAAACCGCGTTTTGCAATTTCATTTTTAATAGCAATTGCGGCCTTCATCGATCCGTCGCCGCCGATAAAGTACAGGATGTCGATACGTTCTTTTAAAAGACGATCGACGACGCGCTCAATCGGTTGCGAACCGCGCGATGTTCCGAGAATCGTACCGCCGAAATGATGAATGTTGCTGATATCGTATGAACGCAGGACAACCGGAGTGAAGCCTTTTTCTTCAATAAATCCGGCCAGCCCGTAGCGGAAGCCGAGAATGTCATCGGCGCCGTATGCGTAGTGCGATTCCAAAACAATGGAACGAATCACGTCGTTGAGTCCCGGGCATAAACCGCCACAAGTTACGATGGCGCTACGTGTGCGTTTCGGATCGAAAAATAGGCGCTTGCGAGGGCCGGCGGCTTCAAACAGACAATCGGTATGTCCGCCGACATCGCGTGCAAAGTCTTCAGGCAGATGTAGCAAAACGGTGTGTGAGGACGGAAAAACACCGCTTGCTAAATTCGAGTCAAACCGAGCCTGACCCAAGATTTCCGGAGTGATTTTAAAAATATTCTCGTTAGTCATGATGTGAGAAATTTCCTTGAAAAACGTGTGCACTCTATCAAATCCGATAAGGGTTGGCGAACTCTTTACAAAAAAGAGCGCAAGTAACTTAATCACTCGGAGGCTTGTGTAAACAAGTCCCACGTTGGACTTGTAGCAGGTGACAAGAGGCGTTTTCGACTTTAATCGGGAGTTGTTTACAAACTAGACGCAGTATGCTTTGTCAAGTTGTTTTAGCTCGCGGAATGTGTCAATTTCAATAATGTCTTCCTGTGTGCACGGAAGGATTCCGACTTGGTATTTATCTTTGAAAACACAAAGCGGAACCTGTTCCCAGTACCGTTCTTTTCCTCCCGGTTGCTCGTAGGCTTCTTTCAGGTCGAAGGATAGCTTTGTACCGTCTCGGTCATTCCAGTAGGAAATTCCGACCATTTGGTAGCAATTGAGTCCGCCGAACTTTTCTTCGGAAATAAATCCGTTTTTGAGCGTAAAACACCAGTCATCGCTACGTGCCTTGGCAATGCCCAGAAAGTCCGATTCATAGTGGTATTTGCGAAGAATGCTTGGGTTCCGAATTAAAAGGTCGGATTCCAGAACATAGGCATTTGCCAGCCCGAAACGGGCGACAAGAGCTGAAGAAATATTGTTTGATTCGTTGTAAACCGGATTTTCCAGAAAGCGAATCATCGGGTACTTATATAAAAGCTGATCGAATTGTTCTCCTAAATACCCTCGAACAATCGTAATGTCGGTGATGCCGAGCGCGATAACGGCATCGAGCAGACCGTCGATTAAGCGCTTTCCGTTTACTCGTACCAGAGGCTTCGGAGTGTTGAGTGTAACGGGAACAAGACGACTGCCGAATCCCGCGGCCAAAAAAACGGCTTTTTTAACACGGAAGGGTTCAAGAGCAATGAGCCCGCTTTCGGTAATGCGATTGTTAAGAATAAGGCCGCATTGCGTGAGTTCGGAAAGGAGTTTGTTGGCTGTCCCTAAAGAAAATCCTGAGCGGCGTGCCAGTTCCCGTTGGGAGAGAGATTCTTCACAAGAGGCCAGTGTTGTTAGGAGATTGAACTCTTTGCGTGTCAGTAATTTTGTCATAAACAAGGGCTCGGACAGTACGGTGATGCGTTTTTGATTTCAGGATAATGACGTGTCGCAAGTATAGCGGGGGGCAAGAAAGGCTGTTTTTTTTCCTTTTTTTCAGCAAGCGTGTGCTTTGCGAATCGGTCAGCCGATGTTCCCGAGACGCATGTCGTGGGAGTCGGAGTCGATTTCCGGTTTCCTTTCCTCGGTAAAATATCGCACGTTTTCCTTAAGGGGTTTGTATGTCGGTTTTTCAGTCGTTTGACGTGCTTTTGCCCAAACAGGGCGTATCTGAGTCCTGGCCTGTCATTGCGTGCGATCAGTTCACGAGTGAACCGGAATATTGGGAAAGGGTGAGAGCAATTGTCGGGGAAAGTGTCAGTACGCTGCCTTTAATTTTTCCGGAAGTTTGGCTTGGAAAGGATAATGCCTTGCGCATCGCATCAATAGAAAAAACGATGCGCTCATATCTGAATGACGCAGTTTTGCGATCATATCCGCGAAGTTTCGTTTATGTGGAAAGAACGCTTTGTACGGGGAAGGTCCGTCGCGGCGTTGTCGGTGTCATTGATTTGGATGCATATGATTTTTCCGAGAAGACAGGTAAACCGATTCGAGCGACAGAAAAAACCGTCTGCTCACGGATTCCGCCACGCGTGGCCATCCGCAAAGACGCTTGCCTGGAACTTTCGCATGTGTTGCTTCTTGCCGATGACCCGACCGATCGGTTACTCTCAAGTTTGGAGGAAAAAAAGCAGATCCTCCCGAAACTGTACGATTTGGATTTGATGCTCGGAGGCGGTCACGTGGCCGGGTATCTTGTCTCCGGGAACAATGCTACGGAGTTTTCCAAGGCCGTTGCGTGCTATGAAAAACAACGGCAGTCTGCCGGGACGCTCTTTTATTGTGTCGGGGACGGAAATCACTCGCTTGCGACGGCTAAAACGTGTTATGAAAATCTCAAGAAGCAAGCTGCTTCATCGGCACTTAAAGATCACCCGGCACGGTTCGCTATGGTTGAACTTGGAAACATCCGAGACGATTCGTTGACGTTCGAACCGATTCATCGACTGGTTGTCGGGCAAAATCCGGAGAAGATTTTGTTGCTTTTGAAAAAGACGGCAGGAGCCTCGGAGGGACACCGTATCCGGTGGATAGCAGGGAACAAGACGGGCGAAATTATCCTAGACCGCAAGTTCGGGGTGCTTCCTGTTGCTGCTTTGCAAAGCGCTTTGGATGCCTGTTTGTCCGGTACCGGAGCTACACTCGACTATATCCACGGGCAGGCGTCTCTGACAAAATTGGCAAAAGAAGAGAACCGACTCGGATTTTTACTTTCAGCTATTCCGAAAGGTGATTTTTTCACGGGAGTCGCCTTAGGTGGCGTTTTCCCGCGAAAAACCTTTTCCATGGGTGAGGCGACCGATAAGCGCTACTATACAGAGGTTCGTCAAATCAGCCGATAAAAGGAAGATGTTATCCTTTGTAAAATCTTTGAAATGCATGCCTGAGAAAAACCATGAAATTAGTCATAGCCGTTGTCAAGCCATTCAAACTCGATGAAGTCCGTGAAGCTCTCGCTGAAATCGGTGTTAACGGATTGACGGTAACGGAAGTTAAGGGATTCGGTCGACAAAAAGGCCACACGGAGCTATATCGCGGAGCCGAATATGTAGTGGATTTCCTTCCGAAGGTCAAGATTGAGGCCGTTGTGACCGATGACATTCTCGATCGGGTTTTGGAAGAGATTCAGAAAAGTGCGCGGACCGGAAAAATCGGAGACGGCAAAATCTTTGTTGTCGACTTAGAGCAGGTCATCCGAATTCGAACCGGGGAGGAAGGCGAGGCGGCTGTCTGATTGGTTCGCCGGGGTGCAAAAAACCCGACCTAACGGCCGGGTTCCCGTTATGCGCTTGCGTGAAAATTACTTCGCAGCGCGCGAACCGAACACTTCGACTTCCGTGCGGCGGTTCGGGGCAAGGCACTTGATGAGTTCTTTCTTGCTCAGGTTCTTGGCGCATTCGACAACGGGGTTGTCGGAGCCCAGACCGAGCGGCTGGATGCGATCTTCAGCAACGCCGTTGGCGGCAAGATAGGCCTTGACAGCCTCAGCACGTGCATCGGAAAGCTTCTGGTTGGCGGCGTCGGAACCGATCCGGTCGGTATAGCCGGTTGCGAGAACGACGTCAACGTTGACGCCGGCCAAGCTGGAAATCAAACTGTTGAGGGCGGCCTGTCCCTCAGCGGAAATCTTGGCGCTACCGAAAGCAAAGACAGCATCGGCATTGAGCGTAACCTTGGCGGGCTTCTTCTTTTTGGCAGGAGCGGCCTTCTTGCACGGAGCAATGTCCTGATCGCACTGGCAATTGGTCACATCGCCGACCTTTTGGGCCAGGGCCGGAGTCCAGAAGCCCGTGCGGACGCACAGACCGGAACCACTCTTAACAACCTGATTTGCACTGTCCATGAGATAGGGGACTGCATCAGCAGCCATCGCAGAACCGGCGGTCGCAACCAGAGCAGCCACCGCGAGACTCAATTTAAGAGACTTCATATTATTTTCCTTTGTTAAAGCACCGCTGTTGTACTTCTTTGCTCACATCCGAGATTTCGGCGTGCCGGTTAAAGAACAACGCTTCAATGCCTGCGGTGCAACTCAACACTGAAGCCGGTCTTGCTTCAAAGCGTTATACCGAAACAGAGGCACAACCCTTCACGTAGGCATCATAAACGATTTTCTCGGAAACTGGTCCTTATGGACCATTGGAAATACCCTCGCCAAGGGCGAGGGTTGCTTTTTCTACGACAAAAGCTGACAAGGTTCCGGTCGCGTGCTCACGCGCGCGTACGCGCTCGCGCCTGCACGCACGTGCGTGTGTGTAAAGAGGCGTACAATTAAACTCTTTAAACCCCCGGAAATTCCGGGCGCGCGATTTTTGTTGAGTATTGAAATTAGACAGATTCTGAACAGTCATGAGTACCCAAGATAACACCACGACGGAAAATAACAACGGTGAAAAGAACGGCATGCCGATTTCTTATTCTTATGAAACCCTTCCGGTTGCTCTGGAAAGTGAAATGCGGCAGTGCTACCTCGACTACGCAATGAGTGTCATCGTCGGTCGAGCCTTGCCCGATGTACGTGACGGGTTCAAACCTGTCCATCGGCGTGTTCTTTTTTCCATGCATGAGCTTGGGAACGACTTTTCTCGTCCGACGAAAAAGTGTGCTCGTGTTGTCGGGGATGTGATCGGTAAGTATCACCCGCACGGCGATCAGGCGGCCTATCAGACGCTCGTTCGTCTGGCTCAGGATTTTTCCATGCGTTATCCGTTGGTCTGGGGGCAGGGTAATTTCGGCTCGATTGACGGAGACGGGGCGGCAGCCATGCGTTATACCGAGTGTCGCTTGGCGCAGATTGCCGATGCGATGCTTGACGATTTGGATGAGGATACGGTGGATTTCATTCCGAATTTCGATAATTCGGAAAAAGAGCCCGTCGTGTTGCCCGCAAAACTTCCGAACCTACTTGTGAACGGTTCGGCCGGTATTGCCGTCGGCATGGCTACGAACATCCCGCCGCATAATTTGTGTGAGGTTGTCGAGGCGTGCCGATTTCTTTTGAAAAATCCTGAAGCCTCGATTGATGATGTGATGGCGCTCATTCCTGCGCCTGATTTCCCGACCGGGGCTATCATCTACGGCCTGGACGGCGTGCGTGAAGGATACAAAACCGGCCGCGGACGCGTCGTTATGCGTTCGCATACGCATTTTGAGGAAATGCGTAACGGGCGTCAAGCGCTTGTGGTCGACGATATCCCGTATCAGGTCAATAAGAAGGTCCTTGTCGAATCGATTGCGCGCCTGATGCACGAGAAAAAAATCGAGGGAATCGCCGAGTTGCGCGACGAGTCCAGCAAGGTTGTGCGTATCGTCATGGAACTCAAGCAAGGTGCGTTCGGCGAGGTTATTCTTAATCAACTTTTTAAGTTAACGGCGCTGCAGTCCTCTTTCGGCATCAATATGGTCGCGCTTGTCGACGGCCAGCCGCGTCTGTTGAATTTACGCCAGATTATCGAAGCGTTTTTGCGTCACCGCCGTGAGGTTGTTAATCGCCGGACCATTTTCCGATTAAACAAGAACCGCACACGAGGGCACATCTTGGAAGGTCAAGCCGTTGCGCTTTCCAATATCGACGAGTTTTTACGAATTATTCGCGCGGCTCCGACGCCTCCGATTGCCAAAGCCCAGTTGATGGCTCGTGCTTGGCGCTCTGATTTTGTGGTCGGACTCCTTAAGGGGGCGGCCTCGGCCGAAGACTACCGCCCGATTGAAATCGGTGCCGAATTCGGTTTGGATAGGGACGGACTCTATCACTTAAGTTCCGTTCAGACCGATAAGATCTTGCAGATGGCATTGCAGAAGCTGACTGGCCTTGAGCAAGACAAGATTAACGACGAGTACCGACAAGTGCACGATGCCATCACCGATTTACTCGATATCCTGGCGCGACCGGAACGTGTCGTACAAATTATGGATAGTGAGCTTGAGGAACTTAAGACTAAGTATGGCGACGAGCGTCGTAGCGAAATCGACCACTCGGGCGATCCGAATTTTGATCCGCTCGATTTCGTAGTGAACGAGTCGGTTGTCGTCACGCTTTCGCGCGAGGGTTATATCAAGCGTTTGGCACTGGATCAATACCGAGAACAAAAACGCGGCGGGCAGGGAAAGAAAGCCTCTCAGACACGAGAGGGTGATGCGGTCGAGCGTCTCTTTGTCGCTAATTCTCACGATAAGATGCTGTGCTTTAGCGACAAGGGCCGTGTTTTTGAACTGGCTGTGTACCTCGTGCCTGAGGCGGCCAGAACAAGTAAGGGTAAAGCCATCGTGAATCTTTTGCAGCTGCAAGAAGATGAAAAGATTCGCATTGTGTTGCCGGTTCGCAGTTTTGATGAAAACCGCTTCGTCTTTATGGCAACCCGAAACGGGTATGTGAAAAAGACACCGCTTTGCGAGTTGAAAAATGCCATGCGCAAGGGCAAGAAGGCTATTGAATTGATGCCAGGCGATGCCTTGATCGGTGTGGAAATTACCGACGGCAAGCACGATGTCATGCTCTTTTCCGATGCCGGAAAGGCTTTGCGCTTTGATGAGGCAGGAGTTCGTCCGATGGGGCGTGCTGCACGCGGTGTGATCGGAATGAAGTTGGAAGGCGGCTCGAAGGTTATCAGCATGCTCGTAGCCGAAGACGAGTCGCAGTACGTTCTGACGGCGTGTGAAAATGGATTCGGCAAGTGCACGCCGATTTCCGAGTATACGCGGCACGGCCGTGCGACCCAGGGCATGATTGCGATTGCCACAACGGAGCGCAACGGGAAGGTGGTGGCGGCCGTTTTGGTGCGCCGTGAGGACAGTGTCATGCTTTTGACTGAAAAAGGAAAGCTTGTTCGTACACCGGTTGCGGATATTCGCGTTTGCGGAAGAAGCACTCAGGGTGTGACACTGATTGATATTAAGAACGATAAGCTCGTGCGCCTGTCGCGCGTCGCCGAGGATGATGCCGAGGCCGCACAACAAGGCTCTCAGGACGCTAATACGGACACGAAGGAGTAAAGCAATGCATCGCGTCTATAACTTTGCTGCAGGCCCCGGGGTTTTGCCTGTTCCTGTTTTACAAGAAATTTCCGAGAACCTTGTCGACTACAAGGGGCAGGGGATGAGCGTCCTTGAAATGAGTCATCGAGGTGCGACGATCAAAGCGATTTGCGAGGAGACAAAAACATCTATTCGTAAGTTATTGCAGGTTCCGGAAGATTTCGAAATTTTATTTTTGCAGGGCGGCGGACACATGCAATTTGCGATGGTCGCATTAAATTTGCTCGGACAGAAGGGAAAAGCGGCTTATATTGTCGACGGCGTTTGGTCTAAGAAGGCCGCTGCTGAGGCTGCTCGGTACGGCTCGATTTGCGTTATCGGGGAAACAACGCCGTATCGTGTCCCTGATGAAAAGACCTTGCAGGTTCCCGAGGATATTTCGTACCTGTATTACTGCCAGAACGAGACGGTTCACGGGCTTGAATTTAACTACGTTCCCAAAGCTCCCGAAGGTGCGGCGCTTGTTTCGGACATCAGTTCCAATTTCATGACGCGCCCCGTGGACTTTACGGCACACGATTTGGTGTTTGCCGGAGCGCAGAAGAATTTCGGACCTGCCGGCCTTACGGTCGTCATTGTTCGTAAGTCGCTTCTTGGTAAAGCCCTTGCTATTTGTCCGACGATGCTCGATTATGCCGTTCACGCTAAGGCAGGATCGATGTACAACACGCCGCCTGTGTTTCCCATTTATGTGGCCAGTCTCGTTTGCCAGTGGATTGCCGCCGAGGGAGGCATCGCAGAAATGAATCGTCGTGCCCTTGAACGTAGCTCGCTTATTTACGGAGTCATTGATGCAAGCGACGGTTTTTATATCAATTCGTACCGTGCTTGTGAGCGAAGTCGTATGAATGTGGTTTTCACGCTCAAAAATCCGGCGTTGCAGGAGGCGTTTTTGCAACAAGCCTCCGAGCACGATCTTGTGAACCTGAAAGGACATCGCCTCTTAGGCGGATTCCGCGCATCGCTTTATAACGCGATGCCGGTTGCCGGGGCGAAGGCCCTTGCCGATTTCATGCAGGACTTTGCTCATAAGCACGGATAAAACTATGACCGAAAATACCGAGCGAATTGCCCTACTGAGAAAGAAAATCGATGCCGTTGACGACAAGTTAACCGAGCTTCTTGTCGAGCGTGCGACACTGGCACACGAGGTGGGAGTTGCAAAGGGATCGTCGGCGGTTTACCGCCCTGAGCGAGAACGAGTTGTCCTCGAGCGTGTGATAGAAAGGTCCCGCGCTCTCGGAGGAAAATTAGAAGGAGCCTCTCTGGCTCAGATTTTCCGCGAAATTATGTCGGCGTGTCGATCGCTTGAAAAACCGATGCGCGTGGCCTATCTCGGTCCGCAAGGAACGTTTTGTGAGATGGCGGCTATTCGAGCATTCGGTCACGGTGTTGCGATGCTGGCCTGCCCGAACATTGACGAGGCGTTTCGTGCGGCGGAAACCGGTCAAGTCGACTATGCGGTTGTCCCGATTGAAAATTCGGCACAAGGGACGGTTACGCGCACCTTGGATCTTTTGGTACGCACGTCGCTTTGTATCGTCGGAGAGGTCAATGTTCCCGTTGTTCACAACTTGATGTCGCGGGCAACGGTACTCGGCGATATTAAGTGCGTTTCTGCGCATCCTCAAGCTCTGGCTCAATGTCGTAATTGGTTGACTGCGCACCTGCCGGGGGTCGAACTTGTTCCGGCGGCCAGCAATGCCAAAGCGGCTCAGGATGCACAAACGGATGCGTCAATGGCGGCAATTGCCGCAGAGAGAGCGGCCGAACTATACAACTTAACAATTCTTGCGTCGGCCATTCAGGATGACACACGCAATCGCACGCGCTTTTTTGTCCTGGGGAAGAGCCCGATTCAGGATATCCCGACACAGCTTGCAAAGACCTCGATTTGGTTTGTATGCGCCAATGTTTCCGGCGGGCTCTGTCAGGTTTTGGAGCCGTTTAAGGAACACGGTGTTTCCATGGTCAAGCTCGAAAGTCGTCCGGCCCGAACCGGCGGATGGGAATATACGTTCTATGTGGATATCGAAGGGTTTGAAAAAGACCCTAATGTTTGTCAAGCACTTTATCAAATGAAACAGTGTACGTCCGTTCTTAAAGTGCTCGGCTCATATCCGAAGGCGGTCGATGTCTTCTAAGTTTCTGTTGTGTATTTGCGGGCGTGCGGATGCTTTTTCGCATGCTGAAAGGAGAAGGACATGCGTCTGGCACTGATCGGATGCGGTTTAATCGGCACTTCAGCAACGTGGGCCATGAAGCAGGCCGGAGTTCTTGATACGGTCGTCGCTTATAATCGACACATTGCGTCGGCCGAGAAAGCCGTTGATATCGGAGCGGCCGATTGCGTCGCCGAAACAATGCGGGAGGCTGTAGAAGGTGCCGATGCGGTTTTAATTGCCGTCCCAGTTTTGGCCATTCGTTTTGTTTTTAAAGAGATTGCGTCGGTTCTTTCCGAGACGGCCGTTATTAGCGATGTCGGGTCCGTTCGCGGATCTGTCGTAGCCGATGCTCGGGAGATTTTGGGTAAGGCTGTCTGTAACTACTGCCCCGTCCATCCGATTGCCGGCGGCGAAAAGACCGGCGTGGATGCTGCCGTCCCGTCTCTTTTTGTCGGGGCTAATGCGATCGTAACTCCGCTGGAGGAGACAACGCAGGTTTCACAGACGGTCTGGCGCAAGCTGTGGGCGGCAACGGGAGCCAAACTGCTTGAAATGACGGTTGCCGAACACGATTCGATTTTTGCCAGTGTCAGCCACTTGCCTCATGTCGTCTCTTATGCATTGGTTGATGCTGTCTTATCGATGGACAATTCCGAACGACGCCTGCATTTAGCAGGCCCCGGATTCCGAGATACGACACGCATTGCCGCCTCGTCGCCGACGATGTGGCGTGATATTTGCCTCTCAAACAGGGAAGCTTTGCTCGAAAGCTTGGCTTACTACAAAGCGACTTTGGATGCTCTTACCCAGGCAATCGATAAGGCTGACGGAAAAACAATCGAAGAATTTTTCGAGCGTTCGGCGACGGCAAGAAGCGGGCTTTAATACGATGACGCAATGTGTAGGCGAAAATGTTTTAACCGTTGCCCCGATTGCTCGGGCAAGCGGACAGATCAGTCTTCCGGGGTCTAAATCGATTTCTAACCGAGCGCTTCTGTTGGCGGCGCTTTGTTCGGAGACAACGTGTTTGAAAGGTTTGCTTAAGGCCGAGGATACCGAGCGCATGCTCGAGGCTTTACAGCGACTTGGGGCAGATGTTAAACAGAGAGGAGGCGATTTTTTTATAACACCCGGCAGTGAGTTTCCGTTACGTGAAGCGGAGCTTTTCGTCGGCAATGCCGGAACGGTTTCGCGTATGCTGACGGCATTTTTAGCCTTTGCCGGCGGAACATATGTGCTTGACGGTGTTAAACGGATGCGCGAAAGGCCGATTGCAGATCTTGTTGATGCCCTTCGGGCTGTCGGAGCCAAGATTGAATACAGGGGCACTCCCGGGTGCCTTCCCCTGTGTATTTTCCCTTCTCAAATTCAGTCGGACACGACGCGCGTTCGCGGCTCTGTTTCCAGCCAGTTTTTGACGGCATTACTTCTGGCTTCTGTCGGCTGGGCAAGGCGCCTTCATCGTGCATTTCACATTGAAATCGTCGGGAAGCTTATCAGTCGTCCTTATGTCGAAATGACCGTTTCCATGATGCGTTCTTTCGGTGCGGATGTTCAGGAGACATCCGACGGATACATCGTCGGCACAAGAACGATGTCGTCCCCCGGAACCTACACAGTAGAAGGAGATGCGTCGGGGGCCAGTTATTTTTTGGCACTGGGTGCTTTAGCTGGTGGTCCTGTTCGTGTAACGGGCCTCGGACGCCACTCGCTTCAAGGCGACGTACACTTTGCCGATGTGCTGGCACGGATGGGAGCCGATGTGGTTTTCGCTGATGATTTTATTGAAGTTTCAAGAAAACCGGGGACACCGCTTCGCGGCCTCACGGTTGATTGCTTATCCATTCCGGATGCGGCAATGACGTTTGTACCGATGGCGCTTTGCACTCAGGGGGCGATGGAACTTACAGGAATTGCTTCTTGGCGTGTCAAGGAGACCGATCGACTCGATGCGATGGTTCGTGAAATTTCCAAGTTCGGAGCCTGCGTTTTGTCAGGCCCTGATTGGATTCGTGTTGAAAGGGGGCCGCGGATTTCGTCGGCTCGCGTGGCAACGTACTCGGACCATCGCATGGCCATGAGTTTTGCTTTGGCGGCCTGTGCCGGCGTCTCTGTGCAAATTGAGAACCCGGCATGTACGGCTAAAACATTTCCGGAATTTTTCAAGGCGTTTTTTTCGTTAATCGGACAGGATTCGGCTCGATTGCAAGGGTAAGGAGAGGACGGATGGACGATAAATCGGCAGTTCGGGTTATTACGATTGACGGTCCGACGGCAAGCGGCAAAGGAACAATTGCCTCCGAAGTGGCACGTGAACTCGGTTTTCATTATTTGGATTCGGGCGCGCTTTTTCGTTTGGCGGCACTTTCATGCATATCGGCGCATGTTGATTTGGACGATGAGGCGGCCTGTGCTGAGATTACCCGTCGGATGCGCCCTCTTTTCAAAGAGGGCAAGGTGTTTTTGTCCGGAAGAGACGTTACCGAGGCGATTCGTCAGGAAACTATCGGATTGGCCGCAAGTCGCGTGGCAACAATGCGTTCGGTTCGAGAGGCGATTTTGGCTTTGGAGCGGGACTTTTGCCGGGTTCCGGGATTGGTGGCCGACGGGCGAGATATGGGGACGGTTGTGTTTCCGAATGCCTGTCTGAAGGTGTTTTTAACCGCCTCTGCTCAAGTTCGTGCGCAAAGACGCTATAAGCAGTTGATACAGCGAGGAATTTCTGCTAACCTAACAGACCTCGCGCGTGATTTGCAGGAGCGGGACAAACGCGATCGGGAACGTGCTGTGGCCCCGACGCGTCCTGCTTCAGATGCTCGGCTTTTAGATAGTTCCGATCAAACGATTGAACAGACCGTTCGGTGTGTCCTCGATTGGTATTGCGCGCTGGAAAAATGATTTTTACTCTCGAAAGCGACCGGAGGCTTTCGAGTTTTTACTCAAACTCCACCCACTCAATTCCGGAAGGGTGAGCAATTTTTTTAACGAACATACATGTCCAACAACACTAATAACGAATCGTTTGCGCAACTTTTTGAGGAAAGCCTCGCTAAACAGGAGATGCGTCAAGGAGAAGTCATCACCGCTGAAATCGTGCGCGTCGACGGCAATTTTGTCGTGGTCAATGCCGGTTTGAAAAGTGAGTCCTATATCCCGGTTGAAGAATTCAAAGATGACCGCGGCGAAGTGACGGTCAAACCCGGGGATTTCGTCTCTGTCGCTATCGAATCCGTGGAAAACGGCTTCGGCGATACGATTCTCTCTCGTGATAAGGCCAAGCGTCTTGCTGCTTGGATGAACCTGGAAAAGGCTCTGGAAAGCGGCGAACTGGTTACCGGTACTATTACAGGCAAGGTCAAGGGCGGCCTGACCGTCATGACCAACGGCATTCGTGCCTTCCTGCCCGGTTCTCTCGTCGATACGCATCCTGTGAAGGATACGACGCCCTATGAAGGCAAGACGATGGAATTTAAGGTTATCAAGCTTGATCGTAAACGTAATAACGTTGTTGTTTCTCGCCGCGCTGTTGTTGAGGCGAGCATGGGGGAAGAACGCGCCAAACTGCTCGAAACCCTCAAGGAAGGGGCTATCGTCAAGGGTGTTGTTAAGAACATTACCGATTACGGTGCGTTTGTCGACTTGGGCGGCATCGACGGCTTGCTCCATATCACGGATTTGGCTTGGAGACGCGTGCGTCATCCGAGCGAGGTCGTGAGCGTCGGTCAGGAAATCGAAGCTAAGGTCCTGAAGTTCGACCAAGAAAAGAACCGTGTTTCGCTGGGCTTAAAGCAACTGGGCGAAGATCCGTGGCTTGGAATTGCCCGTCGCTATCCGAAGGGAACACGTCTTTTCGGCAAGGTCACGAATATCACCGACTACGGTGCATTTGTCGAAATTGAACCGGGTATCGAAGGTCTGGTGCATGTTTCTGAAATGGATTGGACCAATAAGAACATCGATCCGAAGAAAGTTGTCACGCTCGGCCAGGAAGTTGAAGTTCAGGTTTTGGATATCGACGAAGAACGTCGTCGTATCTCTTTGGGCATGAAGCAGTGCAAGGCCAATCCTTGGGAAGAGTTCAGCCAGACTCACCACAAGGGCGACCATGTCAAGGGACAGATCAAGTCGATTACGGACTTCGGTGTCTTTATCGGATTGCCGGGCGGAATCGACGGACTGGTGCACCTGTCTGATTTGTCTTGGACGGAACCGGGTGAACAAGTTGTTCATAATTACAAGAAGGGCGAAGAGGTCGAAGCGGTTGTGTTGGCGATTGACACGGAACGCGAACGCGTTAGTCTCGGTGTCAAGCAACTCTCGGGCGATCCGTTCGGTACATTCACGAGCTCGCACGAAAAGGGCTCGATTGTTAAGGGAACCGTTAAGTCCGTTGACAGCAAGGGTGCCGTTATCGATTTAGGGAACGACGTCGAAGGATACTTGCGCGCTTCCGAAATCAGCACGGAACGTGTTGAGGATGCGACCACGAAGCTCAATGTCGGCGACGCAATCGAGGCGGTCATTACGAGTATCGACCGTAAGAACCGCAACATTCAGCTTTCGATTAAGGCGAAGGATGCTGCGGAAACCCGTGAAGCGCTCAATCGCGTTAACAGCGATGCGACAACCGGAACGACAAATCTCGGCGCCCTTCTGAAGGCGAAACTCGAGGAAAAGTAACCAAACCTAGGGAGCTTTTATATGCGAGCCCTGACTAAATCAGAACTGATTGATCGAATTTTTGCACGTTTGCCGAATCTGACGAATCGCGAAGCTGAGTTTGCCGTTAACGAAGTTTTGCGTACGGCAGTAAGCGCCTTAAGCCGCGGTGTGCGTGTGGAAATCCGCGGGTTCGGCAGTTTTTCCGTCAAGCATCGCGAGGCACGCAAAGGACGTAATCCGCGTACGGGGGAAACCGTTCAGGTTCCTGCCAAGTATGTGCCTTATTTCCGCGCGGGCAAAGAAATTCGTGATGCTTTGAACGAAAGAATGAAGGTCGAGTCCGAGTCTTAATCGTCTCAGCGATCGAAGTATCCCGCCTCATGCGGGGGAAAACGGGGTTCCCGGGGTTTCTCGGGCCCCCTTTTTTGTGTTCGGAATGTTGAGTTTTTATTTAAGGAAAAGAAAGTTGGTGAAGGAGCTTTCTAATTTGGGGATGAATTTGTTTGTCGAAGATTTGCTTTGATAGCTTTATCAATTTTTTTACACGCTTTTCGTTTTCGCCTTGTAGGCTGACGATATAGACGGTTCCGAGCATGCTCGGCGGCGGCATCTTCACAACTGCCACTTGAGGTAAAAACTCGGGATTTTGCAAAAGAGCCATCGGACCAAGAGTAGTCCACCCAAGACCTTTTGCAACAAGTGCAATCATGGAACTTGTCGAATCGACTTCGATGCGATTTGGTGTCTTGAAGTTAAGTTGACTCATATACGTGTCGATCAGTCGTCCGGCTCCCCCCTCGTGGGCAAAGTGGAGAAATGGAATCCCTAAGAGTTGTAGCCGATTCCATGTCCACGCCTCGGATTGCTTGGCGTATGACTTCGGAAGAAGAATAATCGTTTCTTCTTCAAAAACCTTAACCCGAGATAGCCCCTTAATTTCTGCAAACACGTTGCTGACAAAGGCACAATCAATTTCATGTCGAATTAATTGCTTTAAAAGGACATGGGAAGGTGCTGTTTGAGAAATAATTTCGGAAGCCTCGCGATTTAACTTTTGGAACAGATTCGGCAAAAAACATTTGGAAAGAATTTCGATTCCGCCGATTCTATATACAGGTTTCAAGAGGGATTTTTCTCGAATTGTTTCCGCTGTTTCCTGTAAAGAGCTTCGGCAGGAGGACAACTCTTTTAACAGCCGAATGGCTTCTTCCGTTGCCGCAATCGGTCGGCAACTTCGATCAAAAAGTTCCACCTCAAGTTCCTTTTCCAGGCGCGCTATCGCTTTTGTGACGGCTGATTGTGTAACTCCTAGGCGGATAGCGGCTATTGAAAAACTTCGGGACTCTGCTACAGCCAGAAAGGCAGTTACTTCCTCGTTAAAAAACGGAATTTTCATATTCTCTCCCATTCCTGTAGGGAATAAAGGTTAGCACTCTTTGGCATTTTTGTTTTCAGTGATTAGCCCTCTTGTACAGAATTCAGTGGATTTGAACTCGGAGGGAATATGAAACTGCTCTTAGATGTATTGGACCTTTTAGATGACCCGTCCGTAAACGGAGAGGTTGTCGTTCGCTATCTGAAAACCTTGGGTGTTACAGAGGCAGTAACAAAAACGCTAAGCGGAGAAAAAGGAAGCACGGATTTCGTCAAGATCCTTATTGCCGGACGAAATGGAAAGACAAGGGGAGGGAATGCACCGACGCTCGGCATTGTCGGCCGCCTCGGGGGTCTCGGCGCTCGTCCGACAAGGATCGGATTTACTTCCGATGGGGACGGTGCTTTGGCGGCACTGACCGTCGCCGCTTTTCTCGGCCGAATGCGGCACCGAGGTGATGTTTTGGAAGGGGACGTTATCGTGACTAGTCACGTTTGTCCTCACGCTCCGACACGACCGCATGAACCGGTTCCTTTTATGGAATCCCCGATTACAAGTGCTCAGTGTAATCACGAGGAAATCGATGCTCAAATGGATGCCGTTCTTAGCATCGATACAACCAAGGGAAATCGAATACTTAATAAACGCGGAATAGCCATCACTCCTACCGTAAAAAACGGCTACATCCTGAGGGTAAGCGAGTCGTTGCTTGATATTTATGAAACAACCACAGGAGAGCTCGCGTCGGTGCTCCCACTTACACAACAGGACATTACTCCTTACGGAAATGGGATTTATCACATCAATTCAATTTTGCAACCGAGTGTCGCTACCGAAGCTCCGTGTGTCGGCGTTGCAATTACAACGCAATCTCTGGTTGCCGGCTGTGCCACCGGAGCAACGCATGTCACGGATGTTGACGAAGCAGTTCGATTCGCCGTTGAGGTTGCTAAGGCTTTTACGTCACGACACTGCAGCTTTTATGACGAGAAGGAATTTTCTCGTCTGATTCGCCTGTACGGCTCTCTTGCACACTTTAAAACTCAAGGAGAAATGTTATGACATGGACTATTTGGATGGCCGGGCTTGTTGTTTTGCTCACCATTGCGGCTCTCATTAAACGCTATGAAACTCGGCTTGTTCTCTTCACGGCCGGCATGGTAATGGCTATTGCGGCATTGGCTCCGAACGTCGCTCTCGGTTCGTTTGTGGCCAATATGACCAACAAATCTCTCATTATTGCCATTTGCTCTTCAATGGGATTTGCTGCTGTCATTGCTATCACACGTTGCGATGTGCACTTCGTCGGACTCATGGTCAAACCACTGGGGAAACTCGGAATTTTTCTTCTTCCGTTCTGCATGATTGTTGCATCTTTTGTGGCGATTGCCATTCCTTCGGCAGCCGGTTGCGCTGCCGCTTTTAGCCCGACGATGATTCCGCTCATGGTCCGTGCCGGATTTAAACCCGCTATCGCAGGCGCAGCGATTATCGGTTCAATTATTCCGTCGGCCATGAGCCCTGGATCGAGTCACAACGTATGGGTTGCCAAGATCTCCAATATGGAGGTAATGGATCTTATCGTTCAGTTCGCGCCGCGCATTCTGATTTTGTGTGCACTTAACATCA
>DHJT01000076.1:28934-39888 GCA_002404465.1 Sutterella sp. UBA4713 | reverse complement strand
GGTCGTTCGGAAAAACTGTTGCAATCACGCCCACGTATGAAGAGCCCTTTGCCTTGATAGATGACCGTGTTTGGCTTTGGTTCGAAGTGACGCAATCGGCTCGAACGTCTTGCGATGAATCGGAAGAACACCGAGGCGTTCAATCGCTGCCATGTGTTCGGCCGTTCCGTATCCCATGTTGTTTTCAAATCCGTATCCGGGATACTCTTTGGCATAGCGCTTAAAAAGCGCGTCATGGGCTGTTTTGGCAAGAATCGATGCGGCGGAAATTTCCGGAACCTTATCGTCCCCTTTCACAATCGTTCGAATCCGATACGGCATGTGCGGCATGCGGTTACCGTCAATCAGAAGTATGGAGGGCCGAATTGAAAGTCCGTCGACGGCTCGCCGCATTGCAAGAAACGTGGCTTGCAAGATATTCATCGAATCGATTTCTTCTACGGTAGCGAATCCGACGGACCAAGCCAGCGCTTTCTCCTGGATGATCGGAGCTAAAGCACTTCGTTCGGCAGCCGTTAGTTTCTTACTGTCTTTAAGTCCCTCAATCGGATTTAAGGGGTCAAGAATCACGGCTGCCGCATAGACGGGGCCGGCAAGGGGGCCCCGCCCTGCTTCATCAATCCCTGCGGGAAGTCGCATTTCTTCGGGAGAATCGGCGTCAAATAAATCGAAGGTGGCTCGATCTTTCATAAAACGTTTTTCAAGACGAAATGAAGTGTATTTTGAATGAGTCGGAAACAAAAAAGCAACCCGAAGGTTGCCTTTCTGCCGGAAAAAAGCGTCTAGGTCGAAGCTTTTTCAGCTTTGAGTTTTTCCGGGATATACCGATACTCATAGTCTTCCAACGTTTGGGAAGCGATCTTTCCGAGTCCGATTAAGGCAATTAAGTTCGGGATGACCATCAGCCCGTTAAATAGGTCCGCCAGTTCCCACACGAGATTGACTTGCAGAAGCGAACCCAAGAAGACAAAGAGCACGACGATGTACTGGTACGGACGCACGTAGCGCGGTCCGAAGAGAAACTTTACGTTTTGTTCGGCAAAAAAGTACCAACCGATAATTGTCGAGAAGGCAAAGAAAAATAGGCAAATGGCGACGAAGCCGTAGCCGAAGGTGCCCAAGCCGAGTTGGAACGCGTGTTGCGTTAACGCAATACCTGTTGTTTTTCCGTCCAAAACGCCGGTACTTAAGATGACAAGAGCCGTCATATTCAGGACGATAAACGTATCGAAAAAGACGCCCATGATGGCCACAAGACCCTGTTTGGCCGGATGGTCGACCTTGGCAACGGCGTGCGCATGCGGAGTCGATCCCATGCCCGCTTCGTTACTAAACAGGCCGCGTGCCACGCCGTACCGAATCGCTTCCTTAACACTTGCACCGATGACGCCGCCCGTGGCTGCCGTCGGATCAAATGCGCCGACGAAAATCATCTCAAGGGCCGGAATGATGTGGTCGTAGTACTCAACTAAAACAATCAGACCGCCCACGAGGTAGAAAATGGCCATAATCGGAACGATTTTTTCCGTCGTTGAGGCAATTCGACGAATGCCGCCGATGAAAATAAAGGCAGCAATCAGGGCAACGAAGATACCGACGATCCAAGGCTTGATGCCGAAGGCAAAATCAAAGGCTAAGGCGATGGAATTGGACTGGACCATGTTGCCGATAAAGCCTAAGGCGATAATGATGGCAACGGAAAAGAACATCGCCAGGGGTTTGCAATGCAATCCGTTGGTAATGTAATACGCAGGTCCCCCCGTAACGTGCCCGTTGGCATCTTTGGTCTTAAAGTGCTGGGCAAGAACGGCTTCGACGAAAATCGTGGCCATTCCGAAAAACGCCGCGATCCACATCCAGAAGATGGCTCCCGGTCCGCCCATGGCCAGAGCCGTCGCCACACCGGCAAGGTTTCCGGTTCCGACCTGTGCGGCAATGGCCGTTGCCAGAGACTCGAACGAACTCATGCCCGTGCTGTCGGCTTTGTTGCCGAAGAACTTGACGTGACGCAAGACGTAGCTTGCAGCACGCCCGAAACGGCGAACTTGCACGAAGCGCAATTTAAAGGAAAAATAAATGCCGGTGCCGACAAGCAAGGGAATCAGGCAGAACGGCCCCCAAAGAAAACTATTTAAGTAAGAAACAAATGCAGTTGCGTCGTGCATAGGTTTCCTCCTTTCATCAAAAAAAAAGAATTAAGGACGAACCCGGAAACCTTTCACGAATCAGGGCCACGAGTCGAATTTTTTCAGAAAACGCGTTAGTCGAGCAAGTTTTTGTCCGGGACCCAAACGAGTCGGACACGATTGTGTACCAAATCGGTCTCAGCAAAATGTCTTATGTCGCTACCGAGTCCGGCTGCAAAAATCAGCGTGTTATTAAGCCACAGAAGCGGGAGTTTGACGCGTTCGAACGGAGGAATTTTTGCTGCCTGATACAGGTGCTTCAGATTACGACTCGGACGCAGAGCATACAGTTTGAGCTTTTCTCCGCCGCGGCGAGCGCGAAGTTGAAGCTTGCCTTTTTTTAGAAGCTCGGCATCGAACCCCTCTTCGCCTTCTTTGCACGGGACAAAGCGGATTGATCCGCTCCAGGCCGGGAAACTGATTGCACTCTCGCCGTTCCAAACGAAATCGCGATCGAGCGCGGCAATCGGACGTTTGATTGCCGAATTCGTCAAAATGAGTTTCATGCCCCATCGACGCATTTCTTTATTTTCAAAACGAATCGCCAGCTTCGTGTCCGTATTCGATTCATGAATCTGACGCAACGTTTCCGTCAGTTTTGCCTTGTTCGGATAGCGTATCCCGTTGACTCTGAGCCAGGAACGAATGACAAGGGCCTGCCGTTCCTGTGAAAGTGTGCGAAGTGCCTTAATTGAAAGTGAGTTATCGCTCTCATTAAGACAAAGTCGTTGATCTTTAACGGATAAATCCTTAATTATGTCGGATGCTTCGGCGATATTTTGAATCGAACGATCGGCGGCCTCCTGCCAGCCGCTTCGCGCTTTTGCCAGGATCGGGAAGACTTCGTTGCGTAAGAGATTACGTAAGTAGTGTGTATCGGCGTTGCTCTCGTCTTCTACGTAGTGTAATTGTCTTTCCTTGACCAAGGCATTAATCACCTGTCGCCGAATGTGTAAAAACGGGCGGACGAGCTTAACGGGTTCGCCCTTTCCGACAGTCAGATCGCGCATGGGAGCGAGCGAGGCAAGGCCTTCCAAACCCGATCCCCTCATCCAGCTAATCAGAAAGGTCTCAAGCTGATCTTCCAGGTGATGTGCCGTAAAGACGGCATCGGCACCGAGTTCTCGGGCTACTTTATACAGTGCCCGATAGCGTGCCTCACGTGCGGCCGCTTCAATACCTTGGGGTGAGGCCTTGGAGACATAAACGGAAATCTCCTGAAAGTCGATGCCGAGTTTTTTACACCGGTTTCGACAGATTTTTCCCCATTTTTGCGCGTTTTCCGAAAGACCGTGGTTAATGTACACGGCCGTTATCGCTGAGATTTCACTTTGATGTTCTCGCCCGAAACATTCGGCCGCAACCGATAAAAGTGCCGTCGAATCGCGACCGCCTGAGTAAGCAATCACAATGCGTACGGGGTTGACGGAGGAAAGCGAAAAATCCGATTCAGGCGTTTGCGCTCGCAAAAGAGCCAAACGTCGAACCGAGTCCATAAACGCTTCGGTAAGAGCCCGTGTACTTGACTGTACAGGGAGCGGATTGATCGCAATCTTATTCATTGTGTATTTTTTTAAGAAGGCTACTTGGCCTTTCGCGTGCTTGAGCGCTTTTTGCTTTCAGGTTTTTCCGACGGCTTCTCAATGGCCTTTTTTGTCTTTGTTTTCGCAGTTGCTTCTTTTACTTTGCGCGGCTTGGTTGTTTTCTTTTTTGCCTGAGACGGTTTCGTGTCTTCATTGTCGATTGCGGGGGGTGTGGCGGTATCTGCGGGCACCTCGCAAGAGGAAATCGTCGTCGGAATGACGCTTTTTTTCTCAATATATTTGCCGTAAAGCGCCAGACGTGTCGTGCGCCGTGCTAAAAGGTCTTCGGTAGAAAATGCCAGCAGTGCCGTGAGTTGATCGACAAGAGCTTTTCTGAGTGTCATGGCCATGAGGCTCGGGTCACGGTGTGCCCCTCCGAGCGGCTCGGAAATAATTTTGTCAACAAGCCCGAGATTAAAAAGCTTTGTCGCCGTCAGCGAAAGGGATTCGGCGGCTTCCGGGGCCTTCGTTGCATCCTTCCACAAAATCGAGGCACAGCCTTCGGGGCTGATGACCGAATAAACGGCGTATTGCAAAATCATCACCGTATCGGCAACGGCAAGCGCCAATGCGCCGCCCGATCCTCCTTCTCCGATAATGACGCTGATGACGGGTACTTTTAGGTGCGTCAGTTCGAAAATCGACCGCCCGATGGCTTCGGCTTGATTGCGTTCTTCGGCGTCGATTCCGGGATAGGCTCCCGGTGTGTCGACAAAGGTAATGACGGGAAGACCGAATTTTTCCGCAAGCTTCATCACACGAAGGGCTTTTCGAAAGCCTTCGGGTTTGGTCATTCCGAAGTTGCGCTTGGTCCTTTCTTTCGTATCACGCCCTTTTTGGTGACCGATGACGGCAACGGCGTGCTTTCCCAGGTGAGCAAGACCGGCGACGATTGACGCATCGTCGGCAAACATCCTGTCGCCGTGCAGTTCCGTAAAGTCACTGAAAATCGCTTGAATGTAATCGAGCGTATAGGGACGCGCCGGGTGACGCGCCAGTTGCGTAATCTGCCAGTCCGTTAGGTTCGAATAAATCTCCGAGAGGCGTTTGGCGTAGCTCCGTTTTAATTGGGCAAGACGTGTTTGGCGATCGGCTTCGCTCATCGAGGTATCGAGCTCGGTCTCTTCGATCTTATTGTGAATGACCTCTAAATCTTCCTCGAAATCAAAATATGAAATTTTTTTCCCCATCGTCGCCCACGCCTTGTCTCTATCTAATATCGAACGGCAAATCCGGTTCGGTCGCGCCACAGGAGCCACGTAGCGGCCGTGCGATACGGGCGCCATGCCCGACTCCTTTCTAGCATTGTATCGAGATTACCGAAGAGTTTGACACCCGAAGTTTTAAGTCCGTAGTCGTCAACGGGAAAGACATCGGGTCGATTCAGGCCGAAAATTAAAATCATGTGAGCCGTCCAAGGTCCGACTCCCCGAATTTGCACCAGGCGCGATAAAACAGCCTCGTCGGTTAAACCGTTCAGGGTTTTTTCGGTTAAAGCCCCTGACAGATACCCTTGAGCAAGTCCCGCCAGAGCCGCACTCTTTGTAGCAGAAAGCCCGAGCCCCTTAAGTCCCGGGCTTCCGAGGATTTGAATTCCGAGAGGCAAATTGCCGGGGGCGGCTTGCTCGGCGGCTTGCAAAACACGGTCCCGGGACTTTGCGGCCGCCGCATTGCTGACTTGTTGGCCGCAAACGGCCCGTATCATCGAGGAAAATAAATCCGTGCACGTCAAGAGTCCGTCGCCTCGAGCCTTTTCCATCAGAGACGCAAGAACAAAATCGCCTTTTAAGTGACCCAGAGCGTCATCCCACCAAGAAACAAGCTTTAGGCGCGTCTCCACGTCGTAACTCCGGCGCGATCTTCGAGAACAATCCCCGCCTCGGTCAATTCCTTGCGGATGGCATCGGCCTTAGCCCAATCTTTTTGAGCTTTTGCCTGCGTGCGTTCGGCAATTTTGCCTTCGATAGCAGCCTCATCGAGACCTGCCGTCGCGCCTTTAATGAAAACAGCGGGATCGCGCGTGAGGATATTGAAGATTTTTCCGAGCGCGACAAGTACGGCGGCCAATTTCCCGTCTTTGGTACGGTTGATTTCTGCTGCTAAATCAAAGAGTACACCGACGGCTTGCGGGGTATTGAAATCATCGTCCATCGCAGCCTTAAAGCGTGCGGCAAAGGGATTTGTCCAATCAATCGGCGCATTGCCTTGCGGGGCTGTGGCATTGAGCGCGCTGTAAAGGCGTGTTAACCCCTTGTGGGCATCCTCAATGAGTCCCGGATTAAAGCTGATCGGACTTCTGTAGTGGCTGCGAAGTAAGAAAAACCGCAGCGTTTCATTGCCGTTGCCGTCGCCGTACTTGCCGTTTGTTTCTTTCAGAGCGTCACGGATTGTCCAGAAGTTGCCGAGGGATTTACTCATTTTTTCTTCCGTTCCGTCGGCAGCTCGTACACGCAAGGGGCCCGAGTGCATCCAGATATTGGCAAATCCCGGTCCGTGCGCTCCTTCACTTTGCGCAATTTCGTTTTCGTGGTGCGGAAAGATTAAATCGGGGCCGCCGCCGTGAATATCAAAGTGCTCTCCGAGGTAGTAGCAGCTCATGGCCGAGCATTCGATGTGCCAGCCGGGCCGCCCCTCTCCCCACTTAGAAGGCCAATGCGGCTCGCCGGGTTTGGCACGCTTCCAAAGGACAAAATCCAAGGGGTCGTGTTTGGCTCCTGCAACATCCACACGAGCTCCCGAGACAAGGTCATCGATGCTCTTGCCCGAAAGTTTTCCGTAGTCTTTAAATTTTCGGACGGCAAAATCGACGTCACCGTCGCTGGCTTGATAGGCAAGCCCTTTTTTTTCGAGTGTCTCGATGAGACTGAGCATCTGAGGAATAAATTGCGTTGCGCGCGGCTCGTACGTAGGCGGTAAGCAGCCCAAGGCAAGCATGTCGTCCTGCATGGCTTTGGTGTACGTATCTGTCAGTTCTTTAGTTGATATTCCCCGCTCGGCAGCTCGGCGAATAATTTTGTCGTCCACATCGGTGACGTTACGTACGTAGGTCACCTCATAGCCGCTCGCTTCAAGCCAGCGTCGTACGACGTCAAAGGCCACGAACGTGCGCCCGTGACCGATGTGCGTTAAGTCATAGACCGTGACACCGCAGACATACATGCCGACCTTGCCCGCATGCAAGGGTTTGAAGACTTCGGTTTTTTTCGAGAGCGTTGAATAAATGGATAAAGACATAGTACAGATGGTAAAAATTCTTTTTTTTACCCGATATCGGGTAGTCGAGTCAGTAAAATGGCGACCTAGTATAAACGGGTTTAACCCTTTTGTTCGATTTTCCTTTCAGGATTCCGTCCCCTTTATGAAACGGCACTTTCTTTCCTTTTTGGTCACGCTTGCCCTCGGTGTTACTCTGCTACCGACCTCTTATGCGGCTACGGACTTAGATAACCCGTCCGTGAAATTGACGCCCGAACAAATCCCTTCGGCCGTCGAACGATTGATTCGCGAGAAAAAATTCGATACGGCTTTAAAGTATATTGATGAGGGATTGACGCAAAACCCGATTTCGGCTCAATTAAAGTTCCAAAAAAGCGTTCTTTATGAGGCCCAAGGGCGTTTTGATTTGGCACAAAAGGAGTTGGAGAACTTTATCAAGACGTTTCCGGAAATTCCCGAGGCTTACAATAACCTGGCGCGGTATGCCTCCGATCGCGGCGAATACAAACGAGCCGAGGAGCTTCTGGAAAGAGCTTTGGCACTGCGTCCGAGTTATACGACGGCTCGGGAAAATTTAGCGAACGTGTACCTCGCACAGTCCGTTCAGGCTTTTAAAGCCGCAGCCAAGGGCGGGTCGCGTTCGGCTGCCCGGCGCGTAGCGGCCTTACAAGAAATTCTTAAGGATTAAGCTCATGAAACTGCGTTTTCGTCCTGCTCTCTTGGCTTTGGCCGGATTGGCTCTCGTTGCCGCGCAAGCACCCCTTTGCGCACCGACTTCGACACTGGCTCGTATCGATACGACGATGGGAACCATCGAGATTCGTCTCGATCCTGCTCGGGCTCCCGTGACGGTTAAAAACTTTACGGACTATGCCGAAAGCGGCTTTTACGACGGGACGATTTTCCACCGTGTTATCGAGGGCTTTATGATTCAAGGCGGCGGATTTACAAGCGATATGACGCAAAAAAAGACAGCCGGAAAGATTGTCAACGAAGCGCGCGGGACCGAGTCGAACCGGCGCGGGACCGTGGCGATGGCGCGCACGAGCGAACCGCATTCGGCTACGAGTCAATTTTTCATCAATACAAGCAATAACGATTTTTTAGATGCGGATAAAAGCCGAGACGGTTGGGGATATGCCGTTTTCGGGCGCGTAATCAAGGGAATGGACGTTGTCGATAAGATTTCGCTCGTTCGCACGGAAAAACGCGGATTTTATTCAGACGTGCCCGTTACGCCCGTTCTCATAAAGTCCGTCCGCATCATTCATACGACAAGGAATGCTAAATGATTCGTTTAACGACCAACAAGGGTGTCATCGACATCGAAGTGGATTACGAGAAAGCACCCGTTACGAGTAAAAATTTCGAGCAGTACGTCACCTCGGGCTTTTACGACGGAACGATTTTTCATCGTGTCATCAAGGGGTTCATGATTCAAGGGGGCGGCTTTTTGCGCGGGATGAAGCAAAAAGACGGTGTGAAGGACCCGATTGCAAATGAGGCATCTAACAGATTGCCCAATGACAAATACACCGTCGCCATGGCGCGTACGAGCGACCCGCATTCGGCCACGTGTCAGTTCTTCATCAATGTTGCCGATAATGATTTTTTAAATTTCACAAGCCCTGATGCGCAGGGTTACGGTTATGCCGTGTTCGGACGCGTTGTAAACGGCTTTGATGTCGTCGATGCGATTGCCAAGATGCGGACCGGGCGTGTCGGCTGGTTCGATGATGTTCCGAACGATGACGTCGTAATTGAGAAGGCCGAGGTTCTTAAGGCCTCCTAAGGATTTTATGAGGCCTGCCGAACCGCTTCCGCGTGATGCGACGACTCGAATCATCGAGCCGCTATCCAATCCGGTTTTTATTGCCGATATTCACTTGTCGTGGCGAAAATGGGCTATCGGTCGGCGGTTCTTTTCGTTTTTATCACGTGAGGCGCTTCGGTATAACGAGCTGTTTATCCTCGGGGATCTGTTTGAATTTTGGATCGGTGACGAGGCGCTTTTCCTTGCTTCTCCCGTTATCAAGGCCTTAAAGCGCTTTTCCGATACGGGTCGACGTCTTTACGTGATGCACGGAAATCGGGATGTTCTTTTAGGCACTGAATTTGCGCGACGTACCGGAGCAAGGCTCATCGAAAGTCCGTCCGTTGTCGACCTGAACGGTCAACGCATTCTTTTGGCGCACGGCGATGAGTGGTGTACGCTCGATGCGGATTATCAGGCGTTTCGGCGTCTTGTCCGCTCTGAGGATTTTCAAAAGAAAGCCTTTTCCATGGCGCTACCGGTCCGTTTGATTTGGGCTTTAAGAGCCAGAAGTATTTCCAAGCGCCACAAGGCCCGAAAAACCCCCGAGCAGATGGATGTCGTTGAGCCCTCTGTCATTGAGGCGGCTCGAAAGGCGCATTGTTCGGCGGTGATTCACGGTCATACGCATAAACCTGCACTTTACGAGTCAGACGCTTTGACTCGCTTGGTACTTCCGGATTGGCGCGAAGAGACGGCTTTATCGCCTTCGCGCTGCGGTTGGGGAGAAGTCGATTCGAACGGCGCTTTAAAGCTTACCGTACGGCCTCTCTGATTTTTTAGAATAATTCACATGCCGCGTCTATTTGATTCTCACTGCCACATCAATGCCCGGGAGTTTGATGCCGACAGGGCCTCTGTCATCGAACGCATGCGGCAGGCTGGGCTCGTCGGAGCACTTGTCTTAGGCTGTGATCGGTCGGAAATTGACGCCGTTACGGCTCTTGTGCGAGAAAATCCGGGATATTTGTACGGTGCCTGGGCCCTTCATCCTGAGTATGAGAATGCCGTCGAAACAAACGTGGAAGAAATCTTCCGCATCTGCTCGGCTCGGGAAATCGTCGCTGTCGGGGAAACGGGGCTTGACTACCACTGGTGCCACGGGGATTTGACCTGGCAGCGCGAACGCTTTCGAATGCACATTGAAGCGGCAAAACAACTTGCCAAACCCATCGTCGTCCATGCGCGCGAAGCGGAAAAAGACGCTCTTACCCTCTTAAAAGAAGCGCGTGCGGGGGACGTCGGCTTTGTAATGCATTGCTTTGCCGGTGATCGAGAAACGGCATTTTCATGCCTTGATGCCGGCGGCCTGATTTCGTTTACCGGGGTTTTAACTTTTAAGTCGGCGCACGCTTTGCGTGACATTGCGCGGAACCTTCCGCTCGATTCTCTTATGATTGAGACCGATTGCCCGTATATGGCACCGGTCCCTTTTCGCGGTAAACGCAATGAACCGGCTTATGTCGGTAAAGTTGCCGAATGTCTTGCTGCAATTCAGGGAAAAGACGTCGAGACGGTCTCAGAGGCAACAACGGCCAATGCCCTACGATTTTTCCGTTTGGAGAACACATAAATGCGATTAAGGAATGCTTTTAAGTCGAAGGTAACGCTCATTTGTGCGACTCTTTTTTTGGCATCCGGCACGGTTTGCGCCAAGCCTGGCTTAGGTCAAGTTCGAGTCCTTACGCAGTCGCAAATCGCGTTTTCCGATGCCGTTGAGCACGATCGCCTTTCGGTGCTTGAAAAACTCGTTGCGGACGGTGTCAGTCCCAATCAAATGGTTCGGGAAGGCGACCCGGCTCTTGTGCGGGCCATTCGCTTAGGTAATACGGATCTTGTGGAGTTTTTGTTAAAACAGCCGAACGTCGACGTCAATATGAGCAGTGACTACGGGGAAACGGCTCTTATGCTTGCCGCATTTTCCGGCAACGAGGACTTAACGAAAGCCCTTGTGCAAAAAGGCGCTTCGATCAATAAAACCATCGGATGGTCGGCTTTACACTATGCGGCGACAAACGGACATGATGCGGTTGTTAAGTACCTTCTGGCCGAGGGCGCCGATGTGAACGCTCGTACCGATGCAGGCGTCACTCCCTTATATATGGCGGCACGCGGCATGTATCGCACAACCGTGATGACGCTTTTGCGCGCCGGGG
>DHJT01000076.1:22806-28916 GCA_002404465.1 Sutterella sp. UBA4713 | reverse complement strand
CCGGGGCTTATCGAGATTTGTGCAATGTGCACGGGCAAAGCCCGGCCGATGCCGCGCGCAAAGCAGGAGACGCGGAGCTTGCCGATTACCTGGCCGTCGAGCGCTGCATCGAACCGCCGACAAGTCCTTTTCGGCAAAAAATCGAATCGGCCGTGAAAAATTGACGTTCTTTGCATTCGGAGCGCCGCAATCGGTCAACGTGTTTTGCCTTGATTTTTGGTGGATTGACGGTGCTACCCTAAGTCATCATGCCGATGGCTCCGAACCCTGAGTAGACTTGCAGACATCGAAACTCTTTCCATTTCGGTAATATCTATGGTCGACACCATTCAGATCCGCGGTGCGCGTGTTCATAATCTCAAAAATATCGATGTGAACGTGCCCCTCGGCAAAATCGTGGCCGTCTCCGGTCTCTCCGGATCTGGCAAATCGTCGCTCGCATTGGGAATTCTTTATTCCGAAGGGTCAAGGCGCTATCTTGAAGCGCTTTCAACCTATACGCGCCGCCGCATGACCGAGGCCCCGAAGGCTGACGTTGATGAAGTTCTTTATGTGCCGGCAGCACTTGCGCTCCGCCAGAGGCCCGGAATTCCCGGGATCCGAAGTACCTTCGGTACGGGCACCGAACTTTTGAATAGTTTGCGGCTGATGTACTCGCGCCTCGCAAGCCACCGTTGCCCGAACGGCCACTACGTACCGCCCAGTCTCAATGTCGCTGCCGGCAAGCCGCTCAACTGTCCTGTTTGCGGTGCGCAATTCTATGCACCCTCTGCCGAAGATCTTGCCTTCAACAGTCAGGGAGCCTGCCGGACCTGCGGCGGCACAGGGATTGTGAGAACCGTGGACCGATCTACGCTTGTCCCGAATCCGAATCTCACGATCGATGAAGGTGCTGTCGCTCCTTGGAATTCACTCATGTGGTCATTGATGACCGATGTGTGCCGCGCCATGGGCGTGCGCACCGACGTTCCCTTCAAAGACCTTACCGAAAAAGAAAAAAACATCGTCTTTAACGGCCCTGCCGTGAAGAAGCACATCTTTTATAAACCAAAGCACTCCGACATCCAGACGGCGGGCGAACTCGATTTTACGTACTACAACGCTGTTTACACAGTTGAAAATGCGCTCGCCAAAGTCAAGGACGATGCCGGCATGAAGCGCGTCGCGAAGTTCCTGAAGGAAGAGGTCTGTCCGGACTGCCACGGCTCGCGTCTCTCGGAAGCTGCCCGGGCTCCGCGTCTGTGCGGAATCGGCCTTGACAATGCCTGTCGCATGACGCTCTCCGAGCTTGTTCTCTGGGTTAAAGGCGTACCGGGGACGCTACCCGAACCGATGCGGCCGATGGCAGAAACCATCTGTGCCTCTTTCCTCGAAACAGCAAAACGCCTCCTTGATCTCGGGCTCGGCTACCTGACGCTTGACCGTTCCGCCGAGTCTCTTTCAACGGGCGAACGTCAGCGCATGCAGCTCGCGCGCGCTGTCAGAAACAGAACGACGGGCATCCTTTACGTTCTCGATGAGCCTTCCATCGGTCTTCATCCGGCTAACATCATGGGATTGATTGGCGTGATGAAAGACCTCATCGGCGACGGCAATTCCGTCGTCCTCGTCGACCATGATGTACAGATTCTGAACGCCGCGGACTGGATGATCGAAATGGGACCGAAAGCCGGTGCCGGCGGCGGCACGGTTGTCGCAAAAGGGCCGCTTAAAGCAATCAAGGCCGATCCGAAGAGTCTGATCGGTCCGTTCTTATCCGGAAAAACCACTCGGTGCCGCGACGTGACGCCGAAGGGACGGATGTTCGACCTCGGTGTCATTTCTATGAAAACCGAAAGCATCCATACGGTGCATCCCCTCTCCGTAAGGTTCCCGAAGGGGCGCCTCACGGTGGTCACGGGTGTTTCGGGTTCTGGAAAATCAACGCTCATTCTGGAGTCGCTCGTGCCGGCAATGCAGGAAAAACTCGCCGGAAAGCCCCTGCCCTCGCATGTCAAATCAATTGACGCTCCGCAGATCCGACAAGTAAAGCTGATCGACGCTTCGCCCATCGGCATCAACGTGCGTTCGACCGTCGCAACCTATGCAAACGTGCATGATGAATTAAGGAAGGTCTTCGCCCGCACTGAGGATGCTAAAGTACTCGGCTGGAAAGCGAGTGATTTTTCTTATAACACCGGTAAGCTCCGTTGCCCTGTCTGCGACGGAACAGGCATCGTAAGTCTTGATGTTCAGTTCCTTCCCGACGTCGACATTCCCTGTCCTGAATGCCGAGGCTCCCGCTATGCGGCCGATGCCAAGAAAGTGAAGTACCGAAATAAGGTGCACGAATGCTATTCGTTTCCGGAAATCATGGCGATGGACATCACGAGCGCCTTGAAAGCCTGCGACGGTCTCAAACTTGTCTCTCAGCGACTTAAGACCCTTGAAGATCTGGGGCTCGGCTACCTGACGCTCGGAGAAGCGACGCCGATGCTCTCGGGCGGCGAGGCGCAGCGCCTCAAGCTTGCCTCTGAAATGGGAAAGACCCAATCGGATACCGTTTTCGTCTTCGACGAGCCGACGATCGGCCTTCATCCACTTGATGTCATGACGCTTCTTAAGGTTTTCCAGAGACTCATCGAAAACGGCGCAACCGTTATCGTGATTGAACATGATCTTGATGTCATCAGGAACGCCGACTGGGTTATTGATCTCGGCCCCGGAGGGGGCACGGAGGGCGGCCGCGTTGTCGCGCAAGGAACGCCGGCCGATATCCGCGGAACTTCGGAAAGTCAGACCGGCAGGTTTATTTGAATCTTCGAATGACAGGTGATTTCAGTGCGATTTCATTCCGGATATCGTTGAGTTTTTTTCAAGATCACGATGAAAAAAAGGAAAACGGAAATGTCCGGAATGTTTCGCTAGCCGAGATTTTTTAGCAACCCCTCACTTAAGTCACAAGTTTCTTCGCGGCATTTCTTTGAAATGGGTCTTCCGCACTTGTCGCCGCTGAATGTTTTTTTATTCCGTTTCAACGGTTTGAAGATTGCATAACTTTTCGGGAGTTCTGCCGGGCCTTATAAAAATTTAGTTCAGATTATTTAATCCGAACCTGAGCATTGACTCTTAAAGTTACGTTCGATTCTCCGGCTTCGAGCGTCGGCAAGACGGCGTTTTCCGTTGCGTCGAAAGCCGTAGCCTTCGCAGCACGTAACATGCGGGCGACCGGGTAGCCGGTTTGTCCGAAATCTAAGGATTCGATTTTTACGTTCGAGGCCTTCTTTCCCATCGAACGCGCCACTTGCGTTGCGCGCTCCCCGAGGTGCGTCATTGCTTCGTCAATGAGCGATGTTTCAACGCTTTGTCGTGCTTTTTGCGAGAGTGAAAAAGAAATTCCGTCAAAGGCAAAGTATGGTTGAGCGGCTTCAATAATCCGGGCAGCCTGGGCGGCATCTTTGACGGTAATGCTCAGGGATTGCCTGACCTGCCAGCCGCCGATGGTGGTCGCCTCCCCTTTTTTCGGGGTCACATACTGGGGCCAAGAGGAAAGTTCCGTGGTTTTAAATTTGGCATCCGGGATGGCTAAGGCCTTTAAAGTCGCAAGACCTTTTTCCGTTATTTCAAGAACCGAGCGTGTTAACGCCGTTGCATCCTTTCCGGTTTGTGTGCAATAAAGATTCACTGTGGCTTGGTCATTTGCTTGAGAAATCGTCGCTTCTGCGGAAAGACTGACAAGCGTTCCGGTTTTCCCGGGAGTCATCCCGGCGGGAAGGCCGGCTACGGCTGAAAAAGCGGCAACGGCCAAAAAGGCCGGAATAACGATACGCATTTTTTTCATGGCGCAATCCTTAAAAAAGTTCAACTGAAGAGACAAAGGCATTCTGCGCAATTTTTCCGTACAAAGGGGTTCATGCAACAGACGGAAACAGTATTTAACCGATTGGAGAGACTTGTAACTGAAGCAAAAAGTTGTACGATGTACAATCGTACGTCGCCCGAGGGAGTGTCCCTGTTGGTGTTCATTTAAGACGGTAACAATAAAGCTTCTGACTTTAGTCAAGAGTTGCTTACGGACTGCTATGAACAAGCGTTCCTTGCTCAAACTTTTCCCCATTCTTGCCGTTTTCCCGGCATTGACTGTTAAAACGATGACAAATTCCCATGCACAAGGTGTTTCCAAGATTGCGGTTGTCTATTTTTCCCTGACAGGTAATACGGAAAGTGTGGCTCGAGCCGTTCAGTATGCAACCGGTGCGGACATCTTTCGCATTGAAACCGTGGCCCCCTATTCGTCTGACTACAACTCGACGACAAAGGTTGTGAAAGAGGAAATCGAGAATCACGTCTTGCGACCGATTAAGCCTGTTCCGATTCGCCTAGAAAACTACGAGACAATTGTTCTTGCTTCTCCGACCTGGTGGCATCACATTGCCTCCCCGCTTCAGACGTGGATTCGGTCGGTGAATCTTGACGGAAAGTTTGTTTTAACGTGCAATACACACGGAGGCGGCGGTCTCATGCATACGCGCGAAGATTTCGAGAAATTGCTCCCGAACTCTAAACTCGGTACGCACTATGTCACCTACGGTTCCGTTTCGCTCAAAAGCATCGGCGTGCATAACTGGCTTAAAGAAAACGGGCTTATTAAATAGATTGGTTTCCGACTGAGAACCGCTCCTGAACCGATTGTCGTTCAAATGGCGGGCAATCGGCTTGCAAGGAGCAACATGCGATGTTCGTTAAGCGACCCCCGAGCGTAAGGCGAATGTAGCTTAATGATTTTTGACTGAAATTTTTCGCAAATCGGAGAATCTCTTCGGGTTAGTCGTCGATTGAGATGAGTTCGTACTGCGGATTTCCCATTCCGAGCTCTCTCATGTAGGAGAGCTGACGCAGCCCGTGACGAGATTCAATCCGTTCGACCAAATCGTGATTATCATGATGCGTCATGTTAAAAACGAGGTCAATGCACGCTTGATCGACGGCCAATATGTCTGTCGACGCCAGGATTCCGACATCCGGAATCGTCGGTTCGGCCGCAGCAAGACCTGCGCAATCGCAGTCGACTGACATGCGACGCATGACATTGATAAAACAGATGCGCTTTCCGAAAAAGTCGCACGTTGCTTTGGCCGATTCAGCCATCGTCTCCATGAGGTGTTCTTTGGCCGGCCATTGATCCCAAGGTAAATTTACATCACTTACGCCGTGTACTTGTTGCTTGCCGATTCGCCCGTCGGCGCATCCGATAGCGATGTTTTTCATGGAGCCGCCGAAGCCTCCCATGGCGTGTCCTTTAAAGTGCGTCAGCACAATCATTGAGTCGTAATTGACAAGATTTTTCCCCATGGAAACTTCTTTCAGGTGCTTGCCGCCCCGAACCGGAAGATTCACCGTACCGTCGGCGTCCATGATATCCACCGGACAGAAATTCCAGCCGTTGATTTCAAGTGTTCTCAGGTGATCTTGCGTTGTGTAACGATCTCCTTTGTAAAGGGTATTGGTCTCGACAATGGTGCTTGTCGGAATTTGGGCTTGAAAGGCTTTGACCAAGTCCCGAGGAAGAATGTTCGGACCGTGGCGCTCGCCTGTGTGGAGTTTAATGGCCACCTTCCCGAAAACGGCCTCATTGACGTGCTTGTATAGCGCAATCAAATGCTCTGCATCGATGTGTTTTGTGAAATAGACTTTCGCAAAAGATCCTTGAGCGTCGGAAGCGGTTACCTGTCGACTTCCGATGACAGGGCTGTTGGGTTGAATGTTTGTTCGGATTAATTTATCCATGGCAAAAGTTTCTCCTGCTCCGAAAAAAAACGATAACTGAAGCAATTAGTTTCGGCTTCATTTCTCAAAAAACATATAAATCAGGCCGTAGTGCTTGATGACTTCGATTAAGTCACCAACTATCGTTCTTGCTCCAGTCAATCGTAGAACGATGAATCGGTCTTGCAACTATCCGAAGAATCGCAATGTTGCCTGACGAACTCTAATTGACCTCCTCATGGATTACATTAGCACAGCGCCTAACGAACCTGACACACAATGGGCTTTTCCCAAATTGGATTCGAATGAAAATTTTCGACGGGAAAAACGTTCAGAGACTCGCTCTAATTTGCCCCTGTTGGATA
>DHJT01000076.1:22053-22752 GCA_002404465.1 Sutterella sp. UBA4713 | reverse complement strand
GGCATGGAATTTGTTGGTGTCACTCCTCGAATAAATCGGAATATCGTCCTGTTCGCTCGAAGCGCAACAAGTCTTTCGTAGTTTTGTAGATTAACAGCCAATCAGGTTCAATATGGACATCTCGGCATCCTCGCCATGCTCCCTTTAATGGACGGTCGAGATATGCTTAGGAAGTGTATTGCCTTCGATTAGCAGACTCAACAAAATTTTCAGTTTGTCTATGTCTTTGCCTCGCTTCTGCGCTTGCTTCACGTCGCGCTTAAACTGCCCTGAGTATTCCAATTTTCGCATCAGATAGAATAAATCGTCAGCATTCTTAGCATGAAATACATCTTTCCCATGCGCGCTCTTTGAGAGCGTTTCCGCGGTAAGTTTGTTGGTTACGCTCATAGTGAAAGGTAGCTTTTTTTCCTTCGCAATTTTAGTTAGCGCAATACGCACGACATCGGAAACCGTCAATCCCATACCGGCTAATACTTTTGTTGCCTCATTTTTCAGTTCTTCGTTAACCCGTGCCCTGACAAATGCTGTAGCTGTCATAGTTGTGTCTATTCCGTAGGGGGTCTGTATTTTGAAGTATTGTGGCTCAATTGAGCTACATCTATGCGCACCATTCGCGACGTTTGTCAAGATGCTTTTACCTAGATTTCACGCGGAAGTATGAAGATCCAAATCTGATTGATTCTGAACGGCTATTGA
>DHJT01000076.1:21847-22011 GCA_002404465.1 Sutterella sp. UBA4713 | reverse complement strand
CTGAAGGTCTAAGAGGCTCTTTTCCCGTAGACGCGACAACTTTCCTGCTTTGTCTTTTCAATGCAGACCATTTTCTACTCACTAAAGAGCAATCACTCGGAACAAAATTCGGAACAAAATACGCTAACTTTTGCTAGGGCTCGCTAAGTTTAGCAGAGCCCAAG
>DHJT01000076.1:0-21785 GCA_002404465.1 Sutterella sp. UBA4713 | reverse complement strand
TCGCTAGGTGCCGCTAAGTCGTGCTAAGTTTATCGTGGTGCCCGGGACGGGAATTGAACCCGTACGCCCGAAGGCTGCGGATTTTAAGTCCGCTACGTCTACCAATTTCGTCACCCGGGCATCAAGCGACAGGGCGCTCATTTTACACGAGTGGGAACGGAATGTTTGACTCGGTGCGTTAAAATTTGCCTTAGTTTCGAATATCGGAAAGAAGGTCTGCGTTACGGGAAGATTGCATGGCGAAATTCCCCTATTGAGTAAAATTTCAGAATGAACAGCAATTTAAACATCAAGCAAGCTCTCGCTGCAGGGTGTCTTTCTACCCTGCTCGCACAGCCCGGTTTCTCGCAGAGCATCACGTTGGATTTTGCTTCGGCCCGTGCTCTTGCGCACGCCAGAAGCGATGCTTTGAGGATTAACTATGCGGAAACGGCTCATCGCGAGCACACGGCCGAGAGCCTGAAAAGCCTTCACGGTCCGAAGGTGACTGCGGAATTTCGGCATCTTTGGGGCAGTAAAGACGTGGATTTAGGAACAAAATCCATCAGTACGGGCATCCCTAACATTCCGCCGATTTCCGTCCCTTTGCAGTTTTCACAAGATTTGTACGGACCGCGCCTGATCGGGAGTATTGAGTTGCCGATCTACATGGGCGGAGCGATTTCTGCCAAGGTTGCGGCATCCGAGGCTTCCGTTGCTGAATCGCGTGAGGACGAACGTACGGCACGCGATAAACTGGATGTGACGCTCACGCAAAAATACTTCGGTGTGCAACTGGCTCGTTCCGTGCAAAAACTCCGTGAATCAATGCTTTCCGAGCAAAATGAAGAACTTAAACGCGCTAATCGCATGAATCAAACGGGATCGATCAGTCGTATTGAGGCCATGAGTGTGGCAGTGGACCGGGATAAGGCTGCGCGTGAGTTGATTGCTTCTGAAACGGATACCAAGATTGCCGAAAGTGATTTGGCGCGTCTTTTACGCGAACAAGAGGTCAGGTACCTGTCGACGCCCCTTTTTGTTTTGGCTCGTCCCATCGGAAATCTTCAAACGTGGAAAGATAAGGCACTGGCTATGAGCCCTGTTATTCGTGCCGTTCGAGCCAAACGCAATCAAGCCGACCAGGGGCTTAAAGCAGCTAAGGCCGCTTGGGCTCCTCAGGTCTATGCTTTTGCCCAAGGTAATGCCATTAAGCATTACTTGTCGGTTACGGAACCCGATTGGGTTGCCGGAATCGGTGTCAAAATCACGCTTTGGGACAACAAAGACCGTGCCGAAAGCGTTGCTTCGGCCCGTGCTTTAGTCGATAAGGCCTCGGCCGGAATCGCAGAAGCGAGCAATCAAATTGAGCAAGCCGTTGAGACGGCATATTTAAGAACCCGCCAGACGCAAGATCAATACCATTTAACACGTTCGTCGCTTGAATTGGCTCGTGAGAATTTGCGCTTAAGACAGAGAGCTTTCGCCGAGGGACTTGCGACATCCACGGAGGTCAGCGATGCTCGCAATAAGCTATTGGGTGCGGAAATCGCTCGCCGTGTAAGCGCCTATCAGTTCGTTGTTTCCTGGGCCTCACTTAATGCCGTCTGCGGCAGTTCCGAGATTTTCACAGAATCGCTATCCTATAACGATAATTTTATTGAGAAGTAAGTCATGTCTCTCGCTCTCAAACCCCGTTTTAAGTCTCTACTTGTTTTGGTTCTTGCTTTGGCCGTTGCTTTGGTTTTGTTCGGACTGTGGAAGGCAGCTTATCCGACACTGCCGCCTTTTCAGGGGCAAATGGAGGCGCGAGTCATCAATGTGGCCTCTAAAATCTCCGGGCGTATTGCTAAGGTCAATGTTCGCGAAGGCGACACGGTGGCGCGCGATACGGTCCTTATGGAGCTTGAAATTCCGGAGATTGCGGCTAAACTCGGACAAGTCAAAGCGCAAAGCCAAGCGGCTCAGGCCAAGTCTCGCCTAGTTCACGAAGGTGTGCGTGCCGAACAGATCAAAGCTGCCAAGGCACAATTTGAACGCGCAGCGGCTCAAGCCGAATTGGCAAAAAAGAGTTTTTCCCGTGTTGATGCGCTCTTTAAAGAAGGTCTTGTATCGGCTCAAAAGCATGATGAAGCACGTGCGGCTCTGAAAAATGCCGTCAATGCGCAGGCTGCGGCTAAAAGTCAGTGGGATATGGCAACGAACGGCGCGCGCGCCGATGAGAAAGTGGCCGCCGATGCCCTTGCCGAACAAGCGCGAGAAGGTGTTGCCGAAGTGACAAGCTTGGCTTCCGAGGCCTTGGTTAAAGCTCCGAGAAGCGGTGAGATTTCAAGGATTGTCTTAGAAGCCGGCGAAGTGACCGGAGCAGGTTTTCCCTTGGTAACACTCGTGGATTTAAGCGACAGTTGGGCTGTCTTTAACATCCGAGAAGACGAAATGGCTACTGTGAAAATGGGCTCTGTCTTTAAAGCTCAGATTCCGGCGTTAGATCGTAAAGACGTCCCCTTTAAGGTTTACTATATCTCGCCGCGTGCCGATTATGCGACGTGGCGATCGACAAAACAGTCGACCGGTTACGATATGCGCACGTTCGAAGTGCGAGCCAGACCGACCGAAGCCGTCGAAGGACTTCGTCCCGGTATGAGCATTATCGTTCATCGTTAAAGGGTCTATGAACGCCTTACGCGAAATTGTCAACGCAGCGTCCGCGGAAGTCCGTGAAGCCGCAAAACGCCCGGCACTTTTGATCACGGGGCTTTTGTGGCCCGTTCTGGTTGCTTGTATTTTTGCCTCGATTTTTGCTGCCGGGCTTATGCGGCAACTTCCCGTTGCCGTCGTGGACCTGGATTCGTCGCTCCTGAGCCGTGAAGTCGTAACCTCGTTAGATTCCATTCCGTCCGTGCGGCTTGAGCGCTATCGAAGTGTCGGAGAAGCATTAGACGGCATGCGTTCCGGACACGTTTTCGCCAGTGTCGTCATACCGACGAACTGGGGAGCACATCTGGCAGCTCGAACCGGAGAAAGCGCCATCGAGCTTTCGTTTGCTAAAAGCTATTACGCCATTGCAACAACTTTGGAAATTGACATAAAAAGCGCGTTAAAGCAAAAACTCATCGAAATGCTTTCGCCTTATCTGGCCGGCACGGGCGGAAGCTTAAAAGGTGCTCAAGAGGCTGTGTCATCGCTTACGGCCGATGTTTACGTGCCCGGCAATCCTAACTTTAACTACGCGCCTTTCCTATTAAGCACGCTTGTGCCCTGTGTGTTTGCGCTCGGTGTCGTTTTGACGATGGTCGGCGTTTTTGCGCGTGAGTGGCGTGAGAAAACATGCTTGCGTGATTTTGCTCCCGGATTTTCCGTTCGATTGAAACTTATCGGGAAGGCGTTGCCCTGGATCGCCTTCTATAGCTTTTGTGCGGCTGTCTATGTGGCTTGGTTCGCCGGTTTTTGTGAAAATCCCCCTGCGGGCAGTGTCCTTGTTTGGCTTCTCGGAGCCGTTCTCCTGATTTTATCAATGACGGCTTTTGCGCTTTCTTTTGTCGCCTGCTCGCCTTTTTGGCTTATCGCGATGTCAAGCGCCATTGCTTTTTGTGCTCCGATTATTCCGTTTACCGGTTTTTCTTACCCCCTGGATTCCATGGACGCCGTAGCGCAACTTTTCGGAGAAATTCTGCCGCTCACGTGGTTTTTCCGTATACAAGCGTCCCAGTGGGTTTTAAATAGCCCTCTTTCGCACACGCTATGGCTTCTTGCCGTGCAGTGTCTGTTTGTTCTCGTGCCTCTTTTGGTCGGCCTTGCCCTCTTCCCCTATCGACTCCGGCGTTGGAAACAAGAAGAGGCTGAACCGCACACGCCTGTTGATGAGCCGCTTCCCCAAGGCCTTTTTGCTCGAGTTTTCGAGGGAGTACGTCGCGGGATCTTTACGCCCGATACGTGTGTTATTTTTGTTCTGGCTTTGGCTCTGTATTGTTTTTTTTACGCGTGGCCGTACATGCATCAGACCGTCACGGGTATCGAGTGCGCCGTTGTCGATTTAGACAGGACGCCGGCCTCACGGGAAATGATCTCGCGTTTTAAAAGCCTTCCGAGTCTTAAGATCGTGGCTGTGGAGACGGATTTGTCCAAAGCCTTTGACCTATATAAACGCGAAAAAGTCAGCGCCGTCATCACGATTCCGCTCGATTACGAAAAACACACCTTAGCCGGTAAACCTGTGACCGTTCCTGTAACCGTTAACGGTTTTTACGTTGTCAAAGCCCGTGCCGTGCAAGCCGCCGTTCTTTCCGTAACGCTTGACGAAGCACGAATGCCGCTCGCACGCAATTTAAATCGAGCCGGCACTTCCGCAGAGACACTTCAAGTGCTCTCGAGCCCTCCGGTGACGCTTGCCGATCAGAACTTATTTAACGTGATTGCCGGGTACGCGAGCTATACGGTTCCGGTTGTCGGTCCCGTCATCATGCAGTCCGTCCTTTTCATGTGCATCGGCGTGACATTGGGCGGATGGTTGGCTCGTCGACCGATTGACGGATACACGCGGAAAATTCTGACGGATCGAACGAGTTTTGCTCTGTGTTTAGCGGGCTTTTTGCTTTTCGGTTTTTTCTGGTTTTGTTATGCCGAAGGGTTTGTCTTTTCCCTTTTCGAATTTCCGACAATGGAAAACTTTTGGGCAACGCTCCTGGAGATGGTTCTCATGCTTCTCGGTGTTGTCGGACTCGGTGCGGTCATAACGCTTTCTTTCGCCTCAAGTGCCTACTACGCACAATTTGTAGTCCCCACATCGGCCCCGGCTGTTTTTCTTTCGGGGGCAATCTATCCGACCGTCTGCTTCGGATACCTGGCCTACGGCGTTTCTCTTTTGTTCCCGACAACGCCCGGCATCCAGGCAATGGTGGCGTTAAGTCAAAACGGTGCGGCACTGAGCGATGTCGTGCCGCTTGTACTTCATTCCGCTATCCTTGCCGTCTTGTACCTTGTCCTTGCCGATGTTTTGCGTCGGCGAGTTGCTAAAAGTAAGGGCCTACTTACATGACGGCGCGCCTTACCGTAACCCGGTACGATGCCGGGGTAGTGATTCCTTCACTTCCCTGCACCGTAAGGAATATTTATGCCTCCCGACTTTTTGATGCCGATCCGGACGCTTTTTTTACCCTTTACGCAAAGGCGGGTTCGATCGGAGACGGGCACTTAAGAGTGCATTTCCTTGATGCGGCATTGGATTATTTAATCGGTCATCCCGAAGCAACGCTCAGCGTTTCCGGTCACTTCGGCATGTCTGATTTGTCAAATCTTACCCGTAAGGCTAAAGATTCCGGCATTGAAACGGCTGTTTGCTCGGTCACCGCGTCGCGTGCGGCATCGATAAAACACGAGACGGAGCTTATTTTTGAATTTGAATCGATTAAAGAGTCGCTTGAAAGCGCCGGTAGCCTGATTAACGTTCTCCCCGCACAATTTTGGGAGCCTTGGTTTAAGGATTTTTTTTCCGAAGTGATCCTGACAGGACTTAAAATTCGAAACGAGGCTCCCTTTTTTGATTTTTTGCGCGAGGCTGCAGGTTTTACGTCAAAACCCGTTAACTGGTCGGCCGTCTCGAAAGCTTCTTGTGTGAGTCAAGCGACCGGCCGTCGTTGGAGCGAGGTTCTGGAAAAGTTAGCCTTAGTCGATCTGGTTGACCCGATTGACGCTTTGGGAAAGCGTCGTGTCGTTCGACGTCGCAAACTCTTTTGGACCTCACCCGGGTTGGGTTTATGGTTGACGCGCGAAGATTGTTCTGAGCCTCAAATCCAAGTGCGCTATGCGGAAAATGCTTTGTATCTTGCGCTCAAGGATGCGGCGCCGCAAGCAGTCTTTTCGTACGCTCTTGATACCAATTACAAGGCCTTGCCGATTATCCGAACGCTCAATGCCGTGCGAACGGCTTATTTTGTGACGGCCGATGACGCAGCACGAAAGCAGGCCTTATCAAGTGCCCGCGGGTACGCTAAACTCAAGGTTATTGATGCGGCCTATGCCGTTTGTCTTGATAAAACGGAGATTGCGGACGGGCACAGGAAAGCTCCCGTGACTCCTCTCTCGATAAGTTAAGACGCACTATGCGTAAAAATATGCGAAAGTTTTGTAACCTCGTTATTTGTTTAAGTACTCTCTTTGCCGTCGGTTGCTCAAGCCTTGATCGCGGCGAAACGTCGCTCTCGCGCGTTGCCGAAGATGAATATACACTGACGCTGACGGAGCCCTGGACGAGCACATACGGAGCCTTTCGAGATAAACAAATCCAAAAGGCTCGTGATGTGTGCGAAAAGAAAGATCTCGGAATGATGCCCCTTGATGCGACGACGGATGCCAAGGGAAAGGGCTACACGGGGACGATCCGCTTTCGTTGCGTACAAAAGCTCGAGGGGCCGAATTTGGGCTGGTTTTAGTCGGCCTCAAGCTTTCGAAAAATGAGCGTCCCGTTTGTCCCGCCGAAGCCGAAGTTGTTTTTCATCGCGACGTTAACGGGCATGTATTCGGGTTTTCCGGTACAAATTCGGATCGGGCACTTGGGATCTTGCTCCGTAAGATTCAATGTCGGCGGGACGACTTGATCACGAATCGAGAGCACCGTAAAAACCGATTCGATGCCGCCGGCTCCTCCGAGAGCGTGTCCCGTGGCTCCCTTTGTTGAGGTCACACGAAGTTTATCGGTTGCATCCCCGAAAACGGCTCGAACGGCTTGAGCCTCGCTCACATCACCCATCGGTGTCGAGGTCCCGTGGGCGTTGAGCATGTCAACATCCTCGGGTGCAATTTTTGCGCGTTTTAACGCTAATCGCATGCATTCGGCCGCGCCCTCACTACGCGGCGCCGTAAAGTGATAGCCGTCGGCATTTAAACCGTACCCGATAATCTCGCAGTAAATTTTTGCCCCGCGGGAAACGGCATGTTCGTATTCTTCCAGAACGAGCATACCTGCACCCTCACCTAATACGAACCCGTCACGTGCCGAATCAAAGGGGCGGGATGCCGCTTGCGGATCGTCATTGCGTCGGGACAGAGCTCGAATATTGTCAAATCCCCCGATGGCCGCCGGATGAATGGGGCTTTCGGTTCCGCCGGCCACCATGACGTCGGCGTCGTCTCGGGCAATAATCCACGCAGCCTCTCCGACGGCATGTAAACCCGTCGTGCACGCTGTGCCGACGGCCAGGTTCGGTCCGCGTAAATGTCTTAAAATCGAAAGTTCCCCGGCCGTCGAATTAATGATGGATGCCGGAACGATAAACGGGGAAAACTTTCTCGGGCCCCCGGTTAAATACGCGGCATAATCCCGACACTTTGTGACAATGCCGCCGATGCCCGATCCGATGAGTGCTCCGGCCCGACAGGCTGCCGGGTCATCGTCGGTAAAGAGCAACGAGGCATCGTCAAGTGCTTCTGCGGCCGCCGTGACGCCGTAGGCCGTAAAGGATTCAAAACGGCGTGCATCCTTAATGCCTAAGACTTTCGAGGCATCAAAATTCTTGACTTGAGCTGCAATGCGACAATTAAAGGCCGAGGCGTCAAATGTCGTTATCGGACCGATAGCGGATCGGCCGGCAAGAAGAGCAGACCAGCTTTCGGAAACGGTATTGCCCAGCGGACTGACAAGTCCGAGACCGGTTACAACGACACGACGCATAACAAAACTCCGTTAAAGTCGAGAAAGGGCCTTAATTGAAGGCCCTTTCTTGGGAGATACAAATCACGTGACGAAAACGACTTACGCTTTCTGATTGGCACGAATAAAGTCGATGGCTTGCTGAACCGTACGCAGGTTTTCCTGCTGCTCATCGGGAATTTGAACCTTGAAGGCATCTTCAAGTGCCATCACGAGCTCGACGGTATCGAGGCTGTCGGCACCGAGGTCTTCGATAAACGAAGCCTCATTTTTGATGTCATCGACATCTTTTCCGAGTTGCTCGGCAATAATCTTCTTGACTTTCTGTTCCAAATCGTCCATTGATAACTCCCAGATAGGTTCAATTACAAGGTCCGCAAAGAATGCGGACCGAATATATTGCTAAAGTATAGCGATTGTATCAGGGTTTTAGTACCCCGTATACAATCCTCCGTTCGTATGAAGCACGACGCCCGTGATGTATGAGGCTGCCTCACTGGCCAAAAATAAAACGGCTTGTGCAATGTCGTCGGGATTCCCGAATCGCTGAGCCGGAATTTCCTTTAAAAGCGCTTCACGCATGGTTTCGGGGATGCTCCTTGTCATATCCGTCTGGATAAAGCCCGGGGCCACGCAGTTGACGGTAACGGAGCGTGCCGCGACTTCCCGAGCAACAGACCGACTCATCGCAATAAGACCGGCTTTGGCGGCAGCGTAGTTGGCTTGGCCGGCATTTCCCGTCACACCGACAACCGACGCCAGATTGATAATCCGTCCGTACCGAGCGCGCATCATCGGGCGCAAAGCGGCACGCACCAAGCGAAAGGCGCCGGTTAAATCGGCATCAAGAACCGCATTCCAGTTTTCGTCCGTAAGACGCATGCTCAGAGCGTCGCGCGTAATCCCGGCATTGTTGACAAGAATATCGATTTTTCCCTCATCTTTGACAATGGTATCAATCAGGGGGGCCGCGGCTGAGGGATCCGTGACATTGAGAACAACGCCTTTGCCGGTTCCGGCAAGCGCATCGGTAATGGCCTCGGCTCCGTGTTCGGTTGTCGCCGTGCCGATCACGCGTGCTCCGGTTAGGGAAAAAGCTGCGGCAATCGCTTGTCCGATGCCGCGACTTGCTCCCGTGACAAGAACAACGCGCCCGGCAAAAGCGGTATTGGAAAAAAGTGTCGTCATGGAGTTACTCCGTTGCTAGTGCTGCGGCAACGGCATCAATCGATTTGATATCCGAGGCATTAAATAATGCGATGCCTTTGACGGTGCGTCTTGCCAAACCCGTTAAGGTTTTTCCCGGTCCGCACTCGATGATGTCCGTTACATTGTTCCGAAGAAAAAAGTCTTGTGTTCTGACCCATTGCACCGGGTTTGAAACTTGCTCGGAAAGCGAGGTGATGATTTCCGGTTTCGTTTCCTTGGCCGTGCCGTCAATATTGGCGACAACCGGGGCTTGTGTCGGATGGATGTCCAGAGCTTGTAGGCGATTAAGAAGGATGCGGGCCACCGGTTCGAACAAATACGTATGGAAGGCCGTTGAAATCGGCAAGTCAATCACGAGTTTGGCTCCGGCGTTTTTCAACGCGACTTTGGCACTTTCAAAGGCTTTTCCCGTGCCAGCAATGACGGTCTGAAGCGGTGAGTTATAGTTAACGGGGGTGACAAATCCCTCATCGGGTACGGTCGAACAAACCGAGGCAATAACGTCGGCCGTAAGGCCTAAGACGGCGCTCATGTGTCCGGGGTGTCTCCGCGCAATGTCTTGCATGCGTTCGGCCCGAAGACGAACAAGATTTAACGTATCTTTAAAGGAAAGAATCCCGGAGGCCGCATATGCGGCAAATTCTCCGAGGCTGTGACCGGCAAAGTACGTCGGGATGAGGTCTGTTTTTTCAAGGAGTGCGCGATAAATCGCCACACAGGTCACGACGAGCGCCGGCTGTGTGTGTACCGTTTGATTCAGTAGTGATTCCGGGCCTCGGGCAATCATGTCGGAAATCGGATAGCCGAGGACGGCATCGGCTTGCCTGAGTGTCTCTTTGACGCAAGCCGTGTTTTCAAGATCGGCGAGCATGCCGACACATTGACTACCCTGCCCCGGAAAAACGACCGCGATTTTCCTCATACACTTACCTTTGAAATTGCCAGTCGGATTTGATACCGTCCCTACTTTCAAGACGAATCGAAAACGCGAGGTAACAAAAAAAGTCGCCTCTTTATGTGCGTATTCTAATAAGAATACAACACGCCCGAAGGCGACTTAATTTGCATTAATTTTCCGTTGCTGTACGTGATGCCGTACAACGAACCGATTTATTTCTCGGTCGATTCTTTGTTTGCGACAACCTTCTTACCGCGGTAAAAGCCCGTGGCAGAAATGTGATGACGCAGGTGAACTTCCCCGGTCGTTGCTTCAACGGCAACGGGCGGATTCGTCAGGGAATCGTGAGAACGATGGTTACCGCGACGGCTCGTGGATTTTTTATTTTGCTGGACAGCCATTTTTTACATACCCCCACAAGGGTGAACTCTCATAAAGTGCGCCATTATATCCAAAAATATGCCTCCGAGGTGGTAGCCAAAGTCTTCGATTCGTCGTTTGAAGGTCATCTGTTGTAATTTAAGGGCGGCTCTCGCAGTTTTTTTCTTATTCGACGGGCGTTCCTGTGTTGTTTTTCGGGTGCTACACTCCCTGCCCTGCGTTGGGTGTATCGGATACGTCCGATTGAGAGAGAGCCCTAAAACCTGATCTGATTGACATCAGCGGAGGGAAACGCGACACGGTTTTCGGATTTTATTCCCAAGGTAGTCGCACCTCCCGTTTTTTCAAATGCGACTATGACGGATAAAACCATTGCTATTGCCACAAGTTCTTGTTCACGCGTTGAGCGCATAACGGTTTCAGGATCAATCTGCGGTCCCGTGCCGATGAAAGCCGTTTATCAAGCCGATTCCGTGCTTCCTCAAGGAAAAAGCGAGGTGAATCCGCCGGTTTTTCTTTATGACACATCGGGCCCTTGGGGCGATTGCGTGCAACAGCCCGATTGCCGCATCGGCATTGCCAAACGACGCGCCGATTGGATTAAACAGCGTGCCGACACCGAGGTTTTGCCGTCTCCGAAAACACCCTTCAAGGACAATCCCTTTGCAGGTAATACGCACGTAAGACGCGCAAAAGCTCTGATTCATCCGACGCAACTTGCGTACGCGAAAGCCGGCATTGTCACCCCGGAGATGGAGTTTGCAGCGATTCGAGAAAACGTCAATCGTACGGCTTATCTTCGAAGTCTGTCGGCGCTATCGTCCGAAAGTCGCGCAGCATTAACTTTCGAGCATCCGGCCCCCTCCCTTCCCTTTACTTGTCCGAACACGATTACCCCGGAGTTTGTGCGCGACGAAATTGCCGCGGGGCGAGCCGTTTTGCCCGCATCGATTAATCATCCCGAATCCGAACCCATGGTTATCGGCCGTGCTTTTTTAACGAAGGTCAATGCAAACATCGGCAATTCGGCCGTTGCGTCCGATATTGCCGAAGAAGTCGACAAAATGATTTGGGCCGTTCGTTGGGGAGCAGATACCGTGATGGACTTGTCAACCGGGAAAGCCATCGGTCAGACACGCGAGTGGATTCTTCGTAACAGCCCCGTGCCGATCGGAACCGTGCCGCTTTATGAAGCATTGGAAAAGGTCGACGGACAGGCTGAAAAGCTTACATGGGAACTTTTTCGCGACACCGTTATCGAGCAGGCCGAGCAAGGGGTTGATTACTTTACGATTCATGCCGGAGTCCGCCTTTGTTTTATTCCGATGACCGAGAAGCGTCTTACCGGCATCGTTTCTCGCGGCGGCTCCGTTATGGCTTTATGGTGCATGCGTCACAATGCGGAAAACTTCCTTTGGACGCATTTTGACGAGCTCTGTGAAATTCTCGCTTCCTATGATGCGACATTGAGTTTAGGCGACGGGCTACGACCCGGGTCCTTACATGATGCGTGCGACAAGGCACAGATGGCCGAACTTGCCGAACTCGGGGCATTGGCCAGACGTGCCCGAGCGCATGACGTGCAGGTTTTGATCGAGGGACCGGGACACATTCCGTTGCACCGGGTAGCCGAAAACGTTTCGGCCGAACAGATGCTTTGCGACGCAGCCCCTTTTTACACCCTAGGCCCCTTGGTGGCCGATTGTGCTGCCGGGTACGATCACATTACAAGCGCCGTCGGTGCTGCGACAATCGGTGCTCTCGGAACGGCAATGCTCTGTTATGTGACACCCAAGGAGCACTTGGGGCTTCCGAATAAAAACGATGTGCGTGCAGGGCTTATTGCTTACAAAATCGCGGCGCATGCGGCCGATTTGGCCAAGGGCGTTTCCGGAGCTCAGATTCGCGATAATGCAATGAGCAAAGCGCGTTTTGAGTTTCGCTGGCTCGATCAATTTAATTTGGCGTTTGATCCGGAAACGGCACGCGCTTACCACGATGCGACGCTGGCTAAAGACAGCATGAAAGCCGCGCATTTTTGCTCCATGTGCGGCCCGAAGTTTTGCGCTATGCGCATTACGGAAGAAGTGCGCGCTTGGTGTCGAAAAAAGAACGACTAAGTCACTTCGTACTGTAGTCGCGATGCCCGAAAATCGCCGTCCCGACGCGAATTTGCGTCGTCCCGGCCTCAAGGGCTTCCAAGCGATCGTCACTCATGCCCATCGAGAGCGTGTCAAATCCGTATCTTTCACGAAGCGATTCGTAAAGCGCTCTCATGGCACGAAGGGGTTTGAGTTTTTCTTCGTGCGTTTTAGCCGGAGCGGGAATGGCCATCAGGCCGCGCAAGCGCAGGTGCGAAAGGCTTTTGATGATGTCGCACAAAGCCGGAACATCCTCGGGCATGACGCCGGATTTACTTACTTCACCGTCGATATTGACTTCAATCAGAACGTTAAGCGGTCCCATGGATTCCGGCCTTTGTTCGTCTAAACGCCGTGCGATTTTTTCGCGGTTAATACTCTCAACCCAATCAAAATGCTCGGCAATGGGACGCGTTTTATTGGCTTGCACAGGACCGATAAAGTGCCAAACAAGCTTAAGTTCCGGATGGTTTTCTCGGAACCAATTGACTTTTTCGCATCCTTCCTGAGCGTAGTTTTCTCCGAAAAGTCGTTGCCCGGCCTGTGCAGCAATTAAAACAGCTTCCTTCGGGAAGGTTTTGCTCACAGCCAGTAAATCGACGTGGTTTTCCAGTTTCGGTGCGTTTTTTATTTGGTTAAGAACGTCGTCAAGACGATTTTGAATTCCGGGAATTAATTCCGACACAATCGATCCTTTTTAATTTTGTCGTGCGGCGTCTTTAAGTTCCTGCCCTCGCCACCCGAGCAGTCCCAAAAGAGCAAAGTAAACAAGGGCTGCCAGGGCCGTGATTCCGAGGACGAACGCAAGGCGCAGTTGCCACGTATTTTGCATTGCAGCCCAATTCGTACCTGATTGAATCAGGTACAGAAATCCTGCCATAGCGATTCCGGCCGCCAGGATGCGCACGGCGTAAAGCATCCAACCGCCTGCAGGCTTATACCATTTGCGCTTGGCTAAAAGAGCAAGTAATACGAGTGCATTAAAGCACGAACCCAAAGCGACCGACAGGGCCAATCCCGCATGGGCAAAGAGCGGAACGGTGACTAGGTTCAGACTTTGTACGAAGATTACACTGCCAATTGCGACAATCACGGGGGTTTTAATGTCTTTACGTGCATAAAAAGCCGGCGCGATAATCTTGATGCCGACAAGCCCGATCATTCCGACGGCATAACCGCGAATGGCAATCGAAGTTTGTGCGACATCAAGTGCTGAAAAGTTTTTCCCCTGAAAGAGAACGGCCGAAAACCCTTCGGCTAGAAAGAACAAGCCGACGGCTGCCGGAACGGCCAGAAGAAACACGACTTTAAGTCCCGTATCCAACAGATCCTGATATCGATTCATATCGCCTCGGGCGTACGAGCGGGAAAGACTCGGCAGGAGTACCGAACCGAGCGCCACACCCAAAAGAGCCGTCGGAAATTCCATGAGACGATCGGCGTAGCTTAGCCACGTGACGGACCCTTCGGTCAATCGTGATGCAATATTGGTGTTGATCAGAATCGAAATCGGGGCCACGGCAACGCCGACGATTGCCGGTACCATCAAACGGAGCGTATGCGTGACGTCTTTGTCGGACAAAGCTTTTTTTACCGAAGTAAAACACGGCATAAGTCCCATGCGTTTGAGTTGCACAAGTTGTGTTCCGATCTGCAAGACGCCGCCGACAAGAACGGCAAAGGCAAGAGCCCACACGGGCTCTGCGAGGTGCTCGCTGACTAGGACAATGAATGCAATGAAACTCAAATTCAAAAGAACCGGCGTAAAGGCAGGAACGGCAAAGTGGCGCCAGGTGTTTAGAACGGCTGCGGACAGCGCCACAAGGCTCATGAAAATAATGTACGGGAACATAAAGCGCGTTAACGCCACCGCCAAATCAAACGTTGTCGGATTTTTTGTAAACCCCGTGGCAATCATCCAAACGACTGCCGGTGCCAGAAGCACTCCGAGAATGCTTGTGAGAAAGACGGCAATGGCCAGAAGCGTGAAGACGTGATTGATAAATTCTTTGGTACGAGACGTGCTCTCTTTTTCTTTAACCTGCGAGAGCATCGGCACGAAAGCCTGAGAAAATGCGCCTTCGGCAAAAAGTCTGCGCAAAAGATTGGGAATACGAAAGGCAACGTAAAAGGCATCGGTAGCGGCACAGACGCCGAAATACCGAGCAATGAGCATGTCGCGAATGAGTCCCGTGATACGCGAGAGCATCGTAAAGGCGGAAACCGTGGCCGCCGAGTGCAGTAAGGACATGTGGCGTCTTTATTTTTCGAGGTAAATTCTTGTCGCAAGGCCGCGATTTTGTTAAAATACGGCGCTTTTCGAAAATCGGGGCGAAATTTTTCGCCCTCTTTGTTTTCGGTAAGCGACATTGTAAACACATACCGGCCGAGCCCACGGCTGATTAATGCGAGGGGCGCACCGGAATCGTTTTCGTACCGGGGGCTTGCCCTTTTCAAGCATTTATTTTTAGGAAACCCTAAATGGCTAATACTAAACAAGCTCGCAAACGTGCCCGTCAAGCCGTTGCCCGCAACCAGCATCTTTCTGCGCAACGTACGCAGTACCGTACCGCCGTCAAGAGCGTCCGTAAGGCGATTTTGTCCGGTGACAAGGCCGTTGCGACCGAAACCTTCAAAAAGGCGCAGTGTCTGGTTGACGCGATGTGCTCCAAGGGTGCTCTGCACAAGAACGCCGCTGCGCGTCATAAGAGCCGTTTGAGCGCCGCTATCAAGGCGATGGCTTAAGTTCGGTTCTATGAGCTTTTCCGTCTTCATCCCTCAGTGGGGGTGGATTAGCCTTTAAAGAGAAAACGCATCGACTGCTCCTCGGTGCGTTTTTTTTTCATGTTTCTTTATTCGGACATGTTCATGGATCGAATTCGACATCTTGCTTATGCAGCCGAGTTTGCCGCCTTGATAGGACTGGCAAGTTTCTTTGTCATTCCCATCGGTCCCGTTCCGATAACCTTGCAGGTTTTGTTGATTGCATTTGCGGGGCTTTTCCTCGGCTCTCGTACGGCCGTGCTTGCCGTTGCTCTCTATTTGCTTGCCGGACTTGTGGGGCTTCCGATATTTGCCGGAGGTAAGGCCGGATTGGGTGTTCTTCTCGGTCCTTCGGGCGGGTATCTCGTCGGCTTTCTTTTTTTGGCTTTTATTGCCGGACTCGCGCGAAAAGGCGGATTTGTTGTCTCACTTCTCGTCCTTGTCGCTGCACTTGCGGCCTGTCATGCCTGCGGAATTGTCGGCATGAGTTTGACACTTAATAAAACACTGGTTCAAGCCGCTCACATGGATTTAGTGTTTGTGCCGGCAGATCTCGTGAAAGTCGGTCTTGCGTATCTTTTTTGGCGGATGACACGGGGGCGCTTCGCGCGATGATTGAAGTTAAGGACCTGACTTGCCGCACTCTCAAGAACGTGACCTTCACGGTTCCGCACGGGGGTCTTTGTCTGCTTCTCGGCGCGAACGGATCGGGAAAAAGTACGCTTTTATCGGTTCTAGCCCGTTTGATAAAACCTGAATCAGGTTCTGTTGTCACCTCCGATCGTCCGAATCTTTTGATCCAGGATTCGGACTATGCGCTTTTCGGACAAACCCCTTTGGAAGAACTGCTTTTGCCTTACCCGGATCCGGACGCGAAAACACGCTGCTCGGCACAGGGCCTTTTATCCCGCTTTTGTCTTGATCCGCTCGCTCGTGTCAGTGACCTGTCATTCGGGCAGAGACGAAAACTTGCGCTTCTTACAACGTTTTTTCCGCCTTCAGCGGTTGTCCTTTTCGATGAGCCTACGTCAGGATTGGATTGGCCGGGCATCAAAGAACTGATCGCAACGCTCAAAGAGCTTCGGGTGAGTCGAACGATGATGATTGCCACACATGAGGCCGATGCGTTCTTACCTCTTTTGAAAAACGGCGACTGTGTCGTGATTCTTTATGAAGGAAACGCGCTCTTTTACCCGACACCGAATGCGGTTCGATGCGCGGTTGCCTCTCACCCGGAGTACGGAATCCGTCCGTTCTAAGAACCATGGCACATGCTAAGAACTGCTTGTTTCTTGCGCTTTTTGTCCCGACGGGACTCTTTGTTTGGTCATTTTCGCCGATTGTTTTATTCCCCTTTTTTTTCCTCTCGGCTCTGATTTACACCGGACGATACGGTTTTTGTCGTTTCGGAACGTTTATAAAAACCTGGGGGCTTTTTGCTCTTTTTTGGTCTGCCTTTTCCTTTGCGGCTTCCTACGCACTTGAAGATGCGCTCGTTTCCGAAGCGCTTTGCTTTTCAGGGATCCTTTTTTTTCGTTTGCTCACACTGTTTTTGTGGACGGCTTTTTTAGCTAAAGAAACGACTCCGGCCGGATTGTCCTATGCTCTCGCTTTGTTTTTAAAGCCGATTCTAGGAAAAAAAGCCTTCGATGTGCAGACGGCCTTTTTGTTGACCGCATCATCGTTTGCGACAAAAAAAGCGGCTTTTGAAAAAATTGCGCGCGGTGTGCATCTTCGTTTCGGCAAGATGTCGCGTCTTTTTCGCCTGAAAATGCTTCTTATCGGATTGCTAAAGACCGTCAAGACGGATTCGGAGGCCCACGCCCAAGCCCTTTTTCTTCGCGGCCTTGCCGAAGATAAGAATCGAGAAGCGTTGCCGAGCGTTCCCGTTTATGTTTGGATCAGCTTTGTGCTTCTTACGGCACTTGAGGGTTATCTTGTCTTTTTGGGAAGGTCTCTTTAGGAGGCATTTGACCTCCTAAAGAGATTTGTCGGAAGGGCTACTTTTCTTGTGCGTGACAAATAGCGGCCGCGACAAAGTCGCGGAAAAGCGGATGGGGTCGTGTCGGACGGGATTTAAATTCCGGATGGAATTGCACGCCGACAAACCACGGATGAATCGCAGGATCCAGCTCAATGACTTCGACGAGCTTTCCGTCAGGCGACGTACCGCCCAGACGCAGTCCCTTGCTTGTGAGCGCCTCTCGATACAGATTATTAAATTCCCAGCGATGACGATGTCGCTCGGAAATATTCACGTGTCCGTAAGCTTGACGCGATAAGGAACCTTCTTGCGTCACACACGGATACTGACCGAGCCGCATCGTGCCTCCGAGATCCGTCACATCCTTTTGCTCGTTCATCAGGGCAATGACCGGATAGTCGGTCTCGTCGTAAAACTCCGTGCTGTTGGCTCCCGTCATGCCGGCAACATCGCGGGCAAATTCAATAACGGCGCATTGCATGCCAAGGCAAATTCCGAGGAACGGCAGTTTGTTTTCTCTTGCGTACCGAATTGCGCGAATCTTGCCCTCGATACCGCGATTGCCGAAGCCGCCGGGAACCAGAATCGCGTCAACTCTGGAGAACACGTCCTGAAGATTGACGGACGGATCTTCGATTTTTTCCGCATTGACCCATTTAATTTGAAGGTTTGTTTGATCGAAGACCGCTGCGTGGTGCAAGCTTTCCGTAATCGAGATATAGGCATCTTGAAGGTCGACGTACTTACCGACGACGGCAATACAAACGTGGGTTTTGTACGGTGTATGAATGCGCCGGACCATCTCGTGCCACTCGGTCATGTCTTTGGGGCTGTCGGCAAGGCCGAGTTTTTTAAGTGCAATGGTATCCAAGCCCTCTTTTTCCATCAAAACCGGTACGTCGTAAATGGAAGAAGCCGTGATGTTTTCAATGACAGCCTCGGGCTCCACATCGCAGAAAAGCGCAATCTTTTCCTTCATCCTCTCGGAAATCGGGTGTTCGGTACGGCAGACGATGATGTCGGGCTGAATGCCGATGGAACGGAGTTCTTTAACCGAGTGCTGCGTCGGCTTTGTTTTCAGTTCCCCTGCTCCGGCAATGTACGGCACAAGCGTCACGTGAATATATAAAACGTTATCTTTGCCGATGTCCTTTTTGACCTGTCGAATGGCCTCTAAAAACGGCAGGCTTTCGATATCGCCGACCGTTCCGCCGATTTCCGTGATGACAAAATCCGCATTCTCGAGCTTGGCTACATCGTACACATGTGCCTTGATTTCGTTTGTTACGTGGGGAATGACCTGAACGGTACGACCTAAGTAGTCCCCGTGACGCTCTTTATTAATAATCGACTGATAAATCTTGCCGGTCGTTACGTTGGAGTTTTTCGTCAGATTGATATCGATAAAACGCTCGTAGTGTCCGAGATCGAGATCGGTCTCCGCGCCGTCTTCCGTCACGTAGACCTCGCCGTGCTGATAGGGACTCATGGTGCCGGGATCCACATTGATATACGGATCCAGTTTTTGCGCGGCGACCTTCAGTCCGCGGGATTTCAGCAATCTGCCGAGGGATGCCGCGGTGATGCCTTTGCCGAGTCCGGATACAACGCCGCCGGTCACAAAAATGTACTTNNAAACGCTCGTAGTGTCCGAGGTCCAAATCGGTCTCGGCGCCGTCATCGGTCACAAACACTTCGCCGTGTTGGTACGGACTCATTGTTCCCGGATCGATATTGATATACGGGTCGAACTTTTCGATGGTGATTTTGTAGCCGCGGCTCTTTAAGAGACGTCCGAGAGAAGCCGCCGTGATACCTTTGCCGAGAGAGGAAACAACACCGCCCGTTACGAATATGTATTTGGTCATTTTTTATCGGGTCCCTGACGGCTCGTGTCGTTTAGCCGCGGAAACCTAATCACAATTGAGTTGAACACACGAAACGGGGATGCGATGCACGCACCCCCGCTTCCCTTCTCTATTTTAGTAATTAGTCGTTGACTCCGAAAAGCAACTGACCGTAGGTCGGGTATGTCAGATACTTTTGCGCAATCAACGGTTCGGCTTCATCGACTTTCTCGCGCAATGCTTGCATTGCCGCAAGAACCTGTTCGTGATAGGCCGTTGCTTTTTCTTTTTCACAAGCAATCGCACCGGCTTCTTTTTTGACGTAAGCGAGCTTCTCGGCGCGTTCGTAAATTTCAGCGGCGATGTCGGAAATCTTTCCGGCAAGAGAGGATTCGAAGTCTGCCGTGATACCGGCTTGTTTCTTGCGAAGAGCCGTCTTCGTTAAGTCGGAAACATAGGCCTCGATACCCGGGAGAATATCCTTGTAGAGCATATCCAACGCGGCATCGGCCTCAATGGCAATCGTCTTGGAATAGTTCTCAAGCAAAATATTGACGCGAGAGGTGGTTTCTTCCGGCGTAAAGATTCCGTACTTCGATAGCAGTTCCACATTTTTCGGATCGGCTAAAAGCGGAAGGCATTCGGGTGTGGACTTTAAGTTCAGCAGTCCGCGACGAGCGGCTTCTGCGACCCACTCGTCCGAGTAGCCGTTGCCGTTAAAGACGATGCGTTTGTGTGCGTTATAGACGTCACGAACAACCGCATAGACGGCCTCGTTGACATCATCGGCTCCTTCGATCTTATCGACAAGAACGTTCAAAGCATCGGCCACAATGGTATTGAGCATGATGTTGGGGCCGGAAACCGAGGCGCTCGAGCCGAGCATACGGAATTCGAACTTATTGCCGGTAAAAGCAAAAGGGGACGTGCGGTTGCGGTCCGTATTGTCCTGCATCAGGGTCGGGACCGTTTCGTCCGAAAGTTTCAGTGCCTTAGCCGGTTTCGGTTCCCAAACACGCCCTTGAGAAATCGCCTCCAAGACGTCCGTCAGTTGCGTTCCCAAGAAAATCGACACAATCGCCGGGGGCGCTTCATTGGCGCCTAAACGGTGGTCGTTTCCGGCACTGGCAACGGAAATACGGAGCAAATCCTGATGTTCGTCAACGGCTTTGATGACGGCGGCCAAAAAGAGCAAAAACTGGGTGTTCTTGTACGGATTGTCCGAAGGCGATAAGAGGTTTTTACCCTCAGCGGTACTTAAGGACCAGTTGTTGTGTTTGCCCGAACCGTTCACACCGGCAAACGGTTTTTCATGCAACAGACAGACCATGCCGTGACGCAGAGCAACCTTTTTCATGAATTCCATCGTCAGCTGATTGTGATCCGTTGCGATGTTGGTCATCGAAAAGATCGGGGCGAGTTCATGCTGCGCCGGGGCCACTTCATTGTGTTCTGTTTTGGCGTACACCCCGAGCTTCCACAGTTCAGTATCCAAATCCTTCATAAAGGCACGTACACGCGGTTTGATCATCCCGAAATAATGATCTTCCATTTCCTGACCGCGCGGCGATGCGGCTCCGAAGAGCGTGCGTCCCGTATAAACGAGGTCTTTGCGTGCATCGAAGAGCGCCTTGTCGACAAGAAAGTATTCCTGTTCGGGGCCGACGGTACTTTGGACACGACTTGTTTTAATGCCGAAAAGTTTCAGCGCCCGAACGCTTGCCTTGGAAATGACGTTCATGGAGCGCAAAAGCGGCGTCTTCTTATCTAAGGATTCCCCTGTGTACGAGCAAAAGGCCGTCGGAATGCAGAGCGTATCGTCTTTAATAAACGCATAGCTTGTCGGATCCCAGGCCGTGTAGCCGCGCGCTTCGAATGTGGCGCGTAATCCGCCCGAAGGGAAACTGGAAGCATCGGGTTCGCCCTGAATGAGTTCTTTGCCGGAAAACTCCATAATGACGTGGCCGCCTGCCGTCGGAGTGATAAAGCTTTCATGTTTTTCGGCGGTAATGCCCGTCATCGGCTGGAACCAATGCGTAAAGTGCGTGCACCCCTTTTCCAACGCCCAGTCTTTCATTGCATCGGCAATGATGTTGGCCATCGGAAGATCCAATGCGGTGCCGTTCGTCACGGCTTCTCGGAAGGCTTTGTATGTCGGCTGCGGCAAACGGTCCTTCATAACCGTTTCGTTAAAGACCAGTGAGCCGAACAATTCCGGTACGTCCTTCATGATGGTTTCTCCTATCTTTTCAAAATATCATTGAAAAACAATACGTTAATATTGTCAAAAACCCTAAACAAAAAGCGGTTACACGAAAAGAATCGAAAAAAAAAAGATTCCTCTCGCGTAACCGCTTTGAATATGAGTCGTATTGTAGGCATCCCGACAGGCGGTTGTACATAGGCAAAACGCCGTATCTCCCTTGTTTTTCGGATAAAAGACAGAATTTTTTCAGGGAGTACCGAGTGTTTTCTCCCCATTGTTAGCGGACGGTCGAAATGTTCCTTGACGGCGATACCCTTTAATTCAAAAAAGCTCGCTTACTTTTGCAACCGGCGCTCACAAAAAGAGGTTCTGCGCATCTTTAATGCGTACGTAAAAGCGCGGTTTCGTTTTGGCCAAGTCTTTGAACATCGGCTCCAAGGCATCAAACAGGGCTTTCGTAACCTCGTTCTTTAAAGCCGATTCACGGTTCCCGCATTCGTCAAACTTACGTGTGATGTACTTGAAGAATCGACCGTATCCGGGCATGACGCCTTCCATGCAGTTAAAGAGCGACGGGATGCGTCGATGTGCAAGCCCGATTCGACGCATCTGTTCTTTAATCTGCGTGAGCTTTCCTGTTTGCTCGTAATTATCCAAGGGCTTCTTGCCGCGCTTACCTGCGTGTTCCTCGATGCCCTCGGCCAAATCCGCACGGGCGTCTTCCAAAGCGAC
>DHJT01000049.1:19521-23980 GCA_002404465.1 Sutterella sp. UBA4713 | reverse complement strand
GGCCAATCCCGGCATAACGTGCCCGCCCGTGCCCGCCGCTGCAATCAATAAGTGTTTACCCGACAACTTAAACCCTCCCGCCGCGCATCAAAATGCGATTCTCTCGGTCCACGCGCAACAAAAGCGCAACGGCGGCAATTGTAGCGATTAGCGAGGAACCGCCGTAACTGACAAAGGGAAGTGTCAATCCTTTTGTCGGAAACATGCCCGTTGCCACCCCGAGGTTAATAATGGCTTGAAATCCGATCCAAATGCCGACACCTTCGGCCACAAGTCCCGAGAAAACGCGATCTAACCGAATGGACTGACGGCCGATGGCAAACGCACGACGCACGAAAAAATAAAACGCAAGCACAACCACCACAACTCCGGCAAAACCCAGTTCCTCACCGATGACCGCCATAATAAAATCCGTGTGCGATTCCGGCAGATAATGAAGCTTTTCAATCGAGGCGCCGAGCCCGACACCGAACCACTCGCCGCGACCGAATGCAATCAGTGAGTGGCTTAACTGGTAGCCCTTGCCATAGGCATTGCCCCAAACATCCCAATACGAAATCATGCGCTCTAGACGCCAGGGTGAAAGATAAATCATCAGAAAGCCGATGCCGATTGCCAAAAACAAAACTGCCGTAAAAATCTTCCCGTCCAAACCGCCAAGGAAAAGCACTCCCATCGCAATCGCAATAATGACGGCCGTTGCCCCCAAGTCCGGTTGTACGCCGATCAAACCGGAAATCACGGCCATCACGGCAAGCATAGGCGCCAAGCCTCGAGTAACCGAATGCATGTAGTCTTGTCGCTTGACGGTAAAAGCAGCTGCACTGATTAAGACGGCAAATTTGACAAACTCCGTGACCTGAAAATTCATCGGCCCGAGTGCAATCCATCGCCTCGCCCCGTTGACCGATCGTCCGATACCCGGAATCAGCACGACAATCAAAAGCGCAACCGACAAACCCGCGAGAATCGGAGAAATGCGCATCCAAACACGCATCGGGGTTCGATAGACGGCAAATCCGGCCACTAGACCGATGGCGATATTAATGAGTTGCCGAATCAGAAAATGATACGGCTCGGTACGGTACTTCGGGCTATCGGAAAACGAAATCGTCGCCGAGTACACCATCAGAACCCCTAAGCACAAAAGAAAGGCCGTCACACAAAGAACACCCAAGTCCATGCCGTCGGGTCGAACAGGACGCGAGCTTTTCCCTCCCAGCAGGCTTGTTTGCGCCCCGGTCCAAATCGGTGAGGCATTAACGGTCTTTTTCTTGACGCCGAACACAGTTATTCTGCCTGTTCCCGGGCCGCGATTTGGTTCGCACGCGCGATAAAGCGCGCGGATCGCTCCGCATAGTCTCTAAACATATCCCAACTGGCGCATGCCGGACTTAACAAAACCGCATCGCCTTCGCGCGCGGCGGCATAGGCCATATCCACGGCTTTTTCAAAGTCAAATCCGGCACTTGCAACGGGGACATTCAGGCCCTTTAGCACCGGAGCAATGCGGTCGGCATCGCGACCGATCAGTACCACGAATCGCGCGTAAGAGGCAACGGACTGAGCAATGTCGGAAAAATCTTGTCCCTTGGAATCACCGCCTAAAATGAGCGAACATTTCTGACCGGTCGCCCCGAGCCCCTCAAGTGCCGCGCAGGTCGCCCCGACATTCGTCCCCTTCGAATCATCAATAAATTCAATCCCCGAAGCCGTCTTTAAGACAAATTGCACGCGATGCGGTTCGCCGGCAAAGGTCGTCAACGTCTTAAGGGCCGCAGAAAGCGGGATACCGACAGCCTCGGCCAGTGCAAGAGCGGCCAGAGCATTCATCGCATTGTGCCGACCGCGAATCTTAAGCGAAGAGGCCGGCATTAAAAGACACTTTGAGGCGGGATCCGGAGATAAAAGCGCACTCCGGCGACGCGTTCCGACGTCTTTGACATACGGGACTTCCGAAAGCCACACGAGACCGGCATCACGCGTTAAGCCGTATTGCCCCGGAGATGTCGGATCGGAGGCCCCGAATGTACGGATGACGGCGCCTTCTTCATACGCCCGCATACTCGCCGCATCGTCACGGTTCAAAACACGAATCGTGTCCGGTGCAAAGATGCGACGCTTGGCCGCTTCGTACTCGGCCATCGATCCGTGCCAATCCACATGATCTTGCGTCAGATTTAAAAATGCCGCCGCATCGGGCTTAAGAGTGCTTGTCGTCGCCAACTGGAAACTTGAAAGCTCCAGAACCCAGTAATCGGGAAGACTTTCAGTGGCAAGCAAGCGATCGAGTTCGGTAACGGCATTCGGTCCGATATTGCCGGCCGTACAAACCGAACGGTGCGATTGACTGACCATCAAGCCCGTCAATCGCGTGGTCGTTGTCTTACCGTTTGTACCCGTAACGGCCACGACTTTAGGACAATACCCTTGCGTCTTTTTCAGATGCACGAGCTCACGTGCAAACAGTTCGATTTCGCCGAGGACATCAATCCCCGCTTCCTTGGCCTTTGTCACAAGAGGCGCCGCAGCCGAATGCTCGGGCGAAAGACCCGGGCTTAACACGAGGGCATCGATTCCGTCCAGTAATTGTTCCGTTAAAGCGCCTCCCGTAAAAGGCACATCGGGAAATTCTTGCCTAAATGCGACAAGGCCGGCGGGGTTTTCCCGCGTATCGGCCAGTGCAACGTTCCACCCGCGGCGCTTCAGAAAGCGTACCGAAGCAATCCCTGAGGCTCCGCACCCTAAAACCAATGCTTGACTCATCGTTTCGTCCTATCATCGAATCTTTAATGTCGAAAGCCCGATTAAAACCAAAATAAACGTAATAATCCAAAAGCGCACGACAACCTGCGTCTCCTTCCATCCCTTGAGTTCAAAGTGATGGTGAATCGGGGCCATCAGAAAGACGCGTTTTCCATGCGAAAATCGGAAATACGTTGTCTGAATAATCACCGAAAGTGTCTCGACAACGAAAATGCCGCCCATAATCGCCAAAACGATTTCCTGACGCGTAATCACAGCCACGGTTCCCAAACACCCGCCTAAGGCCAGAGCCCCGACATCTCCCATAAAGACTTCGGCCGGATACGTGTTAAACCATAGGAACGCGAGCCCTGCTCCGGCAAGTGCCGCACAGACCACGACAAGCTCGCCTGCGCCGGGGATGTACGGAAAAAATAGGTAGCCGGAAAAATCCGGTCGTCCGACAACATAGGCAAAAATCCCCAAGGCCGAACCGACCATCACACAAGGCAAAATCGCCAAGCCGTCCAAACCGTCCGTTAAATTGACGGCATTGGAGGTACCGACAATGACAAAATACGTCAAAACAATAAAGCCCCAAATCCCGAACGGAATAGCGACCTCTTTGAAAAAAGGCACCATAAAATCGAGTTTTGAGAGCTCATTGACGGAAAAGCCGTCCTGTACCCACTGAGCCAGGGCGCTCCAGATATCGGCGTTATTGGGCATCGAGACGGCAAAAGCCAGATACACGGCTGCCGAAAATCCCACGAGGCTTTGCCAAGCAAACTTTTCTTTGGCACTCATGCCGTTCGGATCGTGATGGACCACTTTGCGATAGTCATCAAACCAACCGATGACACCGTAGCAGAGCGTCACAAAAAGCACAATCCAGACGAAGCGATTCGATAAATCCATCCACAAAAGCGTGGAAATACCGATACTCACGAGAATCAAGACGCCCCCCATGGTCGGCGTTCCGTCCTTGGCCAAATGCGTTTTCGGACCACACGTACGCACAGCCTGGCCGATTCGCATCGCATGCAGGCGACGAATAACCCAAGGAGCTGCTCCGAATCCGATGGCCATAGCCGTTAAGGCCGCCATCAGAGCGCGCAAACTTAAATAATTAAAAACACCGAAGGCTCTTACCGACTCGGAGAGCCACTGAAACAAACTTAAAAGCATCCGTCTAATTTCCTTTTATTCGGCCGGTTGTTGCGCTTCGAACAACCGATTCCAATCCCATATAGTGACTTGCTTTAACAAGGACGGTGCACGGACATTCAAGCGCCTCTTGCACCGCACGCGTCAGCTCCTCGCGCTCCGGGAAAAACTGCGCCGTCCGGCCGACAACACCCATGGCCTCATGCATCTTGCCGCCGATCAGATAAATCCGGTCAATGCCCTTTTCTTGGGCATACCGCAACACTTCCTCGTGGTACGCCGCGCTTTTCTCTCCGAGTTCTCCCATTTCACCGGCAACGAGAATGCGCGGAGAAGGCATCTTAGCCAACAGATCAATCGCAGCTCGCATACTATCGGGATTGGCGTTATAGGCCTCGTCGATCAGAACGGCACCGTTTTCAAAGCGATGAACCTGACCGCGTCCGGCAAGTGCCGTAAAGGCCGAAAGACCCTGCATAACAGAGCGCAAAGAAACACCGGCAGCCAGGCAAGCCGCAGCCGCCGCCGCCGCATCGTGAAGAGCGTG
>DHJT01000049.1:18234-19481 GCA_002404465.1 Sutterella sp. UBA4713 | reverse complement strand
GTGAAGAGCGTGGTCCCCGGCCATCGAAAACGGGAAACGCACAAGACCTTCGGGCGTGCTTAATACGAGCGTGTCATCCTGACGCGTAGCCACAACATCGGCATCACTTTCCCCGGCCGAATATGTCAGAACACGGCATCCGCGAGCGCGTACAAAATCCGCCCAAATTCGATAACAGGAATCGGTTAAAGGTAACACCGCGCATCCGCTCTCAGGTAGCGCCACGATGGCCATTGCATTTTCTCGGGCCGATCCCGCAGGTCCGTCGATATAGGCCTGATGTTCACGCTGCGCATTGGTGATGACGGCAACCGTCGGCTGAATCCAGCCGGCCAGATGAGCCATTTCGCCGACATGATTCATCCCGGCCTCGATAACGGCGATTCGGTCTTTTTCCGTCAACTCCAAGAGCATGCGCGGCACGCCGACGTTATTATTTAAGTTCCCGCGTGTACAAAAAGACGCATCGCCCGCATAGGCACGAAGAACCGATCCGATCATCTGCGTCGTTGTGGTTTTCCCATTGGATCCTGCGACGGCAATAAGCGGCAAAGCAAAGCGACGACGCCAGAAACGCGCCAAAAGTCCGTAGGCCTCGGCCGTATCCTTAACAATCAGCTCCGGACACGTCGCACCCACCGACCGACTCAAAACAAGAGCGCCGGCCCCGGCTTTCTCGGCTGCAAGAGCAAAGACGTGACCGTCAAATTTCTCACCCGAAAGTGCAACGAAAACCTGCCCTTTTTTCACGGAACGGCTGTCGGTTGTGATTGAAGGGAACGATCGACGCGTGTCCCCCTTAACGGCAACGAGCACGCCGGATAAGGCCTGCTTTAAATCCCCTAATGTCCAGTGTTGATCAACGCTCTCTTGCATACTTAACTTATTTTCCGTTGGTTCTCGCGCACAAAACGTTCGTTGGCCGCTTCCCGCACGGTTTCGGCATCACTGAAGTGATGCTTGACGCCGGCAATTTCCTGATAGTCCTCATGACCCTTTCCGGCCACCAAAATGATGTCCTGCGGTGCTGCCTTGCAAAAAGTCTCGACAATGGCCTTGCGACGATTGAGAATGACAACGGGATTTGTTGTCTTCATACCTGCGCAGATATCGTCGGCAATCCGAGCAGGGTCCTCCGAGCGCGGATTGTCACTCGTAACCACCGCGCAATCGGCATTTTGCTCGGCAATCTTTCCCATCACGGGACGTTTGCCGTGATCGCGATCGCCCCCGGCACCGAAAACAAT
>DHJT01000049.1:12579-18213 GCA_002404465.1 Sutterella sp. UBA4713 | reverse complement strand
ACACAATCCACAATCGTCCCGCCCGCTCCAGGGCAGTCGGACGCAACGCCGCCAATGCCTTCTCGATGGCATCGGGCGTGTGGCAATAATCGACGACGGCAAGAGGCATACCGGGACGCGTAAAAACTTGCAAGCGTCCGGCCGGGGGACGCAACCGGGCCAAGTGTTCGAAAACCGCCTCGGGTGCAAAACCGGCCGTCAAGGCCACTGCAGCGACAGCGAGCAGGTTATAAACGTTAAACAGCCCCAAGACCCGAGCATTGAGTTCGTACGTTTTTCCCTCCCAAAGGACATCAAAACACATACCCGACTCACCGGCACGTACTCGGCGTGCCACAAGGGGCCTGATCGGAAGATGCGTCAATTCCTTTTCCGGCGTCATTCCTTCAACCGAGTAGCCGACCGTCGTCACGGACCTTTTGCTCGTTTGGCAAGCGAGCGTCCTGCCGAAGGCGTCATCGACATTGATAACGGCATTTTTTAGACCAGGCCATTTGAAAAGAAGCGCCTTCGCTCTGCCGTATGCCTCAAAGGTCTTGTGGTAATCCAAATGATCACGCGTTAAATTAGTAAAGACCGCCGTCTTGAAAGCAACACCTGAAAGACGCCCCTGAACAAGGCCGATGGAACTGGCTTCAATCGCAAACGCTTTCGCCCCCGCAGCTTTCAAGTCGTATAGCAATCCCTGCGTGCTGACGGCATCGGGTGTTGTCAGTGCCGGCGCCTTAAAGGAGGCTCCTGAAAAAAACGTTCCGATGGTACCGACGGCTGCGCACGGCATCGCCAAGTGCGTTAAAAGAGCCGCACACCAGTGACTGATGCTCGTTTTCCCATTGGTTCCCGTCACCCCGATTCCGTAAAGAGATTCGGAAGGATTTTCATAAAAATCCGAGGCAATCTGACCGAGATACTGCGGTAAGTTCTTTACCGACAAGATTTCGACGGCACTCGGTGCAAGAGCTTCGCTACGTTCCTCGGTTAAAACCGCACGGGCACCGCGCGCTGCCGCTACGGGAACAAACTTGATCCCGTCGGTTTTCGAGCCCTTTAATGCAACAAAAACGTCACCCGCGACGACATCGCGCGAATCAATCCGCAAATGAGCACCGGCTCGGCATCTTTCCCGCAGCCACTTGACCACGGCAGAGCGTTCTTTAAAGACTTCCTTCATGACGAATTCCCCGAATGGCGATGCCGGGACCCGCTACATAATCTGGCGCATCGGGATTGACCCCAATCAGGCGTAACGCTCCGGCCATCACTTCGTTAAAAACGGGCGCCGCAACCGTGCCTCCGAAATAACTTCCGCGCGTCGGCTCATCGATCATCACGGCCACAATCAAACGCGGATGACTTGCCGGGGCCATCCCGACAAAACTTCCGACCGCGAGCTTATCGACATATTTTCCGTCGCGGAGCTTATTGGCCGTCCCGGTCTTGCCAGCTACCGTGTAGCCCTGAACATTGACGCGCTGTGCCGTGCCGCCCTGCAAAACCGTATTGCTCATCATGGCGCGCATCTGGCGGGCCACCTCAGGGCGGAAAACCTGCTGACCGACGGCCTCTCGCGGACTCTTTTTAAAGGTCAAATCAATGACGTCTCCGTTGCGCGCCAAGGCCGTATAGGCCCTTACCAGTTGCATAAGCGAGACGGAGATTCCGTAACCGTACGAAATGGTGGCTTTTTCCACGGGGCGCCACAAATTACCGCGCCGCAGTTTTCCGCGAATAGCGCCCGGAAATTGCACATTCGGCGCTTTGCCGAACCCTAAAGCATCGTACGTCGCCCACAAGTCTTCGCTGTTGATTTCAAGAGCAATCTTACACGTGCCGATATTGGAAGACTTCGAGACAATCTGACTGACGGTAAGCATCCCGTAATTGTGCGTATCGGAAATGCTCCGATCGCCGATATTTAAGACGCCCGGGCCTGTTTCAACGAGCGTATCGGGACGGACGATTCCTAAGTCCAAAGCCTTGGCGATGGCAAACGGCTTCATCGTACTGCCGGGCTCAAACATATCCGTTAAAACCCGATTACGGACGTTTTCGATACGCAAATCCTTTCTTTGATTCGGGTCGTACGTCGGCCAGTTATTCATCGCGAGAATTTCGCCTGTGTGCACGTCGGCAACAACAACGGCGCCTGCCTTGGCACGTGCATCTTCCACTGCGCGACGCACGGCCTTATACGCGATGTATTGCAAACGCGAATCGATCGAAAGCACGACGTCGCGGCCACGGGTGGCTTCTTTAAGCCAAGCGCTATCAATGCGCTGTCCTAATCGATCACGAATCACATAGCGCATACCCTTTTGTCCGGAAAGAATCTCATCACATGCGAGTTCGACTCCTTCTCTCCCATGGTTATCGGTATCGGTGTAGCCGACCACATGCGCAGAGACCTCGCCGTCCGGATAGTTGCGCTTGGCCTCCTCTTCATCATAGATACCCGGAATGCGTAGTTCGGAAATTTTTTGTGCCGTATCCAGATCAATCTTTCGAGCCAGGTACACGAAAGTACTGTCTTTTTTACTTGTGAGTTTTCCGAGCAAAGTCTGCGTCGGCATTTCAAGAAGCGATGCGAGTTTTTCCAACTGTGTCTTCTCGCAAGCGAGCGTTTCGGACGGAATCGCCCAGATGCTTTTAGCCGGGATGGAACTTGCAAGCACAATGCCGTTTCGGTCAAGGATGCGACCGCGTTGCGCCGGCACGGAGATCGTGCGCGCATAGCGCTCTTCACCTTTCTTTTGCAAGAATTCCGTCTGAATACCGCACTGCAGATACGCCGCTCGGCACATCACGATCCCGAACACGACCGTCATCAGACAAAACAATTGCCGACTGCGTTTGGGCGAAATCTGAACTCCGAGCATCGAGTCAATACCGGTGCTCTCATTGCGTCGCGGGGCACTGTCGGCACGCAAAACGGCCAAGGCTTTGGCGCGCAGTTTGTGCCAGATCCATGTCAAATTCACGGCTTTCATTTGCGCACCTCAAGGCGGATATGTCCGAGGCGAGAAGCCGGAACCTGAATCATGATTGTATTGGTCACATCGGCATTGACGTAACCGAGAGCGCCGGCTCTTTCAATCACATACTTAGGGAGCGCTGCCTTCGATAGGTCCAGCGCCAGTTGACTGGCTTCATCTAAAAGAGCATGACGGACACGCTCGGCCCGTTCTTTTTCAGCCGTGAGCATGCGTACTTCGTATTGCATCCGCACAAGCTCAAAGCAGCTAATGAGAAGAACGACACCGCTGACAAGTGTGACACCCGTCAAAACACGATCGGAGATTTGCGTCAAGCTAAAGCGCATCGCCCTCTCCTTCTCGCCAGGGCTCTTGCGTGCGCGTTGCAACACGTAAGACGGCACTCCGAGCGCGTGCATTCGTTTGTATTTCCTCGCGATCGGGCAAAATCCGCTTGCAGTCTTCCCACAAAGGACGCGGCATCTGACTTTCCGGAAGCACAAGACGCGAATCGACCTGCGGATGCGCTCCGGATGCAAAAAAACGCTTGACGATCCGGTCTTCAAGCGAATGAAAGGCAATCACAACCAAACGTCCGCCCGGATTAAGCAAGCTTCCTGCAGCATTTAAAGCACGTCGAAGTTCACCGAACTCATCGTTTACGGCAATGCGAATGGCTTGAAATGTGCGTGTGGCCGGGTGCTGGGAGCCGTCTCGCAAGCTTCTCGGGATTGTCTTTTCCACAAGGTGCGCCAAAGTAGCAGTTGATAGAATCGGCCCGTTTTCCTGCTCTTTGACAATGGCTCGGGCAATGGCCTTGGCGTACCGTTCCTCGCCGTACTCGCGCAAAACGGTTTGGATACGCTCTTGTCCGGCCGTAAAAAGCCAGGTCGATGCAGTCGGCCCGCAGGTCTGATCCATGCGCATGTCCAAAGGGCCGTCGGCTCGAAATGAAAATCCTCGCGCCGGATCGTCAATCTGAGGACTACTGATTCCCAAATCCATCAGGATACCGTCGACCTTTTCAATCCCGAACCCGGCTAACTTCTCTTTCATATTCGAAAAAGCCGAGGCAATCATCGTAAACCGGGAATCAATCAAGGATACGGCAGAGGCAACCGCTTGTCGGTCGCGATCAAAAGCAAAAAGACGCGCCTTTCTGCCCAAATGCTTTAAAACAAGGCGCGTGTGACCGCCTCGGCCGAATGTCGCGTCGACATAAACGCCGTCCCGATTGCCGATTAGCACCTCGGGAACATCACGCGCTAACACGGGCACGTGGGTAAGCGGGCTTTTTGAGTCGCTGACAACGCTCATGTGCGCCCCTAAAACTTAAAACTTTCGGCCGCCTCGCCGAACCCTTTTTCCAACCCGCTTCGCTCTTGCTCCAAAAGCCGTGAGCTGTCCCAGATTTCCAAATGATCACCCAAGCCCACAAGCGCTACTTTGCGACTCAGAGAGCAAAGAGTCCTTAGTTCACTCGGGATCAAAATACGGCCGACGCCGTCAATCTGCAGGTCCACGGCACTGCCTAAAACGATTCGCTGAAAAACGCGCGCCGAGTACGGCAGGGCCGTCAGCGCCGCCTTCTTTTCTTCCCAAACATCTCTCGGGTACAAAAGCACACAGCCGTCGGGGTGACGCGTAAGCGTCACGTCGGAGATCTTGAACGCCTCGCGATGCCGCGCGGGTATCCCGATGCGGCCGCGAGAATCAAGCGTCAGTAACGATGTTCCTTGGAACACGACCGATTCCTCTGTGCGAATTGAAGGTAAATGGCGCGAGAAAAACCCACTTTTTCCCACTTTTTTACCGAACTCTACCACATTCTGCCTAGGTCGGCGAATCCGGCAAACAAGAATATTCCTTCTTATAAATCAGAGGATTTGTTTCAGATTTAGCATCAGAATTCCAATTCTCCTGCCGGAACTCCGAGTAATTTTTCCCGTGCACGCACGTAATCGGGAAGAATCGCCTGCAGGGCCTGCCAAAACCGCACGGAGTGATCCATGTGTTTTAAATGTGTGAGTTCATGCACAACGACGTAATCGATGACGTCATCGGAAAAGAAAATCAGACGCCAACAAAGGCGAATCGACCCGCTTGACGAGCAACTTCCCCAACGGCCGCGCGTGTTCGATAAGCGCCAGGTGCGCGGAACAAGTCCTGTTTTGTTCTCGAAGTAAGAAAGGCGCTCGCCGATAACACACTGTGCCTGATTGACGAGCCAGGCCAGTGTCGTCTCACGAATACGCGTTGTCTCGGCCGTCGGCGGCAAAGCAAGGCTCAAAGTGGCTTGATCGGCCAAAAATGTCGTTTTGGGCGCACCGCAAACCGCAATGCGAATGCGCGAGCCGCGATAAGGGATCAGACCCCCGTCCTCAAAACGCATCGCACCGACACCTTCTCGTTCACGCCACTGAGCGCGTTCGGCGAGTTTGCGTTCGATCCATCGACGTTTTTGCGCCACAATGCGATTGATTTCCGTTTGACTCACATACCAGGGCGCTAAGACTTCCAGTCCCATCGGTCCGATACGAAGTCCCACAGAGCGCCGTCGCATCCGTTTTAAGGTGTAGGGAATGTCCGGCAAGAGCGTAAAAGCCGACTTTCTTTCGTCTTGAGAAGGGGCCGAACACCTCGGCTCCTCCGGGCCGAATAA
>DHJT01000049.1:0-12540 GCA_002404465.1 Sutterella sp. UBA4713 | reverse complement strand
TAGGACGAGCCATAAAAGCGGGGATTCCCGATACGACGGACTTCCGATTCAATCCAATCGCTTGCCAAGCGATTGACCTGCGAATAATCCCGTCCGACGGTTTCAATGGCCGGTCCGATAGAGACAATAATCTTACCCGGTGTCTTTTCCAGAGAATTTTTTGCCCAAAACTCGCCCGAATTCACGGCAATCGGAAGCACCAGAGTCTTTTGGCGAACGGCAAAGCGAGCGCCGCCCGTCTTGTAGGTACTCGCAGCGCCGGGTGCAACACGTGTTCCTTCCGGGAAAATACCGATCCACCACCCGCTATCAAGAAGACGCGTCCCCTCTTTCATAATCTGCTCGAAGGCCAAGCGTCCGTTTTTGCGGTCAATCGGAATCATGTGCATCGACTTGGCCGCCCAACCGAAAAACGGAATCCAGTGTAGCGAGGCCTTGTACACATAAGCGATATACCCCGGGATATATGCCGGAAGAAAAAGCGTTTCCCAGGCCGACTGATGCTTACAAAAAATTACGACGCGCTCTTTGACATCGGGCACGTTCTCAAGGCCCCGCACCTCAAAATCAAGGCCGCACAAAACACGGGCACACTGCACGGCAAAGCGCATGTAAGGGCGCTCAAAAACGTTGTACCGCCACTTCGTGCTCGTTACGGGCCATGCAATCAGGCACGCAAGACCGACCGGGACAGCCGCAACGAGCAAAATGGCGTAATACAAAAACGAACGCAAAAGTCGCATAGGAGGCAAACAAACCTAACTGGCAAGGTGCGACAGTTCCGCCACACTGTTCATAAGCACAGCCAAACGCTTTAACAGAGCCTGACGATTAGCTCGAACAGCCGCATCTTGCGCATTGACCATCACATCGGCAAAGAAACGGTCAACCGGGGCCTTTAAGGGCGTAAGCGATGCCAGCATCCCTTCATAACCGCCGTTTTCATAAAGCAGTCGCGCCACGGGCTCGTGTTCACACAAGGCCTTGTAAAGGTCTTGCTCAGCCTTTTCCGTCAGCAAATCCTCACGAATCGTATCGGGAATCGTCCCGTTGACTTTTTTGAGAATGTTGCCGATACGCTTATTGGCATCCGACAAACTCTGCGCTTCCGGAAGCATCATAAACTTCTTAACGGCCGCAATTCGACGCACGAAGTCAGCCGGCTTGACAATGTGTTTGGCCAAAACGGCTTCCACTTCTTGGGCCGAGTAATCTTCATCGCGCAGCATAACCCGCAGACGATCAAAGAAAAACGTCATTAGGGCATCCGTTGCGTCTTTGACCCCTGGAACAGTTTGCTCAACGGCAAAGGCACCCTTGACAAGATCTTCCAAACTCAAATTTAAGTTACGCTCGATAATCATGCGCAAAACGCCCAGAGCATGGCGACGCAATGCGAAGGGGTCTTTGTCGCCCGTCGGCAATTGTCCGATACCGAACATCCCCGTTAAGGTTTCCAGCTTGTCGGCAATGGCAACGGCCACCGACACCGGCGTGCTCGGAAGGGCATCGCCCGCAAAGCGCGGCGCATAGTGTTCGCGAATAGCCAGAGCAACCTCAGGATCTTCCCTATCGTTTTTCGCGTAATACTCGCCCATAATACCCTGCAATTCGGGAAACTCTCCGACCATCAGGGTACGCAAATCGGCTTTTGCAAGATACGCCGCTCGCTTGGCCTTTTCCGCATCCGCACCGATTTTGCCGGCAACGATGCCTGCCAATTCCATCACGCGCTTGACACGCTCGGCCTGAGTGCCGAGTTTATTGTGGTAGACAACGTGTTTTAAGCCTTCGACACGACTGGCAAGCGTCTGCTTACAGTCTTCCTTATAAAAGAACTCTGCATCGGCAAGACGAGCCCGAACGACACGTGCGTTACCGGCGCGAATCGCCTCGCCGCCGTCTTTGGCCTCGATGTGTGAAACCAAACAGAAACGGTTCATCAACCGACCTGCCGCATCGCGCATCGGGAAGTACTTCTGGTTGGTCTGCATCGTCAAAATGAGACACTCTTCGGGAACGGCCAAATACTTCTCTTCAAAGCTCGAGGTGTAAATGACGGGCCATTCGGTAAGCGAATTGGTTTCATCGATTAAGGCCTCGGGCGCGATGAGCGTTCCGCCGTCTTTTTCGGCTTCCTTGTTCAGCAGGTCCACGAGAATGGCACGACGCCGTTCGTAGTTGGCAACCACCTTTCCTCGGGTAAAAAGTGTCTCTTCGTAAGCATCGGCGCTTTCAATGGCAATGACGCCGTGTGTATGGAAGCGATGTCCGGACGTAATGCGATCGGCACTCAGTCCGAAAAGCTTAACCGGAACAACGTCTTTACCGTAAAGAGCCGTCAGATGCCTGACCGGGCGCACGAACTGCACGGTCGTCACGCCGTCTGCGAGCTGGTAGTTCATCACCTTCGGAATCGGCAGCGCCTTGACGGTTTCTTCAAGAATTTTTTGAAGCCCCTCGACAAGCGCAACACCGGCACGCACACCGTCGTAATACAAATAGGTATTTTTCCCTTCCGTAACGTGCGAGAGCTCGGAGGTTTTGCAGGAAATTTCCAAAGCCGCCATTTTTTTTGTCAGAGCCGGCGTTGCCTGGCCGTCAAAATTGAGCCCGACTTGAACGGGAACGAGTTTTTGACGGAAGGGTTCGTCGGGGGACTTGGCTAAAACGTCGGTCACCAAAACCGCCATGCGACGCGGCGACCCGAACGGGGTCATTTGCGCATTTTGTCCCGTGAAATGTTTTTCACGCAAGCCGCGGAAAACGCCCTCGGCAAACGCCGCTGAAAGCTTTTTGAGCGCCTTCGGAGGCAACTCTTCGGTTTGAAATTCAACAAGCAAACTGGTCATTTCTTTTCACCCTTTTTATTTTGCTTTCAACATCGGGAAACCGAGTCGTTCGCGCGACTCATAGTAGCTTTGTGCCACGGCACGGCTCACGGCACGAATGCGGGCAATGTAGGCTGCACGTTCCGTAACGGAAATCGCACCTCGAGCATCCAGTAGATTAAATGTGTGACCGGCCTTCAAAACCATCTCATAGGCAGGAAGCGCCAGCTTTAAGTCCATCAAGCGCTTCGCTTCGCTTTCAAAGTAATCAAACTGCCCGAAAAGCTTCACAGGGTCGCTCGCCTCAAAGTTATAGATACTCTGCTCGACTTCATTTTGGTGGAAGACGTCCCCGTAGGTCAACGTCCTGGTGTTACCCGCACCGTCCTTCCAGTGCGTATAGACCAAATCAAAAACGTTATCACAGTTTTGCAGGTACATCGTCAGGCGCTCCAGACCGTACGTGATTTCGCCCGTGATGGGTTTACATTCCAAGCCGCCGACTTGCTGAAAGTACGTAAACTGCGTCACTTCCATACCGTTCATCCAGATTTCCCAACCCAGGCCCCAAGCTCCGAGTGTCGGATTTTCCCAGTTGTCTTCCACGAAGCGAATGTCGTTAACAAGCGTATCGATCCCGAGGGCCCGCAATGAATCCAAGTACAGATCCACAATATTGACGGGAGCCGGTTTTAAAACCACCTGAAACTGATGGTGCTGATGCAACCGATTCGGGTTTTCACCGTATCGGGCGTCTTTCGGACGGCGGCTCGGCTGTACATAAGCGGCCCGCCAGGGCTCGGGACCTAATGCCCGCAAAAACGTTGCCGTGTGGCTCGTACCTGCGCCGACCTCGATATCAATCGGTTGCAAAATGCCGCAACCTTGCTGATTCCAATATTCCTGCAAGCGCAGGATGACTTCCTGAAAGGTAATCATAATTTCCTTCACATGAGTTCAAGGCCCATTGAAAACAACGGGAAAGAGCCCGTGGGAAAACCGGCGGGCTAAAGAACAATCGGGACAAGATTTTAGCGGTTTAGCCTTCGCTTTTCCGAGAAAAGCACTTTAGGAGTCGGCAAAATCCGAAAGTTGTTGCGAAAAGAAGTGCCCAAAAAAGTCCGAAAATCGCAAGTCCGTATTGCATAAAGGGCGTCGGACTTCCGGAAAAAAGGCGCACCGTGGCATCTAAATTCTGGGCGCCGAAGCCGGCCCGACGCAGTTCTGTTCCCGTAGGATCGAACAGTGCCGATCCGGCGTTATTCAGAACCTGAAGAACGGGGCGCGCCGCTTCCCGGGCCCGCATACGGCTCATTTGAGAAAACTGACGCACGGACACATCGGAAAACCATCCGAGGTTGGCGCTATAAATGATAAGAGCCGGATTGCCGACATCAAACCAATCCGCAAGTTCCGACGGAAATATATTTTCGTAGCAAATTCCGACAGCCCCTTGTATTCCGGCCATTGTCACGGGAGAGGTCGGCCTCGCCCCGGGAACTTGATCTGCCATCGGGACGGCAAGTGCATCGACCAGCCAACGAAAGCCGTACGGGACAAATTCTCCGAAGGGCACAAGACGACGCTTGGAATAAATTAACGAAGTTCCTTCAGGCGTTGCTAAATACAAACTATTGGAAACCGAGCGCTCTTTGGTCATCGAAAACGCATTAAACAAAACGCTGGCATCTTGTTTTTGTGCCACCTTTTGCGGAAGTTCTTTCCAGGAATTCGGCAGTGAAGCCGGCAAAAAAGCATACACACTTTCGGGCCAAAGAATCAGGTCAAGAGGACGGCCTATCGGATGCGCAAGGCTCATAGCCTCGACACGCGCAAGTGCTTTTCTCTGCGTTTCGTAGGTCGCACGCGTTGTCACGGGGATATCCGGTTGCACAAGTCTGACCTCAAGACGAGAGGTCGACTTTGACCAGGTTACATCTTGCAGAGCATAAGCCCCGAGGACGCCTATCACACAAAGCAAACCGGAAAAAAGCCGATTCGGCAACCGCTCTTTTTGCATCAGAACGCCGCAAGCACTCCCTAAAACAATAAGGACAATCAACGAGACTCCGTACACACCGACAATCGGAGCCCAACTTGCGAGCATATTGTCGGTAAACGCATATCCGACTGAAAGCCACCCGAAACCGCCGATCCACTCACCGCGTAAAAATTCCGTCCCCGTCCAAAGAAGCGGGATCAAAAGTGAGGTCTTAAGAGCCGCCGGAATGCGAATTTTGACAATCAAAAATCCCACACAGGCAGGAAAAAGCGACAACAGAGCAGCCAATGCCAAAACGGCTAACGCCGCAAAAAACCACGGAGCATTGCCGTACACATAAACCGAATGAAAGATCCACACAAGTCCGGATGAAAAATATCCGAGCCCGAATAAAAAGGCATCGAAAGCACCGCTTCGCGGATTTTTTTCCCGGCCTAAAAGAACAATGAACCCGACAAAAGCCGCAGCCGTCCAAAAATACGCCCCCGGAAAGCTAAACCCGAGGGAAGCAACCGCTCCGAGTACAAGGAAACTTACGTGTCTTATAACGGCTTTCAATCGAAGGTAACAGCGCATGGCGTATTTTCGTTAATGGGCCCGAGCCCGATCCGAATACGGGTTGGCAAATCCGAGTTTTTTCATAATGCGCGTCTCAAGGGCCTCCATCTTTTCGGCCTCCTCATCGGTCTCGTGGTCGTAGCCCATCGCGTGCAGAACTCCGTGGACAATCAGGTGGGCTAAGTGTTCGCGAAAACTTTTCCCCTGACAAGCCGCTTCTTTCGCGAGAACAGGCGTGCAAATCACAATATCGGCCTGAGCAACCGGTTTATGCGCATAATCAAATGTTAAAACGTTCGTCGGCGCATCTTTTTTTCGGTACCGCGCATTAAGGTCTTGCCCTTCGGCCTCTCCGACAAAACGCACGGTCAACACGGCGGAGCGTTCAATGGCCGCACGAATCCAAGCTATCATCTCGCGACGCGTCGGAAGGCGCTTAAATTTACCGCCCTCTTTGTCTGCCCTCTCAAAGACAATCGTCAGTTTTTTTCCCGCCACGAGCATTTACTCCTTCGCCTTTTTAGTCGCGTCATAGGCACGAACAATGGCACCGACAAGCGGATGACGCACAATGTCGGTTGCGTCGAATCGAACGAATGAAATGCCGACAACGTCTTTGAGAATACTTGCGGCATCGGCAAGTCCGCTTTTCGCGCCGTGCGGAAGATCCACTTGCGTTACGTCGCCGTTGACGACTGCATGCGTCCCGAATCCGATACGCGTTAAAAACATCTTCATTTGCTCACGCGTCGTATTTTGCGCCTCATCGAGGATCACGAAGGCATTGTTTAAGGTCCGCCCTCGCATGTACGCAAGCGGTGCAATTTCGATAATTTGCTTTTCAATGAGGCGCTGCGTACGCTCAAAGCCAAGCAGGTCATAGAGCGCGTCATAAAGAGGTCGCAAATACGGGTCAACCTTTTGCGCCAAGTCTCCGGGCAGAAAACCCAAACGCTCTCCGGCCTCAACCGCCGGACGTGTCAAAACAATACGCTCGACGACATTGCGCTCATAAGCATCGACAGCCGCCGCAACAGCCAGGTATGTTTTTCCGGTCCCTGCCGGACCGATACCGAACGTAATATCCGTTGTCAGCAGTGCCTTTAAATACGCACGCTGATGAGGCGTTCTCGGCTTAAGTCCTGCCTTACGCGTTTTAAGGCACACGGCGTCGGAAACGTCTCCGTCATTGCCTTGCGAAGCTTCTCCGATACAGGCCAAATCCACATCCTCTCCGGTTATCGGATCGCCGGACAAAATCCTTCCGGCACACAGCTCCAGAACGCGAAGCGCACCGGCCGCCTTGGCCCCCGTTAAAGTAAAGCGTGTCCCGCGGCGGTGAATTTTGATTTGAAAAGCCGCTTCAATGCGCCTTAAGTTTTCTTCCAAGGGACCGACAAGTTGCGCCGTTTCACCTGCCGTAGCATCAAAGGTAAAAAAAAGAGACTCTTCTTTATGTTTCTCAGACACGTTCGCCTCCGAGCGTATGGGCATTGACGGCGGTAATGCGGACATCGATCATCGTGTTAATTAGGGACGCATCCCCCGGAAAATTCACAATACGGTTATTGTCCGTCCGTGCACTTAAAAGCCCTTGACCGCGACGAGCCGGGCTGACGACAAGGCATCGCTCGATTTTCCCGACCATCGACTCAGAAACGGCTTTGGCCTGTTCATCGATTAGCGCCTGCAATTCTTGCAGACGCGCTAATTTGACCGCTTGCGGCGTTGTGTCCTCAAGACGGGCGGCCGGAGTTCCCGGACGCTTGGAGTACACAAATGAGAAACTCGCATCAAAGTTCGCTTCTTTTACAAGCGCCATGGACTCCAGGAAATCCTCTTCGGTCTCGCCGGGAAATCCGACGATGATGTCTGTAGAAATTGAAATTCCCGGACGCACGGCCCGAAGCTTTTCCACGCGATCTAAATATTCCTCACGTGAATAGCCGCGCTTCATGGCCGCAAGAATCTTGTTCGATCCGCTTTGTGCCGGTAGGTGTACATGGTTTGCAAGCTTCGGAATTGTCCCGAAAGCTTCGATGAGTCGGTCGGAAAACTCCGTCGGGTGACTTGTCATAAAGCGGATACGCTCAATGCCCTCAATTTCCGCCACGTAGTCCAAAAGGAGTGCGAAATCGACCGACGTGCCGTCAGGGGATCTGCCGCGGTATCCGTTGACATTTTGTCCGAGAAGGGTAATTTCTTTGACGCCTTGATCGGCCAGTTGCGCGCACTCGACCAAAACGTCCATGACGGGACGACTGATTTCCGCACCGCGTGTATACGGAACAATGCAATATGAGCAAAAATGACTGCACCCTTCCATAATCGAGCAAAACGCCGTTGCGCCTTCCACACGCGGTTTGGGCAAGCAGTCAAACTTTTCAATCTCTGGAAACGAGGTATCGACCTGAGGTTTGCCGGTTTTAAGGCGCTCTTCAAGCAAATCCGGGAGGCGATGCAGCGTCTGGGGTCCGAAAACCACGTCAACCCACGGCGCACGTGTGAGAATTCCGGCACCTTCCAAACTGGCCACGCAGCCGCCGACGGCAATAAGCATCCCGGGGCGTTGCTTTTTCATCTCCCTGAGGCGTCCCAAGTCGGAAAACGTTTTTTCGTGGGCTTTGGCTCGAATCGAGCAGGTGACCATCACGACGATATCAGCCTCTTGCGGGGTTGTAACCCGACTTAGGCCGTATCGATCGATTAGCAAGTCGGCGATGCGACTTGTGTCATAGTCATTCATTTGGCAGCCGAAGCTGCGAACATACAGTGTCTTTGCGTTCACGGTTTTCATCCGGTGGCGAAATTGAAAGCGGCAGGGAAAACCTGCCTACCTAAAGCAACGGCATTTTAACGAAAAGAAAACAACCGCCTAAAAAGAGCATCAAAACACGGCCTCAGACCAAGAGTTTGAAAATAATCCTCTCAGTAGGAAAAATTCGACAGCTCTCCAGGTAAGCGCGAGAGCCGGGCAAATCACGCTTGTGGCGAAACAACCAAGACGGACTTGGCATTAGTCGGCGGTTCGGTTTTAACCAATGCCTCTAACGATGCTCCGATTTGGACACTTGAGGGCAAGCGCACGAGCGCGGCCGTCAGATTCATCTCCGGGATACGCACGAGAGAGGTCGGCTGATAACCGAGCTCTCCGACCACAACAAGCGGCATTTCCGTTAAAGTAGCCGGATCAAAAGGAACGTTAAACGCCACCAAATTCAGCCGTTCGTAGTCTTTAGCTTCAAAACGCGCTTGCGTTAATGCCCTTCCGATAAAGATACGGTCCGGATCGGAAAAATCCAAGGCGTCTTCAAGGCCTGCCTCCAAGGGGCTTGTCGTCTCGTCGTACTCAAGATCGGGGGCCGGCTCCCGCGCCATCACGCGAAGCGCCTCAATAGTCTCAATCGGCCCCTGCTCGACTCCGGCATCCGTCAGTTGCTTGATAAGCGACTTTAAAGCGTCCTCGGGTCCCACGGCATACGAAATCCATCCGCGATTAATCAGTGTGACATGTGTCTTTTTTTCAAAATGTCCGCGCGAAGGCGCCTGACCGGCAAAATCGCCCAAATACGGCATCATCGGCACTTTTTCCGAAATGACTTGCGCATCAAACGCTCGGGAGACTTGACGAATCCACGCCTCAAGCGCATCGGCATTTTCTTCTGTTAGATAGAGTTTGTACGTTTTCGGATTTTCACGCGTCAGAAGAACGGTACCTAAAAGGCCCCCGGTGGCATTTAAAAGGGCCGTCCGCACAACTTGCCCGGGAACAAGCTTTGTCGCATCGCTTGTTATAAGACGCGCCAAAAACTTCGGAGCCGACTTCATTGTCAGGACGGTCACCGACCGAATCGGGAAATACACCATATTCAATGCCATTTTCAATTCTCCTTGACGCAATCGAGGAAATATTCCGTCATGCCGTCCGAATCCTTTTCTTTTACAAGACCGTGTACGTCAGTTTCAAATCCGGGGAACTTCGCCGTAAAGTCCCGTGCAAACTTAAGGTACTGCACGATGCGGCGATTGACGCGCTCGCCGGGAACCAAAAGCGGAATTCCCGGCGGATACGGCGTTAGAAGAACGGCCGAAATGCGCCCTTCCAGATAGTCGATCTTCACACGTTCGGTCTTTTTGTGCACAAGACAGGCATAAGCATCCGTCGGTGTCATGGCCGGGTGCATCTGCGAGATGTACATCTCGGTTGTCAGGCACGCCACATCGGCTGCTCGATACGCCTCGTGTACCGCCTGGCAAAGATCCTTGAGTCCCTTGTTTTCATACATCGGGAAGGCAGCAATAAATTTAGGCATCACACGCCACAAGGGAGCATTCGCATCATAAGCATCTTTAAATTGTTGCAACTCGGTTACCATCGTATTCCAACGGCTCTTGGTAATGCCGATCGTGAACATAATGAAAAACGAATACAGTCCCGTCTTTTCCACGATAATGCCGTGCTCGGAAAGGTACTTGGTGACAACGGCCGCCGGAATACCCGTCCGAGCAAAGCGACCGGACAAATCCAAACCCGGCGTAACAACCGTCGCCTTAATCGGATCGAGCATGTTAAAACCGGGCGCCACGTCTCCGAACCCGTGCCAGGCTTCCCCCGAATCGAGCATCCAGTCCTTTTGCGAACCGATTCCCGTACGCGGCAACTTTTTCGGGCCCCATACGTCAAACCACCAATCTTTGTAATCTCGGGCAACCTCTCGCATAGCCCGCCGAAAGTCCATTGCTTCCTGAAGCGACTCGTCGACAAGCGCCTGCCCGGCTCGCCCCTCCATCATCGCGGCAGCCACGTCACAACTGGCGATAATCGCATACTGGGGCGAGGTAGACGTGTGCATAAGAAAAGCTTCATTGAAACTGGCAAGGTCAAGCTTTCTCGCCTCTGAGTTTTCTGCGCAGATTTGACTGGCCTGCGAAATACCGGCCAAAAGTTTATGAGTCGAATGCGTGGCAAATACAAGGCTTTCTTTCGTACGAGGTTTCGTAGGATCAATTGCGTGCATGTTTCGATAAAAGGGATGAAACACTGCATGCGGGAGCCACGCCTCATCAAAGTGCAGGATATCGATTTTTCCGTCCAGACTCTTTTTGATTTCTTCGTCGTTATAGACAATGCCGTCGTACGTTGACTGCGTCAGCGTCAAAATTCTCGGGCGAGTTCTCTTATCTTTGATCAGGGGATTGGCCCGAATCTTCTTTTCAATCTCTTTGACGGAAAACTCCTTTTTCGGAATCGGGCCGATGATTCCGTAGTGATTGCGCGTGGGCATCAGAAAGACAGGAATCGCCCCCGTAAGCGTTATCGCATGCAAAATCGATTTGTGGCAATTGCGATCGACCACGACAACGTCACCAGGAGCCACGGCATAGTTCCAGACAATTTTGTTGGAAGTCGATGTTCCGTTTGTCACGAAAAACAAATGATCACACCCGAAAATGCGAGCAGCATTTTTTTCAGACTTGGCAACCGGCCCCGTGTGTTCCAAAAGTTGCCCGAGTTCTTCGACAGCGTTACAAACATCGGCCCGAAGCATGTTTTCCCCGAAAAACTGGTGGAACATCTGACCGACCGGGCTCTTTAAAAAAGCCACGCCGCCCGAGTGCCCGGGACAGTGCCAAGAATAAGACGACCCGGCAGCATACTGCGTTAATGCTTTGAAAAAGGGGGGCGGAAGGTTTTCCAAATATTCCCGCACTTCCCTGGCAATGTAGCGAGCCACAAATTCGGGGGTATCTTCGAACATGTGGATAAATCCGTGCAATTCGCGCGTGACGTCATTGGGAACAGCCGCCGCACTTTTTGTTTCTCCGTAAAGGAAAATCGGCACATCAGGGCTGCAGATGCGAACCTTGCATACAAACTCGCGAAGTTCACGGATTGTGTCGTTTTCTTTTCCGGCTTTCGGGAAATCCGCATCCGCCAGGCCGACGATAAAAGCCGAGGCTCGGCTGGCGTGCGCCGCAATATTGGCCATGTCCGAGTAAGCCGTCGCCGCCGTTACCTCCAAGCCGAGCGCTTCGAGTGCTTGAGCCAGGCCGCGGATCCCAAGACCGCTTGCATTTTGCGCGTTGTAATGTTCATCGATGATAACAACAGGGAAGTGGTAGTTCATAACTCCCTCTCTTACGATCCCCCGGGCAAGAAAAGTCCCGCTCCGGAACAAAAAAATGGCGTTTCCCTTGACGCTTTCGTCCTATGACCGACGGCGGCTCTGCTAAACTGCTCGCTTCAAGAGGACTCAGATATTAGCGCAAAGCATGCATCTCTTTTAAGAGAAAATGCCTTGCAATCCGATCCGGGAAATCCCACAAAATTTTCCTACCGTCGACTCCTTGTGTTCTGTTGAAAATTATGCCTGCTACTGAAATTGAAGGTCCCCGCGGACATCTTTATATAGTTTCGGCCCCGTCGGGCGCCGGGAAAAGCTCCCTGAATAAAGCCTTAATGGCAAGAGACAGCCGCCTAAAGAAGTCTGTTTCCTACACAACGCGCGCCCCGCGCACAGGCGAAACCAACGGCATCGATTACAACTTCATTACCTTAGAGGAATTTAACCGCAAGAAGGTTGCCGGGGACTTTTTAGAAACGGCCCATGTACACGGTAACTACTACGGGACATGCCGCCTCTGGATTGAAGAAGCACTCAATACCGGGGCCGAAATCATTTTAGAAATCGATTGGCAGGGAGCCCGCCAAGTTAAAACGATTTTCCCGGAAGCGACCGCGATTTTCATTCTTCCGCCTTCCATGCCCGTTCTGGAAAAGCGCCTTCGGGGGCGCGCCACCGATGCCCCCGATGTCATTGCCAGGCGTCTGTCCGGCGCAGCTCTTGAAATCAGTCAAGCGCCGCACTTTGACTACATTGTCATTAATGACGATTTTGAAAAAGCCTGTGAGGAACTCCATACGATTGTCAAAGCCTCGCGTCTGACGTTTAGCGCGCAAAAAGCGGCGAAAAGTGCCCTTTTTGCCTCGTTCGGATTGTGAGATACGTCGGAATCGTTGCCCGACCTGCTACACGACTTTCCTACAGTTTCTTTTATCGGAATGCTGTGAATTTTTTTTGATTTTTGCTATAAAATTTCCTCCTTCCGAATTCAAACTAAACACTCACATGGCACGTATTACTGTTG
>DHJT01000085.1:4896-5229 GCA_002404465.1 Sutterella sp. UBA4713 | reverse complement strand
CTGGAACCCCAAGATGGCTCAGTACATCTTCGGTGCTCGTAACAAGATTCACATCATTAATCTGGAAAAGACCGTCGAGAAATTCGAACAGGCTCAAAAGTTCGTGCGCGAACTCACGGCCCGCGGCGGCAAGGTCCTTTTCGTCGATGCCAAACGCGGTGGTCGCGAAATCATCGCCGAACAGGCGCAGCGCGCCGGCTGTTGCTGGGTTGACCAGCGCTGGCTCGGCGGCACGCTCACGAACTTTAAGACCGTCAAGCAGACGATCAAGCACTTAAAGGAAATGGAGCAGGTCGTTGCCGAAGGCGGTCTTGAGAAGATGAGCAAAAAAGA
>DHJT01000085.1:0-4797 GCA_002404465.1 Sutterella sp. UBA4713 | reverse complement strand
GATGCGCTCTTTGTCATTGACGTCGGCTATCACAAGATTGCGGTTGCCGAAGCCAACAAGCTCGGCATCCCGGTTATTGCCGTTGTCGATACGAACAATAGCCCGGACGGTGTTGATTACGTTATCCCGGGTAACGATGACTCCGGTAAGGCCGTTGCCATCTACGCGAGCGGAATTGCCGACGCCGTTTTGGCCGGCAAGGAAGACGCCGCCACGGGCGACAAAGCGGCTGAAGAGTTCGTCGAAGAGACGGCTCAGACTCCCGCTCAATAAAGTCACATTTGCGCCCGATAACGTTTCGGGCATTTGATTGATCTCCCGAAGTCGCAAGGTGACTTCGGGACACACTAGGAGTAAGTTATGGCTGTTATTACCGCCGCAATGGTCAAAGCCTTGCGTGAGAAGACCGATGCGCCCATGATGGAGTGCAAGAAGGCGTTGACCGAAGCCCAAGGCGATGCTGCTAAGGCCGAAGAAATTTTGCGTGTCAAGCTCGGCAACAAGGCTAACAAGGCTGCCTCTCGTATTACGGCTGAAGGGATTGTCGCCATTTATATCAGCGACGATGCCAAAACCGGTGCCATCCTGGAGCTCAATTCGGAAACGGACTTCGTTGCCAAGAACCCGGAATTCCAGCAAATGGCCAAGGACGCCGCTCGCTTGGTTGCCGAAAAGGCCCCGGCCGACGTCGCAGCTTTGCTCGAACTGGATTTGAACGGCAAGCCCTTGGAACAGGTTCGCAAGGATCTTGTCGGCAAGATCGGTGAAAACATGTCCTTCCGTCGCTTCGTGCGCATGCAGGCTAAGGGTAAGCTTCACAACTACGTGCACGGCGGCTCTAAGATCGGTGTTCTCGTTGACGTCATCGGCGGGGATGATGAAGTCGCTCACGACGTTGCGATGCACATTGCCGCTTCCAAGCCCAAGGCCTTGGATAAGGATGGCATCGATCCGGCACTCATTGAAGCAGAGCGTCGCGTGGCTCTTGAAAAGGCCCGCGAGGCCGGAAAGCCCGAAGCGATTCTCGAGCGTATCGCCGATGGGTCGGTGCAGAAGTTCTTAAAGGAAGTGACGCTTTTGAATCAACCCTTCGTTAAAGATGACAAGATTTCAGTCGGTCAGCTTTTAAAGAGCAAGGGAGCCCAGGTCGGCGCCTTTACGCTGTATGTGGTCGGCGAAGGCCTTGCCAAGCGTAACGAAGACTTTGCGGCGGAAGTTGCGGCTCAGCAGGCTGCTGCCAAAGCGTAAGACTTCGATTGCTCGATTTTTTTGCGGCAACTCTCCGAAGGCGGGAGCTGCCGCAAATTGTTTTCGGGAACAACAAACACCGGGTTTGTTTTTCGCTTCTTTTTTGCGTTGCATCGTTCAAAGCCGATTCGTTTTTCTTTACAATCCCGCCCGAGAACAACAAGCGTGTCCGATATCTTCGAGATGGATGACACGGGACCGGGAGAAACGATATGTCAGAAGGGCTCAAACCTCAATTCAAGCGCGTGCTATTAAAACTTTCCGGAGAATCTCTGATGGGGGCCGATGCATTCGGTATCAACAAAGAGACGTTGTCGCAAATCGTTGCGGATATTCGGGAAGTCATTGACTTGGGTGTCGAGATGGGCATCGTGGTCGGCGGCGGCAATATTTTCCGCGGTGTTGCGCTCGGTTCGACCGGTATGGACCGTGCCACGGGCGACTACATGGGCATGCTCGCGACGATGATGAACGCCATGGCGCTTCAGGATGCATTTCGCAATACCGGTGTGGATGCACGCGTTCAAAGCGCCATTAAGATGGATCAGGTTGCCGAACCGTATATCCGCGGCAAGGCCTTAAGCCACCTAAATAAAGGGCGTGTTGTGATTTTCGGAGCCGGTACCGGCAATCCTTTCTTTACTACCGATACGACGGCAGCACTGCGTGCTGCGGAAATCGGAGCCGAGATTGTTTTAAAAGCAACGAACGTCGACGGCATCTACACCGATGACCCGAAAAAGAATCCGCAAGCCACGCTTTACAAGGAAATTACCTTTGACGAAGCCATGGTCAAACACCTAAAAGTCATGGATTCAACGGCCTTTGCCTTGTGTCGCGATCAGGGGATGCCCTTGAAGGTTTTTTCGATTAAAAAGCGCGGCGCCTTAAAGCGCGTCATTCTCGGACAAGACGAAGGAACTCTCGTTCACGTATGATTGTGGTAAATCCTGTCGGATAAATCGCAACGGAGACTACTATGGCAACAATTAGCGAAATTCAGCAGAGTACGGAATACAAAATGAAGCGTTCGGTTGAAACGCTTGAAGAACACTTTAAAAAATTGCGCACGGGCCGCGCCTCGACCGGCTTGGTGGAAAACATTACAGTCGATTACTACGGGTCTCCGACACCGCTCTCGCAGGTCGGCAACCTCGGCGTGTCCGACGCCCGCACGATTACGATTCAGCCCTGGGATCGAAAGATGATTCCCGTAATCGAGAAGGCGATTCTCACAAGTGATCTTGGATTAAATCCTGCAACGAGCGGCGATACGATTCGTATTCCGCTCCCGCCCCTTACCGAAGAGCGCCGTCGGGAAATTACCAAAGTCGTGCGTGCAGACGGTGAGGAAGCCAAGGTTGCGATTCGTAATTTGCGTCGCGAGGCCAATGAGGCCGTTAAGCGCCTTTTAAAGGACAAGGAAATCAGTGAGGATGAGGAAAAGAAATCCGGTAAAGACATCCAGACACTGACGGACAAGTACATTGCGGCCATTGACGGTGTCGTTGACGAAAAAGTCAAAGAAGTCATGACGATTTAAACTAAAAACGAGTTACGAGAAAAAAGGGTTTCGCGGGGCTACCTGCGAAACCCGTTCTTTACAGCATGACAACACAGGAAATCCCTCATCACGTTGCTGTGATCATGGACGGTAACGGCCGTTGGGCAAAGGCCCGTTTTCTGCCGCGTGTGGAAGGACACAGGCGCGGCATGCAGGCACTTCGAACGACAATTGCTGCTGCACGCAAAGCCGGAATTACTCATCTGAGCGTTTTTGCCTTTTCTTCGGAAAACTGGAGTCGACCGGAGGCCGAAGTGCAGACGCTGATGCGGTATTTCGTCACGGGACTTCGTCAGGAAGCAGATCCCCTGGCGGATGCTGGCATCTGCCTTAAAGTCGTCGGAGACGTATCGGCTTTTTCACCTGAGTTACAAGAAGCCATTCGGGAAGCGGAAAGTAAGACATTCGGCGCGGAAAAAATGCGCCTAAATGTTTGCGCTAACTACAGTGGCCGCTGGGATATTGCTCAGGCAGCCTCTCGAGCAGCCTTGCTCGGAGGATCCGTGACGTCAAAGACCATTGAACAGAACCTTTGCATGGCAGAATCCGGTCCCGTTGACTTGATGATTCGGACCGGTGGTGAATCGCGGATTTCGAACTTTATTCTCTGGCAAAGTGCCTATGCGGAACTTTGGTTTACGGATACTCTCTGGCCGGATTTTTCCGAACAAGACTTAACGCAGGCTCTTACTTGGTACGCCGGACGCGAACGACGCTTCGGACGAACGGGTGATCAAGTAAAAAACGATCGAGTAAGGAGCAATTAGGCATGTTGGCACAACGTATCGCTACGGCTTTGGTGCTTTTGGCTATCGTCGTCGGAACTTTGTGGATTTCCGAAAACGTTTTCTTAGCTGCGCTCGGCGTGGCTTTTTCAATCACGCTTTTCGAGTGGCTTCGGATTGAAAAGGTTTCCTGGCCGGTCTCCGGAGGCCTTTCGCTTCTTGCCGCCGTCGCGATGATTTGGGTCGGCCTTTCGGGGTTTAACCCGGAGGGACTCGTTTTCCTGGCTCTGAATTTAATTGTTTCCTGTTTTTGGCTCGCTATCGTGGCCGTGTGTTTTAACGCACGGATGACAGGATTTCGTGTTGCCAGAAACAAATCGATTGTGTTTGCTTTTCTTTTCGTGGCCTCGGCGTTTTTAAGCCTGGTCTGGCTCACACGTACGGGCGGTTGGCCTTTGACGCTCTCTGTATTTGCCATTGCTTGGGTCGCCGACATCTTTGCGTTTTTCGTCGGCATTGCTTTCGGTCGTCACCGCATGGCACCGGCAATCAGCCCGAAAAAAAGTTGGGAAGGCGCTTTCGGAGCCTATGTGTGCGTTTTTTTGGCCGCTCTTGCCGCCTGGATGTATCTACCCCATGAAATGGTGCTGACAAGCCGCATTTTTGCGCAAATCGGTCCTGTGGCAGGATTCCTCGTCGTGTTTCTCCTCGTGAGTGTTTCGATTGCAGGAGACCTGTTTGAGTCCGAATTAAAACGCATCGCCGGTGTGAAAGACTCCGGGCGGCTTCTTCCGGGACACGGCGGCTTTTACGACAGACTCGACTCGGCTCTGGCCGTTTTCCCTGTCGGGGCAACGTTGCTTTTGATTCTTTGAGTAGGCAGATTCTGCCTTGCTTTCGGCCATTCGCCGAAAGCTCCTTTCTCAAGTGCTTTTCGCAAGTTCCGTCACGGTAATAACGCAGGCTTTTCCGTAAAAGGCAATGCCGAATCCCCACAATTGTCGACAATCGTAATTCATGAGCTCTTGAACGTAGTTTTGCGTCTTGATTTGTGCGAGAGCCTTTTGTGCCGAGGTCATCATTTCCTGATCTTTGTTGCAGCGTTTAATTTCGACAACAACGCCGACGTCTTGATCCGGCGAGGTAAAGACTAAATCGGCAAAACCGTTACCCGATTCCCGATTGAAATGAAAGTTTTCGATGGTGCTACCTGCGCAGGCCAGCATCGCAGTAAGGAACCCGTGATAGTAGTTTTCCGGC
>DHJT01000058.1:42284-42624 GCA_002404465.1 Sutterella sp. UBA4713 | reverse complement strand
TGAAAGCATCTAAGCGGGAAACTTGCCTGAAGATAAGTCTTCCCGGAGGCTTGACCTCCCAAAAGAGTCGTTCGAGACCAGGACGTTGATAGGTCGAATGTGTAAGCGCTGTGAGGCGTTGAGCTAATCGATACTAATTGCTCGTGAGACTTGATCCTATAACCATGTTGCTTGATGAGTTCAAGGAATCAAGGATTTGATACGCGAGAATGCAAGACATGCATCCCGTAAGACTTTACTTTTATTCGCAAAGAATTTGTTTGTAAGACACAACGTCTTACGGACACAAGCCTTTGCCTGGCGGCCATACCGGGGTTGTACCACTCCTTCCCATTCCGAA
>DHJT01000058.1:34320-42128 GCA_002404465.1 Sutterella sp. UBA4713 | reverse complement strand
CCGATAACGGGGGTTTCGTTTTTCAGCCTCTGAAATCTTTTCTCGGATTGTTAGAATTCGGGCTTTGCAATTCTTTATTTTCCTTGGGCGGTTTTTGAGTATGACTCAAGACTTATTCGATAACGATGATAATCCCATGAATGATGTCGCAGTTTCGTCGGTCGATTCGGATCCTACTTGCGATGACGCGTTACGTCCCTTGGCCGATCGCATGCGTCCTAAAACGATTGATGAGGTTGTCGGTCAAAAAAAACTCATCGGTCCCGGCCAACCCCTGCGTGTGGCTTTCGATACGAAGCGTCCGCATTCAATGATTTTGTGGGGACCGCCCGGTGTCGGCAAGACAACTCTAGCGCGTCTTATGGCCGATGCGTTCGGCTTGCCGTACATTGCGATTTCTGCTGTTTTAAGCGGCGTGAAGGAAATTCGCGCCGCCGTCGAAGCCGCGAAGCTTCATATGTCTCGTACCGGAAAGCCGACGCTCGTATTTGTCGACGAAGTACACCGCTTTAACAAAAGTCAGCAAGATGCTTTCTTGCCGCATGTTGAAAGCGGTCTTTTTATTTTTGTCGGCGCCACAACGGAGAATCCGTCCTTTGAAGTTAATTCCGCACTCTTAAGTCGGGCTGCCGTTTATGTTCTCGAAAGTTTGACTCGTGAAGACCTTTCCGAACTTCTTGATCGTGCGTTAAAGACACAAGTGACTTTTGTGACGGTTGATGATAAAGCACGTGACATACTGATTGACTTGGCCGACGGCGATGCAAGGCGTCTTTTGAACGCTTTGGACGTTGCAAGCGGCATGGCGCGTGACCGTTCCGTAAAGGTTCTGACTGTTGATTTTCTGCGCAAAGCACTTCCGGCAACATTACGACGCTTTGATAAAGGCGGCGAAAATTTTTATGATCAGATCAGTGCTCTCCATAAGAGCGTTCGTGGGTCAAACCCCGATGCGGCACTGTATTGGCTCGTTCGTATGTTTGACGGAGGGTGTGATCCGCGTTACATCGCACGGCGCGTAATTCGAATGGCCATCGAAGACATTTCACTTGCCGATCCGAGAGCAACGGAACTTGCGTTAAATGCGGCCGATGTGTATGAGCGGCTCGGAAGTCCGGAAGGCGAGCTTGCCATTGCTCAGGCCGTTGTTTATCTCGCTGTTGCTCCCAAGAGCAATTCCGTGTATACGGCTTTTAATTCTGTTCGCTCCTTTGTCAAAGAAGACGGAACCCGTCCTGTGCCGATGCATTTGAGAAATGCGCCGACTAAATTGATGAAGGAACTCGGATACCATGCCGGATACCGCTATGCGCATGATGAAGAAAATGCGTATGCGGCCGGGGAGACGTATCTTCCCGAAGGCATCGAATCGATGCATTGGTACGAGCCGACCGATCGAGGTTTGGAAATTAAGATTGCAGAAAAAATGCAAAGATTGCGAGCCTTGGATGAGCAGGCGCGACGTCTCGGTAAGGCGCGGCATTAATGCTCTTGCTGAAATTTGCAGTTACTGAATAAAGAGGCGAAAATAGCGGGACTTAACTTTGCGCGCGGGACTTTTTCTTAGAGGAAAAAGTCTAACGCCATGATTTGGAGAACTAACGCATGCTCGATATTAATCTTCTTCGCAAGAATTTACCTGAGGTAATTGCTCGTCTTGCGACGCGTCCTTTCGCTTTCCCGGAAAAGGAATTTAACGCATTGGAAGAAGAACGTAAGGCCGTTCAAACAAAGACCGAAGTGCTTCAGGCCGAGCGTAACAGTTTGTCTAAACAAATCGGACAAGCAAAAAAGGCCGGTCAAGATGCAACCGAGCTGATGAAAAAAGCGGCGGCTATTCCCGGTGAGTTGGCTGATTTAGAAAATGAACTTGCTGACGTTCGGGCTCGCTTGACCGATCTTTTGATGCGCATTCCGAATTTGCCGGATCCGTCGGTTCCCGTCGGTCGCGATGAGCGTGACAATGTGGAGCAACGTCGGTGGGGTGAACCGCGTAAGTTTGATTTTCCGATTAAAGATCACGTGGATGTCGGTGCACCTCTCGGTATGGATTTTGACGTGGCGGCGAAATTGTCCGGCGCCCGGTTTTGCTTTATGAAAGGCCAGGTTGCGCATCTGCATCGGGCAATTGCGCAATTCATGCTCGATACGCACACGCAACTACACGGATACACCGAGTGCTATACGCCTTATATCGTAACGGCCGACACAATGCGCGGCACGGGCCAACTGCCTAAGTTCGAAGAAGATTTGTTTGCTGCGAAGAAAGGCGGACAGCAAGGCAAGGGCGATCTTCTGTATCTGATTCCGACGGCGGAAGTGACGCTGACCAATCAGGTTTCGGGTTTGATGCTCAAGGAAGCGGATTTGCCCATTAAGGTCACCGCACACACGCCGTGTTTTCGGTCTGAAGCGGGTGCCTACGGGCGAGATACGCGCGGCATGATTCGCCAACACCAATTCGACAAGGTCGAAATGGTGCGCATTACGCGTGATACCGATAGTTACGCACACCTGGAGGAACTGACACACAACGCGGAAGTGATCCTGCAAAAACTGGGGCTTCCGTATCGCGTGGTGTTGCTCTGTACGGGGGATATGGGATTTAGTTCGGCAAAAACCTATGACCTGGAAGTTTGGTTGCCCGGACAGAATACGTATCGTGAAATCAGCTCGTGCTCCAATTGCGAAGCCTTCCAGGCTCGTCGTATGGGAACGCGTTACAAAGGCGTGGACGGCAAACCCCACTACGTGCATACACTTAACGGGTCGGGACTGGCGGTCGGCCGCACACTCGTTGCCGTGCTGGAAAATTACCAGAACGCCGACGGATCGGTGACGGTTCCCGAAGTTCTGAGACCTTATATGGGCGGCGTTGACAAGCTCGTTCCCAATAAAGCATAAATGACGATTTAATGTGTTTTACGCGAGGTAAGGCACAAAGCTTTTATCCCCTTGGGGCTTTGCTTCAAGGGGTTTTTGATGCCTGCGTAGCATGACTGCAGTCTCTCGGGCGAGTCGGAAGGAGACCGAACTCAAACGGTTGCCCCGGTCAACAAGATGCGGGCTATTGCAATTTGGTTTCGGAAACAAGGAGCAATGTCTTGGCCAAGACAGACAGATTGTGAGTCGTGGCGTCTTTCGTGCTTCCGATGGCCGAAAGTGTCAGCAGCGGAATGGCCTGCGCCTTGTTTCCGACGACTTGCGGTTCCGTGAAGCGACTGCTGAGAAAAGCGTGTTTTCCTTTTTCCTCAGTCAGGGCAGCGCGCCAAGCGGACAGGACCGAAAGTTTTTCAGGGTTGCCCGCTATCGGCTTCACGTGATTATTTTTCGGCAGCGAAAGTGTGACGGCAGGTTTCTTTTTCGGTGAGGCAAGACGCCGGTTGATTTTTTGCGTTTCGTTAAGCGCCAGACGAAGCAACATCTGGCTTCTTTCCGAAAGGGCCACTTGACTACGCGATGTGACGGTTACATCAAACCAACAGGTGTTGCGTACGGAAGAGATAAAAGACTTTTTACACTGAATCGGACTGAAATCGGTTCTAGTCCAAGGAGAACTCTTGTCGGTATCCCAACGGCTTTTGACCTGGGAAAGTGTTTGCAAGACCTGTTCTGCAGCATTGCGAGCCGTGTTGGCGTCTTCTCGAATCCAATCCCATGCCCTTTCTCGAAACAACAATCGTGTTGTTTCCCGGCCAAGATAGTTAATGAAAGCGTTCGGCGATGTCCCGTTTAAAAGAATGTGTGCTGAAAAGCGTTTTTTGCCGGCTAATTCCTCGGTTGCCGTCGGATTGTCGGATCGGGCGCAGATCCAAATAGGTGTTTCGGCTTCAATCTGAAAGTCTTCGAAAAGTTTGGCAAGTCCGAACGCAGATGCCGTTGTTTTTGTGTCCGAAAGCCGAAAGCTCACGAGGATCGGTCGCCGTAACTTCGGTTGTTTTTTCTTCGTTTGTAGGACGACGCAGACCGAATGCTTAAGCCGCGTCTTAAAACGCGGTGTCGGACTGCTGCTTAAAATGTTGAAGGCATCGAATCCCTCGGTGACAAGAAGGTGCTGAAAGTCCGGTAAAACACGGTCGGATGCTCCTGCTAAAGCGGCAATTCTCTTTTCCCGGTTATTGAGTTCAAGCGCAAAACTATCGCTCTCAATTCGTTGTAAAAGTGTCGATCCGACATGAGAGGCTTGAATATAGGCCAGAGTCTGGACGCTTTGCTCATCCGGCTCGGGAAGACCCGCAGCGTACGGAAGACGACTTTCCAAGGCGCAAGCCGAACTGCCGGCAAAAAATCCGGAAAAAACGAGGAGTCCGAGAGAAAAACAAGGGTTCAATTCAAAGTCACCTTCGTTTTTTTCTCAATACCGTCAATGCATGCGGTCAACTCAAAAACGGCCTGTATTCTGTCGCCGACTTTCAATCCCGTTTCCGAGAATTGCGCTTTCGGGACATAGAGCACGAACGGATCGGTTGAAAAGTCTTTGGCGAGGAAAGAATCGACTTGGATCCTCGCATAGGGAATGGAAAACACTTGCGTGTAGTCTAGATCAACGGCACGAATGGTCGTCATGATTTTGTACAGCGCATTGGTTACGTCAGCCGGCGAAAATCCGACAAGATTTTCAGCAAGACGAACATCGGTGTGCTTTTCTTTCAGTTGCTGGATAACTTCCGGAGGAATCATGTCGAAAAAGTCCGAATCGCAAGGACGCACTTGATCCGTGAGTCCGTACAAAACGGTTTTGTAGCGTTCGTTCGTGCGATACAGACTGTGTTGATCCGGCCACAGGGGATCGAAGACAAGCAAAGAAGACGTCGGTCCGTGTGTATCGGAAAACGGGGAGAGGCCTAAAAGAGCGCATACCCCCGGTTCGGTTTGTGCGGCTCCGTGAAGATAAACGGAGACGTGCGTGCCGTCTTGAAAAATCGGGTAAACACCTGCAACGTCCCAAGATTGCCCTTGATGGCTTCGTAGGGCTGTCACAAGTAACAAAGACCGATCAAATGTCGTGCAGTCAGCCTGAGCGCCGTGGGCGGTCAGACGAACGGGATTATTGTCCGGACGCGGATTGTCACGTAGTAACCCCAGACGAACAGGGCGGGAGTTTTCCGCCATAAAGGCCAGTTGGCGCATCAGGCGGTCGCTTGGTTCGGTTCCGGGAGCCGTTCGCAGTGTTGTGTCGATTTGCTCTAAAAAGAACGGATGCAGATTAATCGGCCCGGGTTCGAGCGGGGCCGTGAGCATACTGATCGGGAAATTTTCGGGCGGGCGCGGGATGTTTAAGGTTTCCCAGACGTCAAAGAAAGGCAATTGTTCGTATTGTTCCGGTGTCAGGTTCGATTGAACGGATTGCCGAAGATGGACAGCCTCTTCACTGTGAAGGGTAAGCTCAACCCAGTTGTACAAGCAAAACGCAATGAGCGACGATTGGGGATTGCCGGTTTGCCCGTACTGATAGAAAAGCCCGAGCAAAAGGATATTGGCCGGCAGCCCGCTTCGTGCGAAACTTTTGAATGCCGTTTCTTTTTCTTGCGTTGAAAGGGTGAAAAAACGTTCATGCAGACAGGCCAGACCGGCTGCCCAGTATTTTGTGCATTCTTCTCCGCGAGTTAAGGCTGAAAGAATCAGCCCGCGTGCCAGGTCCGGATTTTTTGTCGCTCCGATGCCCAAGGCATGCGCACGAGCTAAGTCATAAAGGGCCTGCATGTTACCCCCTGCAGCACTTTGAACTAACCATGCCAGATTGCGTTCGTCGGATTTTTCCGTTTTGTTTTGCAGGTGTTTGTAAACCGTCAGTTGCGCATCACTGTCATTAAAATGCTTGGCAAGAAGCTCGGCAAGGGAAAGTCGAATGTCTTCGGCGACGAAATTTTGGGTTGTCGGACTGAGCGCGAGAAACCGTAGGGCCGGAACATAACTGTGAACGGCGGCTTTGCCAAGTAGTTGTGCGGCGTAAGATTCCGTTGCTACATTTCCTTTGCTGGCACCAAACACCGAAATTCCTAAGCGTCCGCAAGCCGGCATGTAGTCACAAGCGACTGCGTCGTACATAAGTCGCAGCCGTGCTTTACGAAGTTTCTCCGAGCGCGAACACATGACCATGGCTTGATGAAAAAGACCGATTCCGCGGTTGGAAAAGGGAAAGCGTGCAATAGCCCGATTCGCTCGAAATGCATTGTCGTCGAGTTGCAAGGCTTCAAGGACGTTCGAATCAAAGGAGGTTTCTCCTAGTTCTCCGACCGTGTAAAAGCCCGTCAGTGCTACGGTCTGACCCTTTTTGATGCGGCCTTTCGGAAGTGCCGATTTCGGAATGACAACCGAAACGGTGTCCTCCCGAATGCAGCATCGCATGACAATGTAGTCAACGCCGGCAAAGGTGCATTTGCCGAGCCTGCGATCGAAGACGGCAGGAACCGTAAGAATCGGGAATTTGTCCGAGGTGCCGTATATAAAGCGCTTAGGCACCTGCAAACTTAGGGTGTTTGCCCAAAACGAAAGACTCACGCTGTAGCAAAATCCGGTTTTCAGTCGACTGGCCTGCATGCCCCAGGTAGCGCTCAGGGCTCTGATCGGTCGTTCGGCTTTTTGAGGTCGGAGACGAAGTAGTTCGATGACGGCCCAATTGAGCTTCGGATCAACCTGTACGTGTGTAATACACGCGAGTGTGTACATCGTGTTCGTTACGTACGGAAGGGTGACCCCGACTTCCCTCTCGTTTTGCGGAAAGTCGGCAAAAAATGTGTGAACGGCATTAATCGGTCCTGTTGTTTCCGGATAAAAGAGTCGAGATTGCAGGCGCGCGAAGGGGCGTAACGAAAAGTCGGCAAGCAGATCGTGATGCTTTGACTCGTCTATCGGAAACGTATCGTCAGGAGTTGTCGTCCAAGCCGGAGGGAGCCCGGGAGTCCACGGCAACCTTTTTTCCGTGAAGGATTCCCGAAAATTTTTGCTCGAGAGAGCTTTGTCTGCTTCCGGGCCGAAAATCTCTTGCGGAGAAGGCAAAGGAAACGGCGCGACGCTCACGACGGCCGAAAGTGATGAGCCGGCAAGGAGGTCAGAGCGTGTCTTGTGTTTTTTTCCTGCGCCTCTCGGTTCGCTCCGAATAAAGGATGAGAGATTGGCTAGGGCAATCTGTACAAGTTTATGCTCGGGCAATGAGGAGCTTTTTCGGGCTGAAAATATTTTTTCTCCCAAAGAGGAAAGAGCATGAACGAACGCTCTGTAGCGTCGATCTCGGGTATTAAGCGGATCTAATATCGCGCGTAAGTGCGCCTGAGCAACAAAGCGCGGAAGGTCGATCCTTCGGATCAAAAATTCCCAAGCCTTAGCGTAAGCCTTTTCAAAAACACGCTCTCCGTCATACGGGACGATCCCGGCTTCGGCAATAAGTTCGGCGAAAAAATTGGGCTTTTCAACGCCGTTTGCCGCGACATAAAGGATGTCGTCCGGTTTGTAGTACAGGCAATAGGGGGCGATAAGCTGAGCAAAGCAAAGTTCACGTACCGGATCGGGAAAGGCTTCTCGTGTTCCGCAGACGACAACGCGAGGACTGTGCATGAAACGGTCGGCATCGCTTTGTCCGAGCAGTCGTGATAGAAGGTCCGTCAGTTTCGGCCCAAAGGTGCGAAGAAGTTCTTCGGAGCGAGTCAGTTCAAATCCGGGAATGCTTGTAATGGTGCAGGCCATAATCGTTAAGGCTGTTGAAAAGATCGGTTGTGCGGTAAGGTAAGACGACAACAAAGCCTATGCGTCTCCGTTCGGGGCATTATAAGAGGGTCAGGGACAAATTCTTTGAGTTTTCTACGAAAGCA
>DHJT01000058.1:33996-34275 GCA_002404465.1 Sutterella sp. UBA4713 | reverse complement strand
GTTTTCTACGAAAGCACCCTTGTGCTTTTCATACTGGGGCTTGAAATTGACGTACTACCCCCCTATGATCGGGCTAATTGAATTTAGTATGAACGCGTTGTGTTTTTCAAGTTTGCAGCAGGAGAAAAACGATGAGGAAGGTTCGTGTCGGATTGGCCGGCTTAGGAACGGTAGGTTACGGAACCTATGCCGTTTTAAATGAGAATGTACAGGAGATTACGGCGCGTGCCGGTGTCAGCATCGAAACGGCTTGTGCGGTGACACTCAATGTCGCCAGGA
>DHJT01000058.1:20871-33980 GCA_002404465.1 Sutterella sp. UBA4713 | reverse complement strand
ACTCAATGTTGCCAAGGCTCAGGAAAAGACCGGCGGAAAATTGCCGATTTATACGGATTTTCGTGCTTTGCTCGATGATCCGACAATTGATATTGTCGTTGAAGTCATGGGGGGAATTGAACCGGCGAGGTCTTTGATTCTCGATGCCATTGCTCGCGGTAAGCACGTTGTGACGGCCAACAAGCACCTGATTGCTACGCAAGGCGAAGAAATTTTCCATGCGGCTCAGGAGCGCGGCGTGACGGTTGCCTACGAGGCGGCCGTTGCCGGCGGCATTCCGATTATCAAGGTTTTGCGCGAAGGTTTGGCAGCCGATCGCATCGAATCGGTTTCGGGAATTGTCAACGGAACCAGTAATTTTATTTTGACGATGATGCGTGAAAAGGGCGTTTCTTTTTCCGAGGCCTTAAGTCAAGCGCAAAAGCTCGGATATGCCGAAGCCGATCCGACGTTCGATATCGAGGGAATTGACGCGGCGCACAAGATGACGATTTTGGCCGGTCTTGCTTTCGGGACGCCGTTTAACTACGAGGCTGCGAATACGCAAGGCATTGCCTCGCTGCAAGCGCGCGATATTTCGGCGGCTGATGTGCTCGGGTATCGCATCAAACTCATCGGTCAAGCCAAACGCACGACACAAGGTATCGAATTGGGGGTTCACCCGAGACTCGTGCGAAAAGAAAGTCTTTTTTCGCACATTGACGGTGTGGTCAATGCTGTTGAGATCCAAGCCGACGGACTCGGACCGACGTTTTACAGCGGACGCGGTGCCGGCGAGCGGCCGACCGCATCGGCTGTTGTAGCCGATATTATCGATATTGCCCGTACGCTTGATGTTGAGCCGTGCGAGCGGGTTCCGATGACCGGAGTTCAACCTGAGGCACGAAGCTTAATTGATTATGTTTCGCGAGAAGATACCGAAAGCCGCTTTTATGTGCGACTTGATGCATGCGATCAAAAGAAGGCCGAAGAGATCTTTGAAGGTTTTTCTATCGGGGTGGAGCTTTCACGACTTTTTGAAGATCAAGTGATTTTCCTGCTGGAAAAGACGTCTTTCGGACGTTTTGATTCCGCTCTGAAAAAAATTGCATCCGAGTCGTGCACTCGGGTAAGCCCTGTCGGATTGTATGTGTTTGATTCGTAGGAGACGGTATGCGATACATTTCAACGCGCGGACTAGAATCGCCCAAGGTTTTTTCTGAGATTGTCCTCGAGGGGCTTTCGAGAGACGGCGGATTGTTTGTGCCGCAAGAGTACCCGAAATTATCTCGGAAGACGCTTCGAGCTATGCGCTCTTTGTCCTACGCCGACGTAGCTTTTGAGGTCTTAAGGCATTTTGCCGATGATATTGCTCAAGACGATTTAAAGCGTTTGATAGACGAGACATACACGCCGCAAACGTATTGCAATGTCAGAGTCGGTTCCGACGCAAACGCCATTGTTCCGGTCCGGAAATTGAAAAACGGGCTTTTTCTTGCCGAACTCTCCAACGGCCCGACTCTTGCGTTTAAAGATATGGCGATGCAGTTTCTCGGCGCTTTGTTCGAATATCTATTGGCGCGTCAGGGAAAAACGCTCAATATCCTCGGGGCGACGTCGGGTGATACAGGGTCAGCTGCCGAATATGCCATGCGTTCGCGCAAGGGAATCCGCGTATTTATGTTAAGCCCTTACGGACGCATGAGTGATTTCCAGCGTGCTCAAATGTATTCGCTTTCGGATGCAAACATTTTCAATCTGGCCGTTCAGGGAGTTTTCGACGACTGCCAGGACATTGTCAAGGAGATCGGAAAGGATACGGCCTTTAAAGCTCGGTACCATATCGGAACGGTAAATTCCATTAATTGGGCGCGTGTAGCTGCTCAGGTGGTCTACTACGTTTACAGCTACTTAAAAATCACCGAGACCGATGACGAGACGGTCGATGTCACCGTTCCGACGGGTAACTTCGGAAATGTCCTGGCCGCTTGGATTGCCAAACAGATGGGCGTTCCGTTCGGACGCTTGGTTGTGGCAACGAATGAAAATGATGTTTTGGACGAATTTTTCAAGACCGGGGTTTACCGCATTCGTGACGGGGCCCATACGTACTTAACAAGTTCTCCGTCGATGGATATTTCTAAGGCGAGCAATTTTGAGAGGTACGTCTTTGATGTCATCGGGCGTAATTCTTTACGGCTGCGTGCACTGTGGGATGAGCTGGCTCGGACGGGACGCTTTTCTCTTGCCGGTGCGGATTTCGAATCGGTACGTGAAAGCGGCTTTACTTCCGGTAAGAGTGTTCACGCCGATCGGCTTTCAACGATTCGGTCTATTTTAAAAACCGAGGGATTCCTGATTGATCCGCATACGGCCGATGCCGTGAAAGTGGCCTTGGAAAAGGTACGAAACGACGCCAAGATGCTTGTCATGGAAACGGCACAACCGGCCAAGTTTGCCGCGACTATTCTAGAGGCCGTCGGAAAGGTTCCGGATCGACCTGCCGGCTATGTTGATATTGAAAAGCGCCCCCAACACGTGACGGTTGTGCCGGCAAAGACTCAGGTTGTTCGTGATTTTTTGGTCGACAAGTTAACGCATTAAATAAGGTTTGAAACGTCGGGATTTCGAATAGAAAACGCCGGCGTTTTTTGTATCAGTCATGTTATTGCTTTTCATGAAGTTTGTCGGAGCGCCGCTTTTCCTCGTAGCGGCGACTTTGGCAGCTCGACGTTGGGGGGAGACAATCGGAGGCCTAATCGTGGCTTTTCCGATGATTTCCGGTCCGATTTCCGTGATTTTGGCACTTGAAGACGGAGCGGCATTTGCCGTTCGCGCCGGCATCGGCTCGCTTACGGGAACGTTAGCCCTTTCGTTCTTCGGTTTTGTGTATGCCGTGGCTTGTCCGAAAGGACGTGTCTTTGCCGTCGTTTCCGGTCTGACGGTCTTTGCCGTCGGCTCCGTGTTCTTCAGTTATCTGAATCTGAGTCTCCCTGTGCTTTTTGCGGTGACCGCTGTTTGCATTGTGGTTTTAGGATATGTGACTCCGGTGTCTCGGCAAGTCAGTGCGACACGAGGTCCGCTTAAATACGATTTACTGTTACGGGTTTGTCTGATGGTTTCGATGACACTGGCCGTGACAGAGACAGCACCGTTCCTCGGTCCTACGGTAAGCGGAATTCTTTCTTCGCTTCCTTTAATGGCTCTTACGATGGCTTTGTTTGCTCAACGCGGGGGACAGAATGCGGCAGAGGCACAAAAGGTGATGAAAGGCCTTGTGAGCGGTCTGATGGGGACGGCAGTTTTTTATCTGGTGTTACCGATGACGCTTACGGATGGGCATCTTGTTTTCGGGTACTCGGCGGCAAGCCTAGCAGCTGTCCTTTTGCAATGCGTTGTCTTGTTTTTTCTTCAAAAGAATCGGAAAAAGGACCGTCAAAGCACATAATCAGACCTTATATGGGGATTGAACAAACGGTTTTCAATTGGGGTTTCTCACACTGTTTCCAATAGTCAGCAGGCCCGATATACGGCTTTAAGAAGGAAGGAAAAAAAGATCCTTCCGAGATGATTTAAGGAGATTTTCTATGACAAACAGGATTCCTCAACTTTTTACCGATTCGTTCTTCCCTGCTTTTGTGGCAGATCCTTTTTCTGAGACCGAGTCGTTCCATGCTCCGTCTGTTTTCGGTCGTCATGCCGATCGCGTGATGAAGACGGATATTCGCGAAACGGACAAGAGTTACGAGCTTGCGATTGATTTGCCCGGCTTCAAGAAAGATGAAGTCGAGGCAGAGCTTAAGGACGGTTATTTGACAGTTTCTGCGCACAAGGCTGTCTCGCACGATGAAAAAGCAACCAAAGGTCGTGTGATTCGTAGCGAGCGCGCCTCGGGAGCTTGCTCTCGGAGTTTTTACGTCGGCAAAGACGTTCATGAAGGCGATTGCACGGCGACCTTCGAAGACGGTGTTTTGCATGTGTCTGTTCCTAAGGTCGGTCAGAACACACAGCCGTCTCGTCGCCTGATTAGCATCGCCTAACCGTTGTTGCGCGGTTGCCTGCTAAGCGATGGAAAGCCGAGGGGGAAGAGATTTCTCCTCGGTTTTTTTGTTGTAAGGGGCTACTCGGGGACTTCGGAATGTAAGTGACGGGCAAGGTGCCCGCCTGACATCTGATTTTGTTGTGCCCTAGTTTTTTGTCTCGTTAGGACACATTTTAGGACACAAAAAAGGCTAAACGTCGCTAATTTTTGCGCAAACACATAAACAAAAACCCTGAAAATTCAGGGCTTTGCTAAGATGCGCTAAGTTTTTTGGTGCCGGTGAGAGGAATCGAACCACCGACCTTCGCATTACGAATGCGCTGCTCTACCAGCTGAGCTACACCGGCAACCCATTTTACCTGTCGCAGTACGTCAGGTGAGGGTGCGCATTTTATCGGAAAGGATAAGAAAAATGCAAGGAACCGAGCACCGAAACTTTTCGGGAGAATCGGGTTCTTTTGCTTTTTGCGGAAACTAAGACTTTGGTTTTTCCCTTGAAAAAAGCTTGAATTTCCATAAAAACGCGGATAAAATCCTGTTCTTTCAAATCCTTGCCACACCGATGTCGACGCTCGGGTGGTTTTTTCCGTAAGGAGGAGTAATGCGTCATTATGAATTGTGTGTCATCGTGCATCCGGATCAGTCCGAGCAGGTGCCTTCGATGATTGAACGCTACAAGAACCTCGTTCTCGAGCAGGGCGGTAAAGTGCACCGCATTGAGAACTGGGGCCGTCGTCAACTTGCTTATCCGATTGACAAGCTTGTCAAGGCGCACTATGTGCTCATGAACATCGAGTGCACGAGTGAGACATTGGCTGAAATCGAAAACGGATTCCGCTTTAACGATGCGATTCTTCGCCACTTGACAGTCAAGATGAAGAAGGCCGAAACCGGTCCTTCCGTCATGATGAAGACTGTTGCGAAGGAAGAGGCTCGTAAGGCTCAGGCCGCAACGGAAGCTGCAGCACCCGCCCCTGCCGCGCAGGAAGCACCGGCCGCGGAAGTTGCCGAGCAGTAAAGAATAAAGGACAAACTTCTGAGTACGGGAGAGCAAATTAATTCGATTCGGTTGATTGCGAATCTGCTTGAGAAAGACGTATTACGTTTTACCCCGGCAGGTATCGCGGTTTTCGAGGGAAAATTCCGGCATGAAGGTCAGGTCTATGAGGCCGGAGCCATGCGCCGATTGGAGTTTGATTTTCCTGCTGTGGCATTTGACGATGCGGCAGTTCGATTAGATCAGGTGAATCCCGCGCAACAACTGGAAATCGTCGGTTTTCTCGCCCCGAAGTCTATGAAGACACAGAAGTTGGTTGTCCATATCACGGAATTTACTATTAGGAGTTGACAAAATGGCTTTTGGTGCAAAAGGAAAGGGCAAGCCCCGTCGTGCCAACCAACAAAACGCGCTTTTCAAGCGCAAGAAGTTCTGCCGTTTTACGGTTGAACATGTCGAACAGATTGACTACAAAGACGTCGATACGTTGCGTGATTTCATTCAGGAAAACGGTAAGATTATGCCGGCCCGTTTGACCGGGACGAAGTCGCACTATCAGCGTCAGCTTGACACGGCGATTAAGCGTGCTCGCTTCCTCGCTCTGCTGCCTTACACGGATAACCAGGGGACCCGATAATCATGCAAGTCATTCTTCTCGAAAAGATTCATCACCTCGGTGAACTCGGTGCCGTCGTCAAAGTCAAGGACGGCTATGCCCGTAACTTCCTGATCCCTCAGGGACATGCTAAGCGTGCGACGAAGGCGGCGATTGCCGAGTTCGAAACACGTCGCGCGGAACTTGAGAAGGCTCAGGCTGAACGCATTGCAGCGGCTCAGGCTATTGCCGATAAACTCAACGGTCAGACTGTTGAGATCGCCAGTAAGGTCGGTGTTGACGGACGCTTGTTCGGCTCTGTGACCAACGCAGATATCGCCGAAGCCGTGGACAAACTCGGCTTTGAAATCAAAAAGAGTCAGGTTCGTACACCGCTCGGTGCCATTAAGGCTGTCGGAGAGTACACGATTACCGTCGGCTTGATGACCGATATTACAGCGGACATTACGGTTAAGGTCGTTCCTGAGGCGTAGTTCGCTCAGTTGGCCGTATAACGGTTGAAAAGGCCGGTTTCGGAGGTTCCGAGGCCGGTTTTTTTAGCTTATAAAATAGCAAAGCGCTGTGCGAAATCCTGTGCATTCCGGTTGCAGATTCGTTCCGGAAATACGCTATAGTCTTCCTCTCGCAGTTAAGATTTATTCCTCCCGATTTTTTATGAGCGATTCGATTACGGGTTTGCCAACCGAAAATAACATGGCAACTGATAGCGTCGTTGCCTCTTTGCGTCGCCCGCCGCACTCGCTGGAAAGCGAACAAAGTATTTTGGGCGGGCTCATGCTCGATTCCAATGCTTTTGAACTTGTTTCCGATGTTCTGAGTTCTGAGGATTTTTACCGTCGTGAACATCAAATTATTTATGAGACAATCGGGCGTTTGGCTCTGGCAGGAAAACCCGTCGATGCCGTGACGGTCTTTAGTGAATTGCAGGCTGCCGGCAAAGTACAGGATGTCGGCGGCATGCAGTACCTGGACATTCTCGTCCATTCAACTCCGTCGGCCGCAAATATTCGTCGCTACGCGGAAATTGTGCGAGAGCGATCGATTTTGCGTCAGTTGATTACGGCCGGGGATGAAATCGTGACGATGGCCTTGTCTCCGGAGGCGGCAGATGTGCCTCAACTCCTTGACAAGGTACAGTCAAAGATTTATGCCATCGACGAGAGTAGCAATCGCGGAAAAAAAGGGTTTGTTCGCCTTCCGGAAGTGGCCACCGAGGTGACTAAAGAAATTCAGGCACTGTACGAGCAACACAGCACCGATGATGTGACCGGCCTTCCGACAAGTTATGTCAAGCTCGACAAGATGCTCACGGGTTTACACAAGGGAGATTTGGTAATTGTCGCGGGGCGTCCTTCGATGGGTAAGACGGCTTTTGCGCTCAATATTGCCGAATATGCCGGTATGGTTTTGCAACTGCCGGTCGCAATCTTTTCTATGGAAATGAGTGCCGAACAACTGACCAAGCGCTTTATCAGTTCCGTCGGGCGAATTGATGCGCAGAAAATCCGTCGTGCGCGGTTGGATGAATCCGATTGGGCTCACTTTACGGAAGCCATCGGCATCTTGTCGAAAGCGCCTGTCTATATTGACGATACGCCGGGACTTTCCGTTAACGAGTTGCGCGCTCGGGCGCGCCGACTGGCGCGTAAGAGCGGGCCGCTTTCTCTTATCGTCGTGGATTATCTGCAATTGATGACAGGGACTTCCAAGGGAAATTCTTCTTCTGAGAATCGAGCTACGGAAATCGGCGAAATCTCCCGTGGACTGAAAAATCTTGCTAAAGAAATGGATGTTCCCGTGATTGCACTTTCGCAATTGAACCGCTCGGTGGAGCAGCGTACGGACAAGCGCCCCATGATGAGTGACCTAAGAGAATCGGGAGCCATTGAGCAGGACGCGGACGTCATTATGTTTATTTACCGCGATGTTGTTTATAACAAACAGACAGCCGATCCGAACTTAGCGGAAATTATTATCGGAAAACAGCGTAACGGTCCGATCGGCGTCGTGTCGCTTCGGTTTGACGGACAATTCACACGCTTTGACAATTTGGCCGAAGAGGCCGAGTTGCCTCCGGAATTGCGATAAAAGGGAACACGGGCAATGGAAATCTTTTCGACAATGGATTGGGGCGCTTTCGGTCTGTGGTGGATTGTTTTCGGATTGGCTGTCGTCGGCATGGCCGGAACGGTTATTCCCGCAGTTCCCGGCTTACCGCTTATTTTTGCCGCCTGTCTTCTTGCTGCTTGGCTCGGGCATTTCGAAGCCATCGGATTTGTTAAGTTGACGATTCTCGGAATCTTGACGCTTATCGGAATGGCTGTCGATTGGTTCGCCCAGGTGCTCGGAGCAAAGAAAACGGGGGCCTCGCCCTATGGAATAGCCGGCGCCTTAGTCGGAACGGTCATCGGACTTTTTTTCGGATTGTTCGGGATTCTTTTTTTACCGCTGATCGGAGCGGTTGTCGGGGAACTTTTGGCGAAAAAATCTCTGCTTGCCGCCGGAGGCGTCGGACTCGGAACGTGGCTCGGCATGCTTGTCGGAGCCGTTGTCAAGGTTGTCATCGGCCTGATGATGATCGGAATTCTCGTCACAAGTTTGATGACGGATTTTTCTTCTGAGACGGAAATCGTCGTCCCTCAACAGGATACGCCTGCAGAGATGTCTTTTTAGGGTCAACGGGCATCAAAAAAAGAGAAAAGATCTTCAGATTCTCGCGCAAGCAAAAGGCGAAAGAAGGTCGATGCTTTCTTTCGCCCTTGTGCTTAAGGAGCCCGGTCTAGAGAGCTTGACTTGCCCAGTGTGCCAATCGACTTCTCTCTCCGCGTTCGAGCGTGATGTGACCGGCGTGTGCCCAGCCTTTTAAGCGTTCGACTAGGTACGTCAGTCCCGAGGAGCCTTCCGTCAGGTACGGGGTGTCAATCTGCGCAATGTTACCGAGACAGACCACTTTGGTTCCCGGCCCCGCGCGTGTAATCAGTGTCTTCATTTGCTTGGGCGAAAGGTTCTGTGCCTCATCGATGATGAGAAATTTATTAAGGAACGTTCTTCCGCGCATAAAGCTCATCGACTTGATGCTGATGCGACTCTTGACGATATCGCTTGTGGCAGAACTGCGCCAACCGCCGTTTCCTTTGTCGGTTTTTAAAAGCACTTCCAAATTGTCTTCAAGAGCTCCCATCCAGGGCGTCATTTTTTCTTCTTCGGTTCCGGGCAGATACCCGATATCGTCTCCGACACTGACGGTTGCGCGAGTGAAGATGATTCCCGAGTAACGCCGCTCGTCGAGTGTTTGCGATAAGGCGGCAGCCAGTGTCATCAGAGTTTTGCCGGTTCCCGCTTGTCCGAGAATTGTGACTAGATCAATCTGCGGATCGGTTAAAAGATTGAGAGCAAAGGACTGCTCGATGTTACGTGCGTGAATGCCCCAAAGTGCATTCTTAGCGAGCGTGAAATCGCGAATGGTGCGTAGGGTAACTTTTTTGGCATCCGTTGCCGCCACTTGCGCAACAAAGCTTGCGTCGGCCGTATACACGAATTCGTTGACATGCAAATCGGCAACGGCAGGGCCGGAAACCTTGTAGTAGGTTCGTCCGTCTTCTTGCCAACTTTCCAGCGATTGAGCATGCTCGTCCCAGAATGTATCGGGCAAAATGCTTTTTCCCGCGTAAAGGAGCTGGGAATCGTCCATCGCCTTGTCGTTAAAGTAGTCTTCGGCTTTAAGACCGAGAGCAGCTGCCTTGATGCGCATATTGATGTCTTTACTGACGAGCACGACATCTTGATCGGGTTTTTCACGACTCAATTCGCGCACGACAAGCAAAATGGCATTGTCCGGTTTACCTTGCAAAAGCCCCGAGGAGGGATTCTCGGAAACGCTTTTTGTCTGGAAAAAGAGTCTTCCGGTGGCTTCTGTGTTTCCGATGCCGTCCAGTCGTCGTCCGTTTTCAATGTTTCCGGAACCTGCCTCAATGAGTTGATCGATCCAGCGACTGGCTTGTCGGGCATTGCGCGCGACATCGGTTGTCCCTTTCTTGTGGTTGTCGAGCTCTTCGAGTGTAGTCATCGGAAGGAAGACATCGTGCTCTTCAAACCGAAAAAGAGACGTGGGATCGTGTAAAAGTACATTCGTATCCAAAACAAAAAGGCGTGCTTTATCACTTGATCGGCGCAAAGCGATACGCGTCACTTTAATCGGGCTTTCTCGGACTTCGGAAATTTCAGTAACGGGGGGAGCTTTCGTTATTGCGTTGCTCCTTTGCTCGACTACCGGTTTTGCTCGACTCGGCGTCTTTTTTAATAGGGCGGCTGTCTGTTTTTCCGCTTTTTTCGCACGGCTTTTTGCAGTGGTTTTTGCCACTTTCACCGTATCGGCCATTTTTTTCGGGGCAATCGGAAGAGGCATAGTCGGTTTCCTTGTTTGTTAACTTTGTTTGAGTAAAGAAGGATCACGCTCAACGGCGGTCAAAATTCCTTTGTAAATTGCAGTGGCAAAGTGTGATTGTTCGCGCTTGTTTGTCAGGCGCTTTTCATCTTTCGGGTTACTGATAAAGGCGGTTTCAATCAAAATTGACGGAACACCCTGAGCTTTAAGGACGGCAAATTCTGCGTACTCAACGGTTGATTTATGTAGGGGGCCGAGTCGAGAAAGTTCCTCTAAAACCGCATCGCCGAGTTGAATTCCGTACCGCAGTTTGGTTTCTGCCAACATGTCGACAACGGTGCTACGGGCTTGACTGGCAACATCGCGGAAATCCATCCCGCCGATTTCATCGGATTTGTTCTGTGTTTGTGCCAGCCAGCGTGCTTGCAAAGACGAGGCTCCGTGCGTACTTAACGTAAAGACGGAAGACCCGTTGGCTTTCGGATTAGTCCATGCATCGGCGTGCACACTGACGAAAAGGTGTGCTCTGTGTTTGATGGCAAGAGCCGCACGCTTATGTAGCGGCAAAAAGATATCGGTATTGCGCGTTAAGTAGGCCTTCATTCCGCGGGTCGCATTGATGCGCGCAGCAAGTTGTTTGGCGATGGCCAGAACGACGGTTTTTTCCTTCGTTTTGCGCCTGCCGACGGCGCCCGGATCGACTCCGCCGTGCCCCGGGTCAATGACGACGATGAGTGTTTCCTGTTGCTTTCTTTTCGCGGGAGGTGCTTTTCTGATCGGAGGTTTCGGTTTGTCGTCATCCGGTACCGCTGCATTTGCAGCTGCGATTGTCGTTGAACTACTGACAATCTGCGCAAGCGGATCGTCCGGTGTGGTTTCGCTTAAGTTCACGCGAATTGTTTGCGTTAAGCCGACGGTCGGACTTGAAGCGGCGGCATCAATGCCGTCTGCCAAATCAATGACAAGGCGTACGGTGTCCTCTTGAAACTGGCCGACACGAACGGAGCGCGCAAAAGAGGACAGGGGTTTTATAGCGGCAACAGCTTTCGAGATTTCGGGCGTTAGCGTCATCGGTTCCATGTCGACGACAAAACGCCTGTTCTCGGAAAATCCCAAATAGTACGTGCGATAAAGAATTTTGGCGCGTGTTGTGATGGTCAGGTTCAGACTCTTTGCGTTTTGCTTTAAGGACAGGGTCAGTGCACTCGGATTCGCGGCAAAAAGAGTCTTTCCTGTCAGACTAAGGCCTACGCCCATTGTGCCTAGGACAAAAAGTCGCCGAGATGTTGTCATTTGCTAAGTTCCTCAAGCACACGCAATCCGATTTCGGAAAAGGTCTTGAATGTCACGTAGCGCTCCGTTCCCCGAATGCTAATCAGTAACTCGATGTCGGCCGGTGGGAGAAATTCCCCGGCCTTGTCACTCCATTCGCAGGCCGTGACGATGCCCGGACCGAACAGATCGCGAAAGCCGGCATCTTCAAATTCCACAGGTGACGCAAACCGGTAGAAATCAAAGTGGTGAAACGCGATTCCGTTCAAGATGTCATAATCGGAAACAAGCTCGAATGTCGGGCTTTTAATGCGTCCCGTGACGCCGAGGGCGCGCAATAGGGCCCGAGTAAACGTCGTTTTTCCTGCGCCTAAATCTCCCGTCAGTCGGAGATTAAATCCGTTTCGAGCGACGGCCTCTCGCCGACTCGTTAAGGCGCGAGCCATGTGCTCGGCTAAACAAACGGTTTGTGCTTCGTCCGTCAGTTTTACGGTATTGCTTTTTTGAGAAGTTTTCTGAGGTAAATCCATGGGGTTAAGTCTAGTGGATTTGGCTGCCTGTGTTTGGCGCTAATGTGCAATTCGGGGAAGTTTTGTCAGATTCGGTCGAATGCCTTTTAAAAAACGCTTCGTCTCATAGGCATCGAACTCAGGATCTTTCGGTGAAAAACTTCCGAGCCGTACCTTGCCGCGCGCATGAATAAAGCGGTCGCCTCCGAGAGAAAGTGCGACGTGACGGATGCTTTCCGGTCGGTTCCTCTCAGCCTTTACTCCGAAAAATAGTAAATCACCGGGGAGAAAAGGCGGGTGGACTTGTTCTCCGACAGACGCCTGCATGTCCGCATCGCGTCCGAGAAGGATTCCCGTTTGTTGGAAGACCGTTTGAATAAAACCGGAGCAATCTACGGCAAACGTACTGGTTCCGCCCCAAAGATAACTTTGTCCGAGAAGGCGCATAGCCAAGCGATTTAGTTCGGTTCCGTAAAGAATCGGATTTTTTCTCAAGGATTCCCAAGCTTCTAAAAGAGAAGTGATGCTTTGAATGTGTGAAGATAGGACGAATCCGCGTGTGCCGTCGGCCAGTTCAACGCCTTGCCAAGGTCCCTGATGTTCCCCTCTCGGAAACAGGCGTGCTCCGGCCGGCAGGAGACAAAGTCTTTGAGAACGACAATCCGGCTTTTCTCGTAACGCGGCTTCCGTGGCACGGACAACCCAGGTCAGACGCGAAGAAACGGATTTGTAAGTCGTCTCATCGCAAGAAAAAATTTGTTCGGGAACGGCCCATGCGATGTATCCGTCGGGGAGCTTGATTTGCAACCATCCGTTTTTCTGAAGAATTTGGATGGGTGTGCCGAGAACGGCTTGGGTCAGAACCGACGATGTGTAGGAGGGTTCCGTATACAACGTTGCAACCGGAACACGAACAAAGCCGAATGTGTTTTGGCAAAGACTAACCTGATCGGGTAGCACGACAACAGTATGCGCACTTTCTCCGAATGCTTTCGTCAGCTCTTCCTTTGCTGCCTGACTTGTGGTCTTGCCTTCGAGACGACCGTTCGTGATTCGAATATCAAAAACGCCGAGGCGACTGTCGGGAACGAATTTTTCCTGCACCTTTGCAATGATGCTTTTTTTGACGATTTCGTGTTTTTGTGCGCAGCCGACTAACAGACTTCCTGCAAGAGCAATGCACAGAATGGCGCGAAAAGTAACGATACCGGGAGTTTTCATGATTATTTTGCAAGCCCGATTAAAACAACGCCGAGGACCATCAGGGCCACACCGCTTATGCGTTTAACAGTCAAGGATTCCTTTAACAG
>DHJT01000058.1:13809-20829 GCA_002404465.1 Sutterella sp. UBA4713 | reverse complement strand
TTCCTTTAACAGGAGAGCCCCGATAATCACACCGATCATCATGCCGATTTCGCGCCCCGGAGCAACGTACGAGAGCGGTGCTAAGGTTAAGGCAAAAAGCACGAGAATGTAGGCGCCGGGTGACCCGATGCTTGTGCAAAAAAGAGCCTTTCTGTCAACACGATTCTGAATCATGTCGCGTAACTCGGTGCGCCAGTTGTCAGTCATCAAAATGATCGGCCACAGAATCAGGCACCGTACGGCCAGAGCCGGAAAGTAAAAAGAAAGCGGAGTCAAGCCCGTGTGTTGTTGCACGGCCCAGGCGTCGCAAAAGGAGTAGCCTGCGATACAGACGCCGGTTAACGTTCCCCAAAAAAGGCCTTTTCCGATTTTCTTGTCAACGGTTTGTGATGTATGGGTTTTGCCGGCAAGAAGAATGATTCCGATCAGAATTGAGACAATGGCACATATTCCGAGAGGGCTCGGCCGATCCCCCAAAACAATCACGGCTGCCAGGACGGTAATCAAAGGCCCCGTCCCGCGGGCCGTCGGATACACGATGCTGTAATCGGCCTGCTTATACCCGTATTGAAGCACATACGCATAGACGATATGAATCGGCGCGGAAAGGCAAATAACAAGCCAGCCGGTTTTCGTAATGCCGGAAAAAATCGTCGGGTCATAAATCAGGAGAATCGGGACGCAAAGCGTGAGCGTCATAAGATAACTGACAGGCCAAAAGACCTTTGAGGGACAAGCTTTTTTTAGTTGATAGTTCCATGTTGCGTGCAAAAACGCGGCAATAAGGACAAGAATAAGGGCGGTGGTCGGCATTGTTCGAACTCAAAAGGGCAGTTAGCAAACTATAATCGAAAATGGTTAAAAACTTCGACATTTGAGGATGTGATGCAACGGCTTACTTTTTCCGTAAATGATGATTTGGCCGAAGATTTCGAACGATTGCTCAAAACTCGGCACTATAAAAACCGTTCGGAAGCTTTTCGGGATTTAGTACGACGGGAAATCGCTTGCGATGTCACACAGTCCGGAAACGGCGAGTGTGTTGCGGTTGTTGCTTATGCCTTCGATCATAAAACACGTGCTCTTTCCAATCGCATGGTTGAGCATCAGCATGAGCACACGTCGCTCGTTATCTCGAGCATGCACGTGCATTTAAATCACGACCGCTGTGTTGAGGCTGTTGTGATGCGCGGAAAAATGCGCCAAGTGCGCCACTTAGCGGAAACGATGATTGCCGAGACGGGTGTTGAGAACGGGTCAATCGGTATCATCCCGATTGACGGTGGTGACGAAATAAAAGAGCGTGACTGAAAAAAACAAAAATCTTCGGAAAACCGCTCCCGAAGATTGTTTTGGCGTCCCCACGGGGACTCGAACCCCGGTTCTAACCGTGAGAGGGTCATGTCCTAGGCCACTAGACGATGGGGACCTCTTTTCGAAGAGCCTGAATCTTACACGTAAGCGGGCGTTTTGGCAAAACGTTTCGCACTCAAATGCAAAAGCCCGAGTCGTGAGCTCGGGCTTTCGGCTAGTTAAGCGAATCGATTAAAGCTTGGTCGGTTCGGTCGGAGTCTCTTCTTCTCCGTCTACGAACGGTTCCGTTCCGAGTTCGCCTTCCATGCGGCTGACCATCAAAGCGGTTGTGGAGTCACCGACGACGTTAATTGACGTACGGATCATATCGAGAATACGATCGACGCCGGCAATCAAGCCGATGACTTCAAGCGGCAGACCGATTTGCGTGAACACGAGGGTCGACATAATAAGGCCGGCTCCGGGAACACCGGCAGTACCGATGGCCGCCAGAACGCCCGTCAAGACGACGATCACTTGATCGGAGAACGACAAATCGATGCCGTAAATTTGAGCGGCAAAGACGGCGGTAACACCCATGTAAACGGCCGTACCGTTCATGTTAATCGTGTTTCCGAGAGGCACGGCAAACGAGGCAATCGCCTTGGAAGCACCGAGACGGCGGGAAGCCAACAGGTTCGCAGCCATAGCCGCCGCAGACGAGCATGTCGTAAAGGCAATGAGCCAAGGTTCGAAAATGCCCTTAAAGTAGGTTGTCAGCGGCAACTTAATTAGGAACTTAACCCAGGGGATGTAAATGACGATGACAAGAAGTGCCGTCGCGATAAAGGACGCAAGGATGAGTTTTCCGAGCGGCAGTAAAACGGCAAGACCGTGTTGGCTGACGACGACCGCGATCAAGGCGAACACGCCGATCGGAGCGTAGTACATCACGACATTGGTCATGCGAATCATGACGTTGCCGACCGTGTCAAAGAAGTTCGTGACACCGCGTCCTTTTTCACCCAACCAGTTCAGGCAGAAGCCGAACATGATGGCAAAGAAGATGATTTGAAGGATCGAGCCCTTGGCAAACGATTCCATCGGGTTAATCGGGACGATATTCAGAAGCGTCGAGATAAAGCTCGGAGCCTTGACCTGCGCAGCCTTAAGGCCTTCGGTTGAAAGTGTCAGACCGACACCCGGGTCGACCATGTTGGCAATAGCCAAACCGAAGACAACGGCGACGCCGGAAGTGAGCATAAACAGAATTAAGGTCTTAATCGCCACACGTCCGAGTTTGGCGATGTCCGAAATTCCGGCGGCACCGGCAACAAGCGTAGCAAAGACAAGAGGTACCACGACCATACGAATGAGTCGAATGAACAAGTCGCCCAACGGCTTTAAATACGTTGTTGCGAAATCGGAGCTGATAAACATCCCGACAACAACGCCGAGCACAAGGCCGATCATCATTTGCGCAGGCAAACTTGTCCATGAGGCCCATGAAGATTTTTGTACTGCCATTTTTTTCTCCCTTTTTGATGTGAACACCCGTTCTCGATACGGCTACCGAAAAACCGGTGGCACAAATGAAACAAAACGTTTCAATTGCAACGAAAACAACTATAGGGAGAATGAAAAATTTTTTTAAAAAAAATGGCAAAATTTTGCGTCAACGCAAATGATTCCGTCTTAATGCTTAGTTCATGCGGTAGGTATGGTAGGCAGTTTTGTATATCGAAATACGCGTTGACAGACTTTAAAATCCGGTGCAGTCAATCTTCTGAATTTTTCTCGGAGTCGCTTTCGGTCCTCGGTTGTGACGGAACGACTACAATGCGCGGCTCTGAAATTTTTGATGGAACGACAATGACAAAACTTTTAGATCCTCAGCAACTTTCGATTTTGCGCGCTAAAGACGGGTATTTGTGTGATATGGACGGTGTGATTTATCACGGAAACGTTCTACTGCCCGGAGTTAAGGAATTTGTTGCTTGGTTGCGTCAAGAAAAAAAGCGTTTTCTTTTCCTGACAAATTCGAGCGAAAAGAGTCCGAAAGAGTTGCAACAAAAGCTCGCTCGCATGGGATTGGAGGTCGGGGAAGAGCACTTTTACACGAGTGCGCTGGCTATGGCCAAGTTTTTAAAGGAGCAAAGCCCGGGATGCAGTGCCTATGTGCTCGGGGCTCCCGGTTTGGTTAAAGCTTTGTATGACGTCGGCGTGACGATGAATGACGTCGACCCGGATTATGTCGTCGTCGGCGAGACAGACCTATATAACTACACGATGATTACCAAGGCCATTGATTGCGTGCGTCGCGGAGCGCGTTTGGTCGGAACCAACCCCGATAGTACATGCCCGACGGAAAAAGGCATTGCGCCGGCGTGTCGTGCTCTGATGGCTCCGATTGAGATTGCAACGGGGAAGACGGCATATTATGTCGGCAAGCCCAATGCGCTCATGTTGCGTACGGGTTTGCACTTGCTGGACGTTCACTCTGCTCAAGCCGCAATCATCGGTGACCGGATGGACACGGATATCATTGCCGGCCTTGAAGGAGGCATGATGACGGCCTTGGTCTTAAGCGGCATCAGCACGCTCGATATCGTTCGTCAGTTCTCGTATCGTCCGTCGGTGATTTTAAACGGCGTCGGGGACATTCCCGGCAAGATTGCCGTTCCCCGGGGTGCTATCCCGGCGAAAGCTGCCGCTAACTAAGTCGAAGCGAAAGAACCGGCACTCGAGCGGTCCGTTAAAAAGCGGAATTTTTCGCGACTCCGACAGACGCATTTGTCGGGGCAGTTGACGGTCGCTTGTTAAAAGCCAAGCGGTATGCCCCGCCCAATGCCGTTTTAAGTTGTCGGAAACATCTTTCATCATCGACGCAACGGAAGCGGATTTCGGATTGGATTGCTCGCCGTACGGCGGGTTGCTTACGACAAGTCCGTCGGGGTATTTCGGAGATGCCGCTCGGGCATCGATTGCGTCAAAGGAAAGTTTTCCCGCATCCAGTAAGGCACCCAGGCCGGCTCGAACGGCATTTTCTCGAGCCTTGGCGACGACGATTGAACTGATGTCGGATGCTTGAAGTCGTACGTCGACGTACGGATTAATCAGAGATCTGGCATCGTCCTTAACCTCTTCGAGCATATCCCGATCAAAACCTTTGAATTTTTCAAAGAGAAAATGCCGGTTGAGCCCGGGGGCCGTATGTGTTGCGATGAGGCCGGCTTCGATGACAATCGTGCCCGATCCGCAAAATAGATCGGCCAGCGGAACGTCGGGTTTCCAGCCGCTTAGCGCCAAAAGGCCGGCGGCAAGATTTTCTTTTAAAGGGGCCTCTCCCTTCTCTCGGCGCCAACCGCGTTTAAAAAGCGATTCGCCGCACAAATCCAGGTAGAACGTGCATCGATCTTGATCGACATGGGCAAAAATGCGCACATCGGGGTGAACGCGATCGATACTCGGACGGGTTTGCATAAAGTGATTGAATCGATCACAAATTCCGTCCTTAATGCGCAGAAGCGTAAAGTCCAGAGAATTGAGCGGTGAACGATGGGCCGTCACGTCAATGCGAAACGTTGCATCGGAATCAAAATAGTTTTCCCATTTGGTCCGACAGGCAAAGTTGTAAATATCTTCTTCGTCGTAGTAGTCCGAATCCCCGAGGCTTAAAAGAATGCGACTGGCAATTCGACTTGTCAGACATGCGCGCATTGCCGTGATTTCGTCGGCACGAAAACGTACGCCCGCGCGTGATGTTTTTGTGCTTTGAGCGCCGGCTTCTCGCAATTCATTTTCCAAAACGGATTCAAGCCCAAGCGGGCATAGCGCGTAGTAAGAACGAATGGTCGTCATCAGTGTCTGCCTTCTCCGTGACCGTAAACGACGAATTTTAATGACGTGAGCCCCTCAAGACCGACAGGCCCTCGAGCGTGAAGTTTTCCGGTGCTGATGCCGATTTCTGCTCCGAGTCCGTAGATAAATCCGTCGGCCAACCGTGTCGAGCAATTATGCATGACACTTCCGGAATCGACTTCGCGCAAGAACCGCGCGGCACTTGCGGGATTGTTCGTAATAATGGCATCGGTGTGTTTGGAGCCGTGCCGGTTGATAAAGTCGATGGCTTCCGAGAGTGACTTGACCGTGGCAATCGAAATAATCGGCGCATTGTATTCGGTGTCCCAGTCCGATGCCGTTGCAGGAACGCAAGGTAGTTTTGCTTTCTTCAAAACGGCACGGACCGGCTCCGTTACCCGCATCTGAACGCCTTTGTCGGCGAAAATTTTCCCGATTTGCGGTAAGAAAGCATCGGCGACGGCCTCATGCACTAAAAGTGTCTCGGTGGCATTGCACGGGGCGTATCGTTGTGTTTTGGCATTGTCCGTTACGGACACGGCCATGGCAAGGTCGGCATCCTTATCGACATAGGTATGGCAGATGCCGTCCAAGTGTTTAATCATCGGAATGCGCGCCTCTTTCTCAAGGCGGGAGATTAGATTTTTTCCGCCTCGAGGAATTAAAACATCAATGTATTCCGGACAGGTGATGAGCTCCCCGACAAAATCGTGATCGGGAGTATCGACAACTTGAACGGCCTTTTCCGGTAGGCCGGCTTCATGCAGGGCTTGTTGCACAATTTGTCCGAGCACGCGGTTACTTTCCAGCGCTTCTTTGCCGCCGCGCAAAATGGCCGCATTTCCTGATTTAATGGTCAGCGCCGAGGCGTCGATTGTCACATTGGGACGCGATTCGAAAATAATTGCAACGACGCCGAGGGGCACTCGCATGCGGGCCACGTCGATTCCGCTCGGCCTGTGATTGATTTGAGTTACTTCCCCGATCGGATCGGGCAAAGCGGCAATTTGTTCGCATCCGAGCGCCATGGTTTCCACAATCGCCGGTGTCAGGCGAAGTCTGTCGATAAAGGCGGCCGGGTAATCATGTGCGGCGGCTCTTTTAAGGTCTTCTTCGTTGGCCGCGAAGATTTCGTTTTTGCGGGTGCGAATCTTTTCGGCAAGAAGCCTAAGGGCCTTATTGCGTGCGTCGGTACGGCTGGCGCCGATTTGTAACGAGGCACGTTTGGCCTCTTGTCCCATTGTGCGAACAAGCTCGCGCATGACGGTATTGTTTGACATCAAGGTCTCCTGTGATTTAGCGATGCAGGAAGGCTGCCAGGCCGGCCAATTCCAGCCACGGATCGGCATCGCGCTTGGCAACGGTTAATCCTTTGCCGATTTTGTCGATGTCCGATAAAAGCATGACGGCAGCTTGAAGTTTTCGTTCCGAGCAACGTAAGGCTAAAGAGCGGACGCGTCGTGTTTTGGCCGGACCGAAAATGCCGGCCGTTCGTAGGGCCGCATCCGGTGACAGGCCGTGTTCGATCATGGAGCAGACGCGTGCCGCTCCGCGAATTTCGTCGGCGAGCATCCATAAAACATTCGGGATGCTCTCACCCTCGGCTTTTAAGGCATCGATGATTTTCACGGCCTTGGCTGCATTGCCCGTCAGAAGAGCTTCGGCAAGTGCTTCACCGTCAAATCGGGAAACATCGCTTACGGACTCGCGAATCATCTCTGCACGAATACGGGTTCCTGCCGGATAACGATAGGCCAGTTTTAATAGTTCTTGCTTGGCGGCCAAAAGATTTCCTTCACAGCGCGCACAAAGGAGATCTATGGCTTGATCATCGATTTCCTGACCTTGACGAGCAAAGCGCTCCGT
>DHJT01000058.1:5410-13693 GCA_002404465.1 Sutterella sp. UBA4713 | reverse complement strand
ACGACATTTTCAAGCGTCATGTCGGCCAGATCCGAAAGGGCTTTGGCGCCTTTTACACCGGGACGGAAAGTCGCCAAGCGTAAATCAATGATTTTCTTCGGAGAAAAAAGGCCGACTTCTCGGCAAGAAGATTCCAGAAGCGACCAGTCCCACAGAGCGGAGGCGTTAAAGACTTCGCGTTCCTGAAAGCCTAATGCTTTGGCTTTGGAGCGGACGGCCTCAGCCGATTCAATCATGACAAGCGGCTCTTCGCCCGTAATAAACCACAAGGGCGAGATTGTGTTGCTTTTCAGTTGAGATGCGATATCGCTTGCACGCATAAAAAACACCTTTTCGGCGTTACCGTTCCGGCGTTGCGCGTTCGATGCGACGAATCATTTGTTCGATGATGTCATTTTGCATCTCGGTTTTAATCATCGTTTCTTCCGAGTCTCGACTCAGGTAGTCATTGTCGTCGTAGGTAATGTCGCGAGCAACGCTGATTGTTGTCGGGGCAAGGAATACATGGCCGTCCGGTGCTACGACGGTAAAAGTCAGGACAATCTTCAGTTCGAATTCACGGGCTCGCCCCGAAGTGCTGTAAGAAAGAACATCGCGACTGGACGTGTTCTGTGTGATACGCAAGACGGCTTGAGCATCTTGGATGGTTTCGACAAGCGATACGTTGCTTCCTGCGCGGAGCATGCGCGCTAAGGTTGCCGTGAACTTGGAATTGCCGTCCATGTCCAAAAACAGTGTCTTGAAGGGCAACGTGAAACTGCCGCGCAGATGAAATCCGCAACCGGAGAGTAAGAGAACCGAAAACGTACTGAGTAACGTGCGTCTTGAGCAGGGCATAAAAATCTCTCGATTAATGAAAACCGTGCCGCTCATTATAGGGGCGAGCGTTCGGGATTTGAACCGGATTGCCGTTTGCGCTTGTACAATGATGCGCGATCGGATACGGCCCATTTTCAGGATACTCGGCATGCGTAAGATTTTCTGGATTGTTTTTTCGTGTTTGTTTTTGACCGGCAATCATGCCTTTGCTCTCGACGAAGTTAACGAGTGCTATAAAAATATGACGAAAAAGGAACAAAAACGCGACTGTCTGACACTGGAGGCCAAACAAGTTCAGTCCCAGTACAACAGCATTTTGGAATTGGTGCTTGCCAAGGCTCGCATGTTTGATCGCGCAAATAAGAAGCGGCAGGCAGCTAAGAACGTTCAGGAAGCCAATCGACTGTTTAACTTGTATATGAAAGAAGAATGTGCGTTTCGTTCGCAAATTAAAGGAGCGGAAGACGGGGAGGCGGAAGTGCTTCTTGCATGTCGCATCAACCTCATGCGACTTCGTAAGAATGTGCTTGAAACCGACTATCTGAACCCGGATTAATCGTCGGGCGACTAAAAGAAGAGAAAACGACCGGCCAGAGCAATCAGAACGACGGTGATGCTCGTCATGACCGCGCCGGATAAAAATAGGTAGGTCGGATTAAGCCCGTAGGCAATCGGAATGGCTCGAATCGATGTCGGGAACATAAATCCCGTATTAAACGCAGCGGCCGTGATGTAGACGTAAGGAACGGGATCCTCTCCGAGTGCGTGTGCCAGACTGATTACCATGGGAACAGCGATGGCGGCGGCTGCCGTGTTGCTGGCTACTTCGACAAAAATCATCGTGACGGCGATGATGACAAGCAGCAGGGCAATGCCGCTTCCCAGATGCAATTGGGCGATGGCGCCGGCTACGGCTTTCGTGGCGCCCGTTTGAGTCAAAAGGAGTCCGAGAGCCAGGCCGCCTGCAAATAGCAAGAGGAGTTGCCATTCGATTTTCGGACAGACTTGTTCCCAGGTGGCAAAAGGTTTACCGTTTTTTCCTGTTAGGACAAAACTGATAAGCCCGCAAATGAGAAACAATTGCGCCGGTTTTAGGCCCGGACACCAGGCGGCATACAGTTCCCGTGCAAACGACAGGACAAGCGGCGTGATAAATAAAACGAGTCCGTAAATCTCATCGCGCGAGAGCTCAGGTAGTTTTTCGGCTTCGTCGCGGATGAATTCGCGTGTCTTCGCCAGGGAAAGATTTTTGGGCTCGAGAATCAGGAGGAAAATCAACGTAGCGGCAACCAAAATGAGCATCATCGGCACCATTTTGACAACCCAGTCCATGTAAAAGTACTCGTGTCCCGTGATTTGCTCCAAGTAGCTTACGGCCACAAGGTTCATCGCTCCTCCGAGCGGTGTACCGAGACCCCCGAGTCCGCATCCCCAGGCGATACCGACAAAAAGCAAAGACAAAAGCGGTTTGAAATCGGATTTGTCACTTTGTGCGAGAAACCGAATCATGGCGGCACAAATCGGGACTAACAAGGCACAAACAACCGCATTGGGAAGTACGCTGGAAAGAACGACGGAAACTAAAAACCAAACGACAATGTGCGTTTTAACGGACGGGCCGAGCAGCATCAGGGAACGCACGGCAAGGCGTTTATCCAAGCCTGTGATTTCCCACGTTGCCGATATCATGCTTGCCCCTAAAAGTAAGACGACGATGTCTGAAAAATACAGACTCGTTACCGAACTCATCGGGACGAGATTGAAAAACGCATTGACGGCAATCGGCAAAAGGGCGGTAACGGCCGGATTGACCGGCATGGAAACCCACCACCACCCCATCCAAAGCATTGTTCCGACGGCTGTGCGTGTCGCAAGAGGCAAAACGGACTGCGGAATAAGCCCGAGGCAAAGGGCAAATAACACAGGACCGCAAATGAGGTGAAAAAGACGCTTGTGCATGATGGAAGGGAGGCCGGAGGCTCGTTCGATTTCAAAAGTTTAATGCGAATCGGATCGAAAAAAAAGGGAAGACCGTTAAGCCCTCCCGTTTTATGCATTAGCGGAGCATGTCGGCGCGCTTCCGACCCTTATTGAGTTCAATAACGCGGCGCATGTCTTTTTCTAAATCAAATAATCGGAGCTCGTGATAGCACTGCGCCATCAATTCCATTGCCTCATCGCTCACGCTCGTTAATTGGAAATCCCGTAAAACGATTTTGGCACGATTCAATGCGGCGATATACGCTTTGCGTTCAAAGTAAAATCGCGCGGTATTAAGTTGGTGGCGCGCTTGCGCCAGGACAAGCTCGTGCATTTTCCGTGTGGCCTGCGGGGCGTAACGCGAGTCCGGATACCGTCCGACAAGTTCTTTAAATACGTCGAATGCATCGCGCGCGGCCTGAGCGTCGCGCTCGGAAATGTCCTGACGAATCATGGAACTAATCAGTCCGTCCCGTTCGTTTAATGTCGCCAGCCCTTTTAAATACAAAGCGTAGTCGCTGTTGGGATGGTTGGGGTAGGCACGCAGGAAACGATCGAGTTGTTGAATGGCAGTCGGGGCGTCGTCGTCTTTGAAGTACACATACGCCAATTCGATTTGCGCTTGTTGGGCATAGGTCCCGAAAGGATACCTGGCTTCTAACTTGGTATAGTAATCTTTTGCGAGCGACCAATTGGATTCGTTCATCGCATCGCGCGCCTCGGAGTACAGTTTCTGTGCGGTCCAATCGCGCGTCGGATCGATTTCAAGGGATTGAAACCAACTGCACCCGCTTATTCCGGCTAAAAGAGCCAGTGAGAGAACACAGCCTGCGGCGCGCATGGAAAACTTGAGTTTTGAATTCATGGCAAACACGATAGAAAAAGATTGCGACGATTATATAGAGGAAATGCCGCAAGATCGGAAGACATCGAGTACGGATGTGGCCGAAACGGTTCGACACTTTCATCTGGATTGGTCTCAAAAGACCGAGCGGCTTGACAAAATTTTGGCATCTCTGATGGACGATGTCAGTCGTGCTCGCATACAGGAATGGATTCGTCTGGGTGCCGTTTCGGTTAACGGTCGGATTGCCCGTGAAGTGCGTGCTAAGGTTGCCGGAGGTGATGCTATCGATGTAACACCCTTGCCGTCGGCGCAAGAGCAGGCTTACGGCCCGGAAAAGAATGTGGAGTTTCGTGTTGTTTATGAGGATTCGGCACTCCTTGTCATCGATAAGCCGGCCGGTCTTGTCGTGCATCCGGCTGCCGGGCACTGGTCCGGGACACTCCTAAACGGCCTTTTGTATCGATATCCGGAATTGGCATGTGTTCCGCGGGCCGGTATTGTTCACCGCTTGGATCGGGAAACGTCCGGGTTGATGGTCGTCGCTCGCACGGAGGCGGCTCAAACCGATTTGGTTCGACAGTTGCAGGCAAGAACTGTGTGTCGCGAATATTGGGCTTTGGTGCTTGGCATTGCGCCCGCCATGGGTTTTGTCGACACGCCTATCGGTCGCGATCCGCGCAATCCGATTAAGTTTGCTTGCAACGGCATTGCCGCTAAACCGGCTAAAACGCACGTCCGACTTTTGGAAACGGCCTATCCGTCCTCTCGAGCCGTCAGTTGGGTGGCCTGCCGGCTTGATACGGGACGCACGCATCAGATTCGTGTCCACTTAACCAGTGTCGATCTGCCTCTTGTCGGGGATCCCTTGTACCGCACGAATGCCTCGAAGCTGCCCGAAGCGGCCGGTCTTGTTGCACGGTTTAACCGTCAGGCATTGCATGCGTCGCGCTTGCGTTTGATTCATCCCGCAACGCATCGCTTAATTGAGTGGTTTGCAGAACCTCCGAGCGATATGCGCTTGTTGATGGACTCACTCGGGTTCGGACCGACCGACGAGCCCGTGCACGTATTTGACTAAAATTGTAAATTCCGAAGGAAAATACTATGACGCTTTATAAAAATGAGATTGAAGTCATTCGCCCGACACTTGTCAAGGGTGTCGGTGCGCTTTTCACCGAGCGTCTCGGAGGCGTTTCTTCCGGGCCTTGGGGCGGTCCTGACGGGATTATGGGAATGAATGTCGGTGCGCATGTCGGCGATAACCCGTCTTGCGTGCAAATGAACCGCTCTATTGTGGCTCAAATGGTTCCGTCAGCTCCTCGATGGATGACGCAAGTCCACGGCATTCGTACCGTCGATGCCGAAACCGTGACGGACGATACACTTAAGGCCGATGCGCAAACGAGTTTGACGCCCGGCGTTGTGTGCGTTGTCCAAGTGGCCGACTGCTTGCCCGTTTTGGTTGCTGAAAAAAATGCACGCGGCGTGGCAGCCATTCACGCCGGCTGGAAGGGTTTGAGTCTCGGTGTCATCGAATCGGGGGTGCGACGTTTAAAAGAGCGCCTGGGCGATGAAAATGCCGAGCTTGTTGCCTGGCTCGGACCGCGTATCGGGTTTGATGATTTCGAATGCGGCGAAGATGTTTTAGCGCCTTATCGTTTGCGGTATCCCGAGGTTACGGACGGAATTCGTCTTAAAGGAGAGGGTAAATACTGCCTTAGCCTTGCCGCTTATGCGCGTTATGCGCTCCGAAGCGTCGGTGTTACCGAAGTTCAGGATTGCGGTCTTTCAACCGTTTCCGATCCGAAGCGGTTTTTCAGTTTCCGTCGAGACGGGGCCAAGAGCGGTCGACATGCGGCATTGATTTGGATTGAGGAAAAGAAAGCGTGAGAACACGAAGCAATACCGTTCCGAGTGTCGGATTCGTCAGTCTCGGATGCCCGAAGGCGCTCGTTGATACGGAAAAGTTGGTGACACGTTTACGTGTCGAAGGCTATGAAGTTGCCTCGGACTATCCGTCAGCCGATCTTGTCGTTGTCAATACGTGCGCATTTATCGATGCTGCTGTTGCAGAAAGCCTTGATGCGATTGCCGAGGCTATGAAAGAAAACGGTCGAGTGCTTGTCATCGGGTGTTTGGGCGGCAAGAAAGCACAAGACGGCGGTAATTGGCTCTTAGAGCGCTTCCCGGACTTAATCGGTGTTGTCGGTCCCGATCAGGTTGAAAAAGCCATGGCATTGATTCGTAAGGCATTACCGGCTCACTTACACCGCAATGCCGATTTGGATACGCCGGCAGGAATTAAGCTGACGCCGTCACACTATGCCTACCTGAAAATTAGCGAAGGGTGTTCGCACAAATGCACATTTTGCATTATTCCGGATTTGCGAGGGCCTCTTGTCAGCCGCCCTATCGGCGATGTCATGCGGGAAGCGGAAAGCCTCGTGACTTCCGGGGTGCGCGAGCTTCTTGTCATCAGTCAGGATACGGCCGCTTACGGTCTGGATGTGCATTACAAAACCGGGTTTGTCGGAACGCGTCCCGTGAAAACACGTTTTTTGGACTTGGCCGAGGAGCTTTCTCGTCTCGATTGTTGGGTACGTTTTCATTACGTATACCCGTATCCGAGTGTCGATGCCGTTTTGCCTCTGATGGCCGAGGGAAAGATCTTGCCGTATCTGGATGTGCCGTTTCAGCATGCGCATCCCCGTATTTTGAAGGCCATGAAGCGGCCGGCCAGCGCGGAGAAAAATCTCGATCGGATTCGGGCTTGGCGTTCAATTTGTCCGGACGTGGCTATCCGTTCGACCTTCATCGTGGGATTTCCCGGAGAGACGGAACAGGAGTTCGAGTACCTGCTCGATTTTTTGCGCGAAGCACGCTTAGATCGTGTCGGATGCTTTGCTTACAGCCCCGTACAGGGAGCCAAAGCCAATGCATTGCCGGATCAAGTCCCCGAGCCCGTAAAAGAGGAACGCCGCCGGCGGTTCATGCAAGTGCAGGCGGAAATTTCCGCCGACAATCTGCAAAAGCGTGTCGGTCGCATTGAGTCTGTGTTAATTGACACGGGAAACGAGGGTTCCGGGCGCGCCGTCGGTCGCAGTCAGTACGAAGCACCTGATATCGACGGCGTTATTTATGTGAATTCGAACAAACCTCTTTACCCGGGGGACATCGTTCAAGTACGTCTGACGGCTGCTACGGAACACGATCTAAACGGCGTTGCACTTTAGGGTTGACCGGTCCCGATTCGGGGCCGACCGAAGAGGGCTTATCGGGTTGTCCAAATGGCGTTTAAGTTTTCCAGGAAGCGAAAGCCGCTGCTTGTCGAGTGCAGTTTGCCGTTTTTGTAGGTGATGTTGCTCACGCTGATTTTGTCGAGCTTTTGCACGGACTTGATGCGCTTGGCGGTTTTGGCGTGTCCGAAGGCTTCTACGATATCTCCGAGAAGATTCGTGACGTTCTCGTCAATGCCGACGGCTTTCTGCAGACCCAAATCAGCTTTGATGCTCCGTATCGAGAGGGTAAGGGGATCGAGTGTCACTAATTTAATCGTCTGAGCCCGGATTGAGCCTGCAGAAAAGACCGGAACTCCGTTTTTTTCGGCACTTAGGGATGCTACGGACGCATCGGCTTGTGCCGATACATGCCCTTGATCGGCTTGGGCCTTTCCGCTTAGCGTGAACAGACCCTTTTTCAGACGAGTCTTTGTGGCATCTTCCGTCCACGGAGAGAGCATTGCTAAATTCATATCAGCCGTATTGAGCGATAGATTCGCCTTTTTCTCGCTTATGCTAAAACTGCCGGAGGCTTTAAGGTCGCCGCCTAAGGGACGCGCGTTAAATGTAAAGGACGTTTTCCCTAGGGCGCTTGTGATGGCTCCGACGTTCACTTGAACGGAATCAACGCGTACGGAGGCCGGTTTTTTCAGTCCCTGATCGGTCAATTGTAAAGAGCCGTCTTGAATACGAAGACCGGCAACCGTCCATGTCCAGGTCTGCGTCGATTCTGCAACAGGCCTCGAAGTGGCTTCCTTTCGGATTTTCCCGGCGCCCGATCCCGAACGTTTTAAATTTTTCCGAAAGCTCAGAGCCGGGGTGTCGATGATGATTTGAGAAACCGTCGCGTTGCGCTTAAGTAGGTTAAGCGAGGTAACACCGGCTGTAAGACGCTCGACATCAAAATCGATTTGTGCTCCTTCAGCGACGTAATCCCGAATTTTGATTCCCTTTATGTCCGCGGCCAATGTAAAGGGATTAAACGAAAAGGAACGCACCGAAACCGTGGCTTTCGGATTTGTTTTCTTTACGGCGGATTCCAGTGCGCTTTGGGCCAAATACGGGACACCCAAAAAGCCGACGACAGCATAGGTGCCGAGTGCAATGACGGGTATGCCGATGAGAATTTTGCCGAATGCCTTCATAGTTGATCTCCGAAAAGCTTTTTAGTAAAACTTCTTTTAAATCAATGAGAAATAGAGAGTAAAAGATGTACGTAGACCTATTATAATGGCGCGCTTGCACTGCGAGTTATTTCAATTGTTACGGAAATAAATTTCGAAGTGGGAAGATATGAACGAGATCGAGCCGATTGCACAGAAAATTCGATGGAATGCCGTACGCAGTTCCGGAGCGGGC
>DHJT01000058.1:0-5346 GCA_002404465.1 Sutterella sp. UBA4713 | reverse complement strand
CCGCCGTTTTCGCACAAATCGATTTGTCGGAACTGAATCTTTCGGAATCGGTGTGTCTGCGTATCCGAACACTTTTCGCGCGAAACATGACCGGCACGGGAGTTTTGTTTGTCAAAGCTCAGGAATTTCGTACGCAGGAAGCCAATCGCAGGGCGGCGTTTCAGAGACTTCAAAAAATGATTGCGTGCGCGATGCGGCCTGTGGCGCGTCGTATTGCTACGCGTCCGACCCGAGCATCGGCGGTGCGTCGTTTAAAGGATAAGGCGATACGTTCGGAAATCAAACGCTTGCGTTGCCGAAAGGAGTATGACTGATGTTGGACGCTCGAGACAGGAATCTGACCGTCGGATTTTCTTGCGGCGTTTTTGCATGCATGCTGTGGGGCCTTGTGTACCTTGTGCCGCTTGCACTTCCTGACTACGACCCGGTGTACATCACGGCAGGTCGCTTTGTCAGCTTCGGGCTCGTGGCCGTTCCGCTTATTTGGCTTGAAAGGCGAGAGTTGGCTTGCTATAGCGCGGCGGATTGGTGGTACGTCGCTAAGCTCGGCGTTATCGGAAACATCGTTTATTACTGGGCTCTTGCAAGTTGCATTCAGTATGCCGGGGCACCGCTTGCCGGCATGTGTATGTCCGTGATTCCGGTTTCCGTTGCCGTTATCGCCAACTGGCGCGATAGAAAACGACATCGTGCTTTAGCTTGGAAAAAACTTGCACCGGGTCTTGCTCTCGTCGTTGTCGGATTTGCTCTGGCCAATAGCGGCGAATTAGATGCCGTGACCCGTGCCAACGACGGCAACGGTGTGCGGTTTTGGATCGGGGCTGCTTTCGGGCTCTTAGCGCTCACTCTTTGGACCTGGTACCCGATTCGCAACGCCGATTGGCTCACGGATCATCCGAGTCGCTCGCCGAGAACATGGTCGACGGCTCAAGGACTGGTGACGATGCCCTTTGCGCTCTTACTGTATGCTGTTTACTGGTACAGTGATCCGACGCAGACGGCGCTTCTCGGTGCGCGTCCGATATGGTTTATTTTTGTCGTAACCGGGTCCGGTTTGGTGTGCTCGTGGATCGGTATTGCATTTTGGAATGCGATGAGTCAGCGCCTTCCGACGGCGCTTGCCGGGCAAATGATCGTATTTGAGACGATTTTTGCCGTTATTTTTGCTCACATATGGCGAGGGGAGTGGCCGAATTTGACGATGGTGACCGGTTTAAGTCTTCTTTTGATCGGTGTGCTTGTTTCGATGGCGGCGTTCCGATCAATCCGACTGTAACGGACTTATCGGCCGTTTCGGATCGGAATTTTGATTTATTGTGGTTTTTCTCTAGAATACGCCCCTTAATTCACGACACGGGCGGGAAGACACCTGTGTCGCTTGTTCTAACCTCCCTTTTTATATAGGTACAGTATGTCAACAATTGAGAAGAGTCAGATTGTCGCTAAGTTCCAACGTACACCGGCTGACACGGGTTCTCCCGAGGTTCAGGTTGCGTTGCTTACGGCCCGCATTAACGGTCTTACGGACCACTTCAAGGAGCACGTCAAAGATCACCACTCTCGTCGCGGTCTTTTGAAGATGGTCAGCCGTCGTCGCAAGCTTTTGGATTACCTCAAGCGTACGGATTTGCCGGCCTATCGCAAACTCATTGATGAGCTGAAGCTTCGTAAGTGATTTCACCTTTTGCGGCCGCTCTTTAATAAAGCGGCCGCGATGGTATTTGTTTGCTTGTTTTTTCCCGTGTCTGTCGCAGAGTAAGAGTAGAGTTTTCCGGATGGTTTCGCGCGTTGCGACGTCGGTGTTTTCTTGCGCATGAGAATTTCGATGCCGCAGCGTGCCGTCAATGAAGGAAACGTGCCTTAAATCACGTCGGACGCGGGTAGTAGAAAAAAGGAATCGATTTCTATGACCATGTTTAACAAAGTCTCCAAATCTTTCCGGTTCGGCGATCACAATGTGACGCTCACGACCGGTGAGATTGCACGCCAGGCTACGGGTGCCGTCCTCTGTCAGATGGACGATACGGTTGTTCTCGCCACTGTCGTTGCTAAAAAAGAAACAAAGCCGGGGCAGGACTTTTTCCCGCTTACGGTCGATTACATTGAAAAAACCTATGCGGCCGGCAAGTTCCCCGGCGGTTTTTTCAAACGAGAAGGCCGTCCGAGCGAAAAAGAAACGCTCACAAGTCGCCTGATTGATCGCCCGATTCGTCCGCTTTTCCCGGACGGGTTTTTCAATGAGGTTCAGGTCATCATTCACGTTGTCTCCGTTGACCCGGAGGTCGATCCGGACATTCCTTCGATGATCGGCGCCTCGGCTGCTCTGATGATTTCCGGAATCCCCTTTAAAGGACCGATCGGAGCGTGCCGTGTCGGTTACATTAACGGCGAATTTGTCTGCAATCCGAAACTGAGCCAAATGCCCGAGAGCAAGCTCGATTTGGTTGTGGCCGGTACCGAGCGTGCCGTCCTGATGGTCGAGTCCGAAGCCGATCGGCTTTCCGAGGAAACGATGCTCGGGGCCGTGACGTACGGTCATGAACAATTGCAGGTTGCCATTAACGCCATTCACGATTTGGTTGCTGAGGCCGGCAAACCTGCGTGGGATTGGCAACCGCCGGCAAAGAACGAAGCGTTGATTGCCCGCATTCATGCGATTGCCGATGCCGGTTTAGCCGAAGCCTATACGATTCGTGAAAAACAGGCCCGCAACGAAAAACTGCGCGAAGTCTACGAACTTGTTGAAACAACCTTAAATGCCGAAGCGGAAGCGGCCGGGACGGAAGCTCCCGATTTAAACGAGGTCAACGGGATTCTGTTTGAAATGGAAGCGCATATCGTGCGTTCGAACATTTTGGAAGGTAAACCCCGCATTGACGGACGTGATACCCGTACGGTTCGACCGATTGAAATTCGTCAGGGCGTGTTGCCGCGTACACACGGATCGGCTCTGTTTACTCGCGGAGAAACACAGGCGCTCGTTTTGACGACGCTCGGAACTAAGCAAGATGAGCAGATTGTTGATTCGATTATGGGTGAGAGTCGCGAGCGTTTCATTTTGCATTACAACATGCCTCCGTTTGCCACGGGGGAAACGGGACGTGTCGGTAGCCCCAAGCGTCGTGAAATCGGTCACGGACGCCTGGCCAAACGTGCCTTAAAGGCCGTAATTCCTTCCGAGGAAGAATTTCCGTATTCGATTCGCGTTGTCAGTGAGATTTGCGAATCCAACGGATCGAGCTCTATGGCAAGTGTTTGCGGCGGCTGTTTGTCGCTTTTAGATGCCGGAGTTCCCCTGAAAGATTACGTGGCCGGCGTGGCGATGGGACTGATTAAGGAAGGCAATAAGTTTGCCGTTCTCACGGATATCCTCGGCGATGAAGACCACTTAGGGGATATGGACTTTAAGGTGGCCGGTACCGAAAACGGAGTGACGGCTCTTCAGATGGACATCAAGATTGAAGGCATTACGACCGAAATTATGCAGGCGGCATTGGCGCAGGCTCATGAGGGTCGCATGCACATTCTCGGCAAGATGCATGAGATGGCCGGCGGCGGTGCCAAGGCGCTTTCCGATTGGGCTCCGCGTCTTGAAACCTTCAAGATTAATCCCGAGAAAATTCGCGATGTCATCGGCAAGGGCGGTGCCACAATCCGCAGCCTCGTTGAGGAGACCGGTTGCGAGATTAACATCGAAGATGACGGTACGGTCACGCTTGCTTCGAGCAATGTTGAAAAGATTGCCGAGGCCAAGAAGCGTATCGAGCAGATTACCGCGGAACTTGAAGTCGGCCAGACATACGAAGGAACCGTGCAGCGGCTTTTGGATTTCGGCGCCATTGTTTCTCTGTTGCCCGGTAAGGACGGTCTGCTTCACATCAGCCAGATTGCCCGCGAACGTGTCAATCAAGTGAGTGACTACTTGAAAGAAGGACAGGTCGTGCGCGTCAAGGTCATCGGAATTGATGAAAAGGGCCGTGTGCGCCTCTCGATGAAAGCACTTTTAAAGGACGAAGCACCTGAGAGTGCTGACAGCGATATCCGCGAAGAATAAAATCAAAATATCGGAAGGGAGGGAGTTTGTTTTTGATCCTCCCTTCTATAAAATCAACTATTCCCGATAAAAACTTCTTAAGGAAAAATAAAAAATGTCTCGTAAACCGCTTGTTGCAGCAAACTGGAAAATGAACGGATCGACGGCCGCCAATGCCGCCTGGATTGAATCTTTCTTGCCCCGCGTCGGCTCTTTAAAGTGTGATGTCGTCGTTTGCGCTCCGGCTATTTATGTTCCGCAACTTGCCGTGGCGTTCAAGGGGTCCGCGGTCGGTTTCGGCGGCGAAGACGTGAGCGAATACGATCACGGTGCTTACACGGGAGAAACGGCCGCTTCGATGCTCGTTGATGTCGGTGCCGGCTGGGTTCTGACAGGTCACTCCGAGCGTCGTACGTATTTCGGTGATACGGATGCGCGCGTTGCCGCTAAGACCAAGGCCGCGATTGATAAGGGCTTAAAACCCATCGTCTGCATCGGAGAGACGCTTGCCGAACGTGAGGCCGGTAAGACTATCGAGGTCGTCGAGCGCCAGGTTAAGGCCGTGATGGATGCCGTCGGCGTCAAGGCTCTGCTTCAGGGCGTTCTCGCTTACGAACCGGTTTGGGCTATCGGAACGGGTAAAACCGCAACGCCGGCTCAGGCTCAGCAAGTGCATGCCGCCATCCGTGCCTTTATTGCCAAGGTCGATCCGCAGGTCGCTTCCGAACTTCGTATTCTGTACGGCGGTTCCGTTAAGCCGGCAAATGCAGCCGAACTCTTCGGTCAGCCTGATATCGACGGCGGACTGATCGGCGGTGCTGCCTTGAAGGCTGATGATTTTTACAAGATTTGCGCTGCAGCGTAAGTCGCCATAGGAAACTAACATGCAAATGATTTTGAGCATCGCGGTTGTCGTGCAGATTATCTCTGCCGTCGCCGTCATCATTTTGGTGCTGTTACAGCACGGTAAAGGAGCTGATTTAGGCGCTGCTTTCGGGTCGGGAGCCTCCGGTTCCGTTTTCGGAGCCTCCGGATCGGCGAACTTTTTGTCGCGTTCGACAGCCGTTGCCGCAACGATTTTCTTTTGTGCAACTCTGGCCATTACGATGGGTTCCGGGGCATACCAAAAGAATGTGCGCCAGAATGCTTCGGGCGTGCTCGGTACGATGACGATGGAACAGACAACCGGCACGGAAACGACAACGGATAACAACTTGCAATCCAATCAGGTTCCGCGCTAGAATGCCGACTTCCCGGCAGGACCGGGAAGCGAAAAATCCGGTATGCGGTCGTGGCGAAATTGGTAGACGCGC
>DHJT01000069.1 GCA_002404465.1 Sutterella sp. UBA4713 | reverse complement strand
GCAGAAACGAGAATCACCGGCAGTTGTGTGGAACGTTGTGCTAATTTAGCCTGCAACTCCAGTCCGCTGATTCCGGGCATCCGCACGTCAAAAACACCGCACCCTTGAATCGTCGGATCGTCATGTTCTAAAAAATCTTCGGCGCTCGAGTACGTTCGAACCAACCATCCCTCGCCTTCAATTAAAAACTTGTAAGAGTCGCGAACGCCTTTGTCATCATCCACGATACGAATAACCGCCCGTGATTTTCGCGTATCCATTTTGTTAACCCTCCGCTATGGGAAATCGAACCGTGACTCCGAGACCGCTCGGCTTGTTCCGCGTAAACGTCAAGGAACCGTCATAGGACTCAATAATGCGTCGCGCAATCGAAAGTCCGAGCCCGAGTCCCTCGCTTTTTTCCGATTGCATCGGAACTGAAAGTTTTTTGAGTTGCTCATCGGTTTCAAGCATCCCGTTGTCGCTTACCGTTAAAACAACAGCATCGTTGCCTTTATGCACTTCGACTTTGACATGCCCTCGGGGATTATGTGCAACAGCCTCAACGGCATTTTTAACGAGGTTACGAACCACAAGCGTCATCTCCAGCTCATCGATCCGAATACAGGGGTTACCGGAAACCGTCACGGAAATTAAATTTTTCGGAACAGTCTCAAATGTGGCAACCGTCTTACGCACTAAAGGCTCAAGGTGGACAAATTCCGGCTGACTTTCATGTTTTTTTGCGTAATTACGTACGTGATCGACAATAGCGCTTGCTCTCTCGTTTTCCTGCAAGATACGACTCAAAGCAAATTCCAGCGATTCATTCGTCAGTGTTCGATTCGCGGCTCTGCGACGAATCCCCATCGCAAAGTTCGTAATTGCGGCCAGAGGCTGTCGCAACTCGTGTGCCACGATACTGGAAATTTGAGAGACACTCGCCGAATGCTCCAATTCCTCAAAACGCTTTTCAGCCAACCACTTTTTCTGCATTGTCTGCGTTAGTTGCGCCGTCAGACGTCTTACCGTCCGTTCGGTCAAAAGGTTGTGAACGATCAGTCCGACCAAAAGGCAAACGGCCACAACAACCCAAGTGATGTGTTCCAGAAGAAACTCTCCGACCGTCTTCTGACGAAACTTCATGTACGGCTTAAATTGAAGTGTCTCTTGGATATCGTGTACTTTACGATAGTCGCGGGCCGTATCCCAAGTGACCGAACGAGAAAAATCAAACTGTCTTAACGCGTTGGCAAAGTGTTCGCCGACTTTACGACTGACGCGAATGCTCGAAGCGAAGGCCCAGCCCGGAAAAAATTCCGTCGAATGCGGCGTCAGCGTTTTGCGGCTTCCGCCCTCACGGCTCGGGATAACATGAAAATCGGAAAACTCAGAAGCGTTCACTTCCCGATACAAACACGAAGAAATTGCCAGGGCATCGATGGCTCCGGAACGCAACGCGGCGATTCCCTTATCGAGCGTCGGGATCTCCTTTTTTTTCCAGAAGGTATCCGGCGCAAACTTTCTCTTGTGCAATTCATCAAGCAACAAAAGTTCGGTGTCCGGAATATCGTGTTCGATCAGACCTACCGTTTTATCTTGCAAATCCGACCAAGTATTCAGTCCGGGGCGAGCAAAAACAAGAACCGTCGTTTCCGAAAAAAAATCCGTATCTTTTTTTTGGTACAAGGAGGCTAAAAGCTCATAGCCGTAGTAACGCTCCAAAACGCTGATAACCTGCGGGCTTGCACAGACAAAATCAAGGGATTGTGTTCGCACGGCCTCGTAAATGGCCTCAAGGGGAAGTTGGCGTACAACGAGTCGTCTTTCCGGGTACAAGGGATCGATTTTGTGAAATGAGTCGCGAATGACCCATTGCATCTGAGGCATATTGCTATCGAGCATACCGATAACCCAAGTGCCCGCCCCTTCTTGTTGGGAACAAAACGCCCCGCTCGCCCCAACAAGAGCAATCCAAAAGGCCGCAAACAGCCTGAGAAACGCATGGAAAAAAAGAGATTTCTTCGGCATTTTCAGGAGATTACTTGCATCGGACCTCGAACGTGAGCTCATAACACTATCGTTTTCTACTTAGTCATAAAACACAATTTCGTGAAAACGAAATGTTTTTTAGAGTTTATGCATTACAAAAACATCAGGAGAGAAACATGTTCCCCATTCATAATTCAATGGATTTAATTGCGCTAGCCATTGCCGGTGCCGCCGTTCTCGTTTTGGTTTTTATCGCCTTCAAGACTTCCTAGTCTAAGTCAACAAACCAATGCGCCTGATCTGCAACATCCTCCGCAGGAAGTCGCACACCCAACTGAAATAAATTTGAATTTCCGAGGCGTAAAAACGCCTCGGATTTTTACGCCTTGTGAATCGGCAACAGTTTAATAAGCGAGGACGTGTCCAAACGTCCGTCGCCTTGCTTTTGCAAATCCCCGTAAAAGGCTTCGACCATCGTCGTGAGCGGCATTTTCGAACCGTTCCTTGCAGCCTCTGCCAGCACGATGCGCAAGTCTTTTCGCATCCAATCAACGGCAAATCCGAAGTTAAATTTCCCTTCCAGCATCGTCTCGGAACGATTGTCCATTTGCCAAGATCCGGCACATCCCTTGGAGATGGCTTCCAGAACTTTTTTCATATCCAGCCCGGCATTAAGTCCGAAGGCCAAACCTTCGGAAAGTGACTGAACAACGCCGGCGATACACACTTGATTGACCATTTTCGTCAGTTGCCCGCTACCGGTCGGACCCATGTGTGTAACGGCACTGGCGTAGGCATCCATGACAGGGTGTGCCGCCTCAAAATCCGCATTCGATCCACCGACCATAACGGTCAACGTGCCGTTTTCGGCTCCGGACTGCCCGCCCGAGACAGGGGCATCCAAAAAGCCGACGCCTTTTTGCTGACAAGCTGCCGCCAGCTCTCGAGAAAGCGAAGCCGAATCGGTGGTCGAATCGATCAAAACGGCGCCGGAGCGCATGCCGGCCAAAATACCGTCTTCCCCGAACACAACATTGCGAACATCGTCGTCATTGCCGACACAGACAAAAACAAAATCGCGATCCTGAGCCGCTTGCCTCGGCGACAAAGCCAGCTGTCCGCCGTTTTCACGAACCCATTTCTCGGCTTTTGCCGTTGTACGATTAAATACAACCACATCGTGACCGGCGCGCTTTAAGTGTCTCGCCATGGGGTATCCCATCACCCCGAGTCCGACAAAAGCCACTTTGTACGATGCCTTTTTTTCGTTTATCTGTGTCATAAACTTTCTCCGTCTATTGTCTGGGCCGCAGATCCGACAAATTCCCCCCAGTTGTAAAGGTCATCGAGAATCTGCTGGCGATTTTCAAATTGGGTTTCCGTCAGTTCTCCGGTCTCCAATGCCGCGCAATCGGCTTCGGCCGCCGTGTCAATCGATTCCATGTATTCGGAAAGACTTCGCGTGCCCGGAATAAGACCGCCCAAACGCGCAGCGCAAAACGCCTTCCAACGAATGCGTTCAGTCTCGGTCAGAGTTTCCGGCCAATTACGAGCCCGCTTGCGCCAGAGCAATTCTGTCAAACGCGAGTCTTCAAAATGGATGCGCCCCTCGTGAACGGCTTCGGCCAAAGCTTGCGGATTTAAACTATCGGCTCTTAGCATCGCAGCTCGATCGGCATTTGAAGGAAATCCCTCATACAAAGCGCAATCGGCGTCAGCCCCTTTCTCAAGTTCGCGATCTCCGGCAAGAGAAATCGGACCGATCAGCTGAGAGCGATACCGAACAAGCCATTCAACGTGTCGATTGACTGTCTCAAGATTAATGGAGAAACGCTCAAGAGCCGCCTTGTTTAACACATTCAAATTCGGGCAAACAACCGGAAACTGATTGGGACGGAGTTTAAAAAGTGCGAGCGGCGTTTCGCCCTCTTGCATTTGCGCGACACGCCACGCTCGGCGCGCAATGGCATCGGGGTCAAGCGCAAGCAACTCCTCGGGATCCTCGCGGCAATCCCACAGTACAATTTCTTTTTTCTGTGTTTCCAAAAGAGGAAACGCAATACGAATAAAGCCTTTTTCCTGACCTGCTCGCGTGTCAATCCAAACAACCGGACGACCGAGTAAGCCGTCAGGCATCGCAAATGCATTGCGAATCTTCGCCTTGGTTCGGTTTTCAAACGCCCATTGCCAAAAACGTGGATTAACCTTCCGAATGAGCCGCGCCAAGGCCAACGTCGCATACACATCGCTCATTGCATCGTGCGCATGGCTGTGCTCGAGGTGATTGGCCGCTGACAGATGTTCCAAACGAAATGAAATGCGCGTTCGTCCTTCGTCAGTCAATGTCGTCGGCCAAACGATACCGTCCGGCCTTAGGGCCCAAACTGCCTGCACAAGCGGAAAAAGATCCCAACGCGAGCACCCGTCTTCCCACTCTCTGGCGTACGGATCTGTCAGATTGCGCCAAAAAAGGAAACGCGTTATTTCATCGTCAAAACGCAACGAGTTGTACCCGATGGAAACGGTACCGGGCGTGCGAAAAATCGCTTGGATACGCCGAGCAAATTCTGCCTCGCACAGACCGCCCCGAGCGTGCGATACCTGAGGCGTGATTCCCGTGACCAAGCATGCTTGCGGATCTGGCAGATAGTCTGGTGCACAATCGCAATAAAACACATCCGGCTTTGCGATGATATTTAATTCGGCATCCGTGCGGATACCTGCGAACTGCACGGGACGATCTAACCGACGATTTAAACCGAAGGTCTCGTAGTCATGCCAGTAGTAGGTAGTTTCCGGCATCGGTTCTTTTCCTTTTCTGTGAGTTTTCCGAATTTAGGCAATTTTCGAGTAACCGCCGGCACGGTCCGATTCACGCAAATATCGGTCAAACTGCATCGCGACGGCCCGCACAAAAATCTTACCCTTGGCACTTACGGTAATTTTGTCTGCTGTCAGTTCGACCAAATTATGTTTGGCATAGGCCTGTAATTTTTTGAGCTCATAGGCAAAGGTCTGGTCAAAATCAATACCGAATTGTTTCTCAATAGCCCGTTTATCGATTTCGAATCGACACATAATCGTCATAATGACAGTGCGACGCAGGAGGTCCTCGGGCGAGAGAACAAAACCGCGGCACGTAGCCAAATGACCGGAACGAACAGCCTGGGAATACGGCTCAATCTCGCGGGGATTACACGCATACGTGTTACCGACAAACGAAATGGAGCTTGCCCCGAGTGCAATCATGTCGCACTCGGCTCGGGTCGAATAGCCTTGGAAATTGCGCTGAATCGTCCCTTCTTTTTGCGCCACGGAAAGCTCATCGGTTTCTTTCGCAAAGTGATCCATTCCGATGTAGCGATACCCGCCGGCCGTTAACGTGCGAATCGAGTCAAACATCATATTGACGCGCTCCGTGGCACTCGGAAGCTCTTCGGGAACAATACGACGCTGAGGTTTAAAAATATTGGGTAAATGCGCATAGTGATAAAGCGCAATGCGATCGGGCGACAGTTCAATGACTTTTTCAATCGTCTCGGAAAAACTCGCGCGCGTCTGGCGCGGCAATCCGTAAATCAAATCCATATTCACGGAGTGAAATCCGACCTCTCGGGCGTAAGAAAGCGTATCGCGAATGAGCTCGAAACTTTGAACGCGATTGACGGCCTCAAGAACCTTGAGGTTAAAGTCTTGGACGCCCAGACTCATGCGGTTAAAACCGAGTCGATGCAATAAATCGATTTTCTCGGGCGGACACGTGCGTGCATCAATTTCAATGGAATACTCACCGTCCGGCTCAAATGGAAACACCGCGCGAATTCCCGATAAGAGTCGTTCGATTTGCTCGGCATCCAAAAAAGTCGGAGTCCCTCCTCCCCAGTGCAGTTGTGAAATTGTCTTTTTCCCCGTCAGATGCTCGGCCGCAAGTTTGGCTTCGGCTAAAACGGTCTCAATATACGGGTCGGCCAAGCTCCGATTGCGCGTCACAACCTTGTTGCACCCGCAATAAAAGCAGACGTTGGCACAAAACGGAATATGGGTATAAACCGACAAGCCTCGATTCACCGGCCTTGTGGCCAAGGCTTTTTCATACTCGGCCCGACCTACTTCAGGCCGAAATCTGTCAGCCGTCGGATACGACGTGTAGCGCGGGGCCGGAACATCAAACTTACGCCACAAATCAGCATCGGGCAACTCAACCCCGCTCTCTTTCAAAGTATTCATTACAACTCCCTGACAACCGAAAAAGCTCTCATCCATTCGGTCGAAACTCGGCGGAATTTTTCAACTTTGACAAAAATCAATTGACTTTAATCAAAGTTCGATACAAAATATGCGAATCGACTTCGGTCAAAACGGCATCGATACCGCTTTTTTTGAATCGATTCGGGTGCTCGGATTATACGTCCCGCCGCCCGTTTCTCGGCGATTTCATGACAAAGCACGTAGCGAGCCTTCGAGCCGAAAAAACGACTTTTACAAGGTAAAAGAGGCTCAAGAGGAGACTGCCAACATGTTCAATCCAACGAACACACCGTCGGCCGGCATGCGCATCATTTGCTCGACCTGCAGCCTGCGTGAGTTTTGTTTAGCAGACGATTTGGATTTCAAAGAAATCGAACGCATGGAAGAGATGGTCACCACGCGTCGCCGCATCCGTCGCGGCGAAGCGCTTTACCGAGCCGGGGACCCGTTCGAAGCTTTTTACGCGATTCGCCTGGGATTCTTAAAAAGTTCCGTTCTCTCGAGCGACGGGCGCGAACAAGTCACGATGTTTTACATGTCCGGCGACATCATCGGATTTGACGGTCTGGCTAACAACGTCTATGCCAGCGATGTCGTGGCCCTGGAAGACACGGAAGTGTGTGTCCTTTCCTACAAGCGGCTGCATGAAGTTTCAAGCGCCGTCCCAAAACTTGCCGAACATTTCGAGCGACTGCTCTCGCGCGAAATCATCCGGCAAAACGGCGTTTTGCTTCTTCTCGGGTCCATGCATGCCGAGCAGCGTATTGCCGCCTTTCTTTTAAATCTCTCACAACGGTTCGAGCAGCGCGGTTACTCACGAAGCGAATTCGTGCTACGCATGACACGAGCAGAAATCGGCTCATACTTAGGACTGAAGCTGGAAACCGTCAGTCGGGTTCTTTCGCGGTTTACAACCGACAATGTCATTATCGTTAATCAAAAACACGTTCAGATTCTTGACTTTGAAGCGTTGCGTTCGATTGTAAGCGGCCAGGTCTTTTTGCGTCCGGAAAAACCCACGCAGCCGGCCGAATCCCCCGGAGGAATTCGTGGCCTAGTAAGTATTCGAGCCAAGTAAGCTCCTTCGTTTTATGTCTGAAAAATCAAGTCTTTCCATGCCCGATATCGGCTATCGGGCGATTGCACGCCTTTCGGCCCCGATTCTCGTTGCCAACATTTCAATCATCGGATCGGGAACCATTGACACCATCATGGCAGGAAGGCTCGGTGCCGAACACTTAGCCGCCGTCGCCATCGGCAATGCCACGGTCATTATGGTCATTTTGACGCTTGTCGGTGTCATTCAGTCCCTAAGCCCGCTTGCCGGCCATCATTTCGGGGCACATCGCTTCGAGCGCATCGGCTTTGAATTAACACAAAGCCTGTGGCTTTCGCTTGTCCTGGGCTTTGTCGGATTGCTTGTCTTGTCAGCAACCGATTTCTGGATTTCCCTGTGCAATGCGCAAGGCAATGTCGCACAGATGCTTCGCATTTATCTTCTGGCAAGCGCCGCGAGCGTCCCGGCTTTTATGTTGGCCCGTCCCTTTGTGGCGCTCAACGCCGCCGTCAATCTGCCGCGTGTGACGATGTGGGTCTCGATCGGCCTGGTTCTACTGAAAGCACCGCTTAACTGGGTTTTCATGTACGGACTTTTCGGGCTTCCGGCTTTAGGCGGCGGCGGAGCGGGTGTTTCTTCGGCCTTAGGTGCCACATTAAGTCTATTTGCTCTGTACGCTTACTGGCGGTTTTCATCCGTATACGATGTGATGCGCCCTGCACGTTTTTACCTTCCGAACTGGTCGGCCATTAAAAACCATCTGAAAATCGGCATTCCGATTTCGCTTTCCATGTTTTTCGAAATCAGTTCCTTTGCTTTGATGGCCATTTTGATCGGGCGCATCGGAACGGTTGACGTTGCTGCCCACCAGATTGTCGCCAATACAACATCCTTTATTTATCAAGTCCCGCTTTCTTTGGGCATCGCCGTAAGCGTCCTTGTGTCCCAATGTCTTGGCGCAGGATCCCCCTTGCTGGCACGTCTTGCCATGTTCCGTGTCATGCGCTTTACGCTATGCGTTGCGGCCGTGACCTGTACAAGCTTGTATTTTTTTCGTCACGGCATCGTCTCGCTTTTTACAACGGATGCAGCCGTAGCGCTTTTAGCGCAATCCCTTTTGGGCGTTGCCGTTATCTTTCACGTCGCCGATGCCCTGCAAACGATTAGCTGCTTTGCTCTTCGCGGATACCGTGTGACATTTCTTCCGATGTGCATTTACGGCGTTCTTCTGTGGTCCGTCGGACTCGGAGGCGGCTACTGGCTCGGTTTTCATGCCGAATCTTTCGGAGGGCCCTTCGGCGCTCACGGCTTTTGGATTGCAACGGCAACAGGTATCATTCTCGTGAGCATCGCGATTAGCGCCTATGCTTTTTACATAGCCAAAGATCGTCTTAAAGACGAGCGCATCAACCATGCCACGGTCTAGTACAATGGCGCCGCATCGAACTTCCCCCGGGGCTTAAAATCCCCCGAAAGTCACTTACTCGGTAAAGGTATCGGAAAACACTATGTGCGGCGTCGTCGGAATCCTCGCAGACCGTCCTGTCAATCAGCAACTTTATGATGCACTTCTTATGCTGCAACACCGCGGCCAAGATGCGGCCGGCATCGGAACGATGCAAGGCGACCGCTTTGCGCTATACAAAGCCAAAGGACTTGTCAGCGACATTTTTCGTACACGTGATATGCGTAACCTTGTCGGCAATGCCGGCATAGGACACGTCAGATATCCGACACAAGGAATCGCCAGCGACAACCTTGAGAGTCAGCCCTTTTATGTTAATGCTCCGTTCGGCATTCTTTTTGCGCATAACGGAAATCTGACGAATGCCCGAAAAATTAAGGACCGCTTAGCCAAAGTCGATCATCGTCACACATTGACGATGAGTGATTCGGAAGTGTTGCTAAATGTCTTTGCCGATGCCTTGGCACACGAAACCAATGAAAAAAACTTTAGCCCGGAGGCGCTCTTTCGGGCCGTCGAAACGGTGCACAAAACCGTAAGCGGTTCATACGCCTGCGTGGCTCTCATTGCCGGCTACGGACTCGTTGCATTTCGCGATCCGCACGGTATTCGCCCGCTTTGCTTCGGGCTAAGAGCCGGCCAAAACGGCCGTACCGACACAATGTTTAGTTCGGAATCGGTCACCATGGGGCGACTCGGTTTTACGCTTGAACGTGATGTTGCACCGGGCGAGGCCGTTTTCGTCGATACCGACGGAAATCTTCATGCCAAAGTCTGCGCCAAGGCTCCGCAGCTCAATCCTTGTGCCTTCGAATACATCTACTTTGCGCGTCCGGAAAGCATTATCGACGGGATTAATGTGTATGCCGCCCGCCTAAAACTCGGACGCTATTTAGCGCAAGCGGTTGCCAAGCGTCTTGACGTTCACGGCATCGACTGCGTCATCCCGATTCCCGATACCGGAAGACCCGCGGCTCAAGAACTGGCCTTAACGCTACATGTGAATTACCGAGAGGGTTTTATCAAGAATCGCTACGTCGGACGAACGTTTATCATGCCCGACCAAAAAACGCGCAAAAAAAGTGTGCGTCAAAAGTTAAATCCCATGCCCATAGAATTTGCCGGAAAATCCGTCCTGCTTGTTGATGACTCGATTGTACGAGGGACAACCATGGTGGAAATTGTCGAACTGGCACGTCAATCGGGAGCCAAAAAGGTGTACGTCGCCTCCACGGCACCGCGCGTGATGTTTCCGAACGTGTACGGCATTGATATTCCCTCAAGCGACGAACTTATCTGCGGACACGGAGAAAGCGATCAACAAGTCGCACACATCATCGGCGCCGATGACGTGATATATCTTCCGCTGCCGGACTTGACACAAGCCCTTCGAGACTTAAATCCGGCCATACAAAAATTTGACTGTTCGTGCTTTGACGGGGACTATGTTGCAGGGAACGAAACCGCTTAACAAGGCGCCGTCCTAAATAAAAATACACCCGAGCTCGATTTGACTATCGATTCTCGGGTGCTTTATATCTGCAAAAGCGCTGTCTGCTAAACCAGAGCCTTTCCCGTCAGACGTTCATAGGCCTCGCGGTATTTGGCCGCCGTCTTTTCCAGAACATCTTCGGGAGGAACCGGTGCAGGCGGTGTCTTATCCCAGGGCTGCGCTTCGAGCCAATCGCGCACGAACTGCTTGTCAAAACTCGGAGGCGAAATTCCCAGACGGTACTGGTCCTGCGGCCAAAATCGCGAGCTATCGGGCGTTAAGACTTCGTCCATCAAACACACGCGCCCTGCCTCATCTAATCCGAACTCAAATTTCGTATCGGCAATGATGATGCC
>DHJT01000027.1:16694-20533 GCA_002404465.1 Sutterella sp. UBA4713 | reverse complement strand
TTCTTTCCGGACATTCACATCCGTGCGCATGCGCTTCCGCTCGGAATCAGTTTTTTCACGTTTCACGCCATCAGTTACCTGATCGACATCTACAAAGGCCACGTTAAGGCCCATGACGCCTCCGATTTTGCAACATACTTTTTGATGTTCCCACATCTGGTTGCAGGACCCATTGTGCGTTTTGAAGACGTGCGCCAAGACATCCAAACCCGACGCCGCGATCCGGAACTGTTTGCTTATGGCATTTGGCGTTTCATGCTCGGCGTCAACAAGAAAGTTCTCATTGCCAATCTCGTCGCTCCGATTGCCGACATGACGTTTGATCCGATGATCCATCCGGGTTTTTTAGATGCCTGGGTTGGGATTCTGGCCTACACGGTACAAATCTACTTTGACTTTTCCGGTTACTCAGACATGGCCGTCGGGCTGGCTGCCATGATGGGCATTCGCTTCAAAGAAAACTTTAACTCTCCTTACACAAGCGGCAGTGTCAAAGAGTTCTGGCGGCGCTGGCATATTTCCCTTTCATCGTGGTTGCGAGACTATCTGTACTTTCCCTTGGGAGGAAGCCGCACGCCGAAAGTTTGGATGACGTACCGTAACCTTCTGATTGTTTTTCTCCTGTGCGGTCTGTGGCACGGTGCGCAATTTACTTACGTTCTCTGGGGGCTTTTTCACGGGATGCTGTTAATTGCCGAGCGGACACGGTTCGGGGCATGGATCGGACATCTTCCGATTTTCGTTCAGCGCTTGTACTGCCTTTTTGCCGTCGTCATCGGATGGGTCTTTTTCCGCGCCGTCAATCTAACTCAAGCTTTTGACTATCTGACTGTTTTGTTTAATCCGTTTACCCAAGGAACCGCTCTATCGGGATTTTTCGGGTTTGCCAGTCTTGCGGCACTCGGCCTCGGTCTTGCCATTGCGCTTTTCGCCCCTTCGCCTGCTTCGCGATACACCGACCTTAAGGCAACGCCGCTTTGGCTCATTGCACTCAATCTGATTCTTTTTGTTCTCTCGTGCATGATCCTTTACACAAACTCGCGAAATCCCTTTATTTACTTTAATTTCTAACCATGAAACTGAGTTTGAGAATTTTTGTCCTCGCGTTTGTTCTCATCATTTCCGTTCCGTTTTTCGGACGACTGGCGTTACGAGGGACGACACCGGGCATGGTACTGGAAACGGAAAATCGGCAAGTCACGGCGTTTAGTCCTTTAACGTCTTGGCGCCGAGGAAAAATGAAAGAGTGGTTTCGCAATAACGACTTATGGATTGCTGATCGTCTTGCGAAAAAAGATTTTGTTGTTCGCACGGCTAACGCCTTCCTTGCCGACCCGAAATACTTTTACTCTATGGATTTTTCCCGCGGTTTGTACGGGCAAGAAGGATTTCTCTTCCTCGGCAACAACTATGCTCGCGTTTTAGATCGACATCTTTCTCCCGCGTTTTCCTTATCCTACGAAACCCGCGAACGTCTTCTTAACCAACACATAGCCTTGCAGCGTGTCGCGCACGAACAAAAGGCCACGTACGTTCTCTTTGCCGCACCGGATAAGCATGGAATTTTTTGTGAAAAACTTCCGAGTTTTTTAACCGGCAAGAATGCATGTCGAAAAACCTCTCGTGTCACGCGCGACCTTCAAAAGGATTTTGAAAAGAAGGGCGTATCTCTCGTCTATCCCTTTGACGAAGTTCGTCATGAAAACGCGCACACAATCTACTTTAAGGCCGACACTCATTGGAAAATGACCGGAGCCGAAGTCGGTTTCTTTGCTCTCATGGATCATTTAACCAATCGGGGTTTGCGTTTTTCCGGAAAGACCTTTGCTTCAACAAAAGGTGTGAACTATCGGCTCGAGACAACTCCCTTAGGCCAAACCGGTGACTTAAGAACAATCATCGGCGTTCCGAACGACTATGTCATTTCCGACACCGGCGTACGCTTTGTCTCTACCGTTCCCGTTCGTTTTTCCGAGCTTGACAAACCGAGAATCTCAATGCCGGCGCAAAAAGTCGCGATTTACGGATGGAAAGCGCGCTGGAAAGGGACGGTCATCAACTCCTCTGCCCCGAACAAGGCACGCGTTCTCATATTTTGCGATTCCTTCATGACGGCCATGAGCCCGTTTTTCTTCAGTCACTTTCAGGACACACACTTTTTCTCGTACTACGGGCGCAGCCAGAAAGAACTCGAACAAGCCGTTCGAGATGTCAAACCCGACCTTGTTGTTTTCGAAACCGTAGAGCGTGCCCTGTACTAAAGAGCCGGAAACGTCTTAAGGTCACTTAACGTCTTTAAGCCAAGCGGAAGGTCCCGTTTGTGTTTTTTCCGTAACGGTTTTTCCAGGGACCCAAACAGCGGCTGCCCGCGCTTTCCCTTCCATGCGCTCGACCGTAACCTTCCAGATTAAGGCATAAGAAAAGCGTTCTGCCATCTGCACGGCATTACGCTCATCGCTATTTTCCGGCGCATAGCGGTGAACGAGCGCAAGCATCGCCCGAACCCGAAGAGCCGGGTCTTTAACACATTCGACACGCCCCGTGACAACAGCGCTGGCAAAGTCCACCGAATACCATTCGGGAAGAACAAACGCCTTGGAGACAAAAAGAAGGGAGACATTCGGGTTTGCAAGCATATTGGCATTGCGCCGCGAATCGGGAGAATTGCCCGTATGAAAATAAAATGCCCCGTCCAGATACACCGGGTTAATCGGTGTCCCGTAGGGATTTCCGGCCTCATCGGCCGTGCTGATGACGGCATAGTCCGAAGCCGCAATTACTTCGAGAGTCTGCTTATCATTTAAAGCGCGCTCACGGCGCCGAAGGGTCTTTGATTTGGTATCAAGCATGCGCTCTCCGCTGACAGTTAACCGAAGGATTGTAGAAAAGCCACAGAGCAAAGGCAACGCCGTTTCTTAAGCGTGACCGACAGAAAGCAGTGCGAGAGAAATGACAGCACCGAGGACAATGAGCAAAAATGATTGAAGCGCTTTTTTTCGATCACAAGACCGAAACTCATCCTTGACGAGAAAAAACGCCACGAAGAGAAACGCCGCTGCCGACACGAGCATCGCGTACGGGATAAAACGATCGGAAACGGTAAAGAGCATAGCACCGGCAAGCCCCCCGATCGGAGCGGTTGCGGCCGCCAAAGTTAAAAGCAATCCCGTTCGTTTCAGCCCCATTCCGAAACGCGAAAAAATCGCCGTCTGACCGATTAGTTGCGGCACTTCATGCACGAAAATCGCTAAAGAAATGGCAATACCCGGAGCAAAACCCGAGGTAAATGCTGCGGCAACCAAAATTCCGTCCACAAAGTTATGGCACGAAGCGCCGACAAGAATCGGCAGAGCTCGGGCCGGGCGATCCGAGCAAATCTGTGTGCGCACTTCGTAACCGCCACCCAAAAGAACCGGAACGGCATGCACGCGATTGGTCGTGTGCGCATGACAGAAAAAATGGTCCGCAACATAATCGACAAGGCCGAAAACGGCTCCCGCTACAACAAGCGTAACAAGAGACGAAACCGGCGACACCCCGGCTTCAAGCGCCTCAGGGATCAGGTGAAAGGCACCGATGGCAATGAGCATGCCACAGGCAAGAAGCGAGACGGCTCGTGCGCAATGCGCCAGAATCCAAACCGAAAGCCACAGCGCACAAATTAAGGCCGCCGCCCGACAAAGGCAATTTGCTGCGACAATCGTGAAAAGAAGGAGTCCTGACATAAGGCGTCATTATAAGTTTTATATTTAAGAACAAAGCAACCATTAGGATAGATACAATTTGTTTCGCTTTCGAATACTCCGTTTCAGCATTTGTCCGAGCAATTCCTTAAAGTT
>DHJT01000027.1:0-16648 GCA_002404465.1 Sutterella sp. UBA4713 | reverse complement strand
CTGTACATTTTCTCCTTTGGTTACTTACGGCGGGTTTGCTCAATGCGACCCGCCCTTTTTTTGTGCAGTTCGATTTCTTAAAATGGGTACGCTTTTTTAAAACCGTCGCAACAAAGGATTCTTTTTATGCGCACCCTCTTACTTTCTGCTTTTCTCATCACAGCGCTTGCGGCCTGCACGAGCACGGTAATGCAGACCGAAACAACGCCCTCTCTTAAAAACACAAGCTGGATGATGCAATTACCGAAGGAAAGTGACTGTGAGGCGGCTCCTTACATCGAATTTACCGACAAAAAAGTAGCGGGCGACATGGGATGCAACAGCTTTAGCGCCCAATACACGCTTGACGGTAGCGCTTTGCGTTTTCAAAATGTCGCCGCCACACTACGCCTTTGCGCGCCCGAGGCCATGGCACTCGAAAACACGATGCGACGGCTCTTGAACGATACGCGCCGCGTCAAGCTTAAGGACGAACGCTTAACGTTTTTCGATGCGGCCGGCAATCCCATCGCGACACTTGTTCCCGAAGCGATGGGAGCCTGCCGTTAAATCTCAATGGGCTGCCTCCCAGTTGCTTGCCACGCCCACTTGCGTTAAAAGCGGTATCTCAAAGTGAGCAACGCCGGCCATCAAGCGCGGAACGGCTTTTTTGACGCGTTCAACCTCGTTTTCGGGCACTTCAAAGACCAGTTCGTCGTGAACCTGAAGAATAAGGCGCGTTTGAAGCTCTTCTTTTTTTATCCATGCGTCCACGGCAATCATGGCACGCTTAATAACGTCCGCGGCCGATCCCTGAACGGGCGCATTGATGGCGGCCCGTTCGGCCGCCGCCCGTACTTGGGCATTCGGGCTTTTCAGTTCAGGAATCCACAAACGACGCCCCCAAAGAGTCCGAACAAACCCTTTTTCGATCGCTTCCCGCCGCGTCTTTTCCATGTATCGGGCCACACCCGGGTACCGAGCAAAATACTCGTCCATGTAAAGCTTGGCGCGGGTTCTGTCAATACCGAGATTCTTAGCCAGCCCGAAAGCACTCATCCCGTAAATGAGACCGAAATTAATCACCTTAGCCATACGACGCTGCTCATCGGTAACAGACTCGATCGGCACCCCGAACACTTCCGAAGCCGTCGCACGATGAACGTCCTTGCCGGCCGTAAAAGCTGCAATCAGGCGCTCGTCACCGGATAAGTGCGCCATCAGTCGCAATTCGATTTGCGAATAGTCCGCCGACACGATCACGCCCCCGGGCTTGGCGACAAATGCTGCACGCACACGACGCCCCTCGGGCGTTCGCACGGGGATATTTTGTAAATTCGGATCGGAACTGGCCAAGCGTCCCGTAACGGCCGTTGCCTGACCGAACGTCGTGTGTACCCGACCGTCTGCCGCATCAACCATCTCGGGCAATTTATCGGTGTATGTGTTTTTCAATTTCGTGAGCTTTCGAAACTCAAGGATTTGCTGTGCAATCGGATAATCCAGTGCAAGTTCGGAAAGCACCTCTTCACTCGTTGAGTGCGTCCCGCCCGAGGTCTTTTTCTTCGCCGGCAACTGAAGTTTTTCAAAAAGAATGTGCGCAAGTTGCTTGGGGCTTGCCGGGTTCACCGGCTCTCCGGATAAAACCGTAATCTTCGTCTCAACTTGATCGATGCGCTCGGCAAGCTCTGCACTTTCCTTGGCTAAAAGCGTTGTGTCAATGCACACACCCGTGCGTTCCATGGACCAAAGAATTGCACTGACGGGCAATTCCATCTCGCGGTAAAGCGTCGTTAATGCCTTATCACGAGCGAGTTTTTCGGTTAAAACACCGTCTAACGCCTTAATGACCGCGGCCCGGCGGGCAAGATACGGGTAGGCTTTTTTAAGATCGACATCTTCCGCCTTAATTCGAAGAGAACCTTTACCCAAAAGAGTCTCGTCGTCAGTTAAAACCGTCGCCAAGTGCCGACGCGCCAATTCCGGCAACGTGTGGCTCATATGCGCTTCCAAAACGTAACTTGCAAGCATCACGTCTTTAGTAAGTCCTCTTAAGGCCATACCCATGTTGGCAAGCACGTGACGGGCATATTTAGCATCATGGAATACTTTGGGCGACTCGGAGTCAAACCAGGGCCCCAACACCTCTCGGAGGACATCCAGACCGATCGGACCCGTTTTTTTCACCGGGACCACGTAAATCTCAAGCGGGGTCACGGCAAAGGCCAACGCCGCTGCCGTATCGTGCATCGGACGGAATTTATCGGCAAGAAGCGCCAGAGCAACCGGACTCTCTTTAAGTTGCGCAAGGCGCGTTGCAAGGGTTTTTAGTGTCTTATCCGAATCCGCGACGGCAAATGAAACATCGCCTTCTAAGGCGGCAGGCGCCATCGTGCTATCGCCTGAAGTAAACAAGTCAACCTGCTGACCGGTCATCGGCGTCTTTTTGGATGCTACCGATTGCCCGGCTGCTGCAGATCCGTCTTTTTTAAATCCCGGAGAGCGCATTTGCCATCGAGCATAAAAACCGGCCAGTTCCGTTGCCGAGGCCGGATGTAAAGTAAGATCTTGCAGCGAAACATCCAGTGCGACATCGGACTTAATTGTGACCAAGCGATGTGCAAGGTCCAGATTCGCAATTCCCTCTCTTAAGTATTCACCGATTTTGCCTTTAACGGCCGGGGCCGCATCGATCACGCCTTGCAGCGACCCGTATGTCTCAAGCCACTTTACAGCCGTTTTCGGACCGCACTTTGTGATACCGGGAACATTGTCAACCTTATCGCCCATGAGCGTGAGGTAATCGACAATGCGTTCCGGATACACGCCGTACTTCGCTTTGACGCCTTCTCGATTAAAAATCTCATGCGTCATGGTGTTGACAAGGCAAATATTGTCCGTCACAACCTGCGCCAGATCCTTGTCACCCGTTGCAATAAACACCTTGATGCCCTTGTCGGAGGCGCGGCACGCAAGCGTTGCCAAGACATCATCGGCCTCAACACCCGGAACTTGCAAAAGAGGCCATCCCAAAAGTTTGACCATTTGGAAAATCGGTTCCAGTTGTACGCGCAAGTCTTCAGGCATCGGCGGGCGATTGGCTTTGTAATTCGGATACAGCGCATGCCGGAACGTCTTGGCATGCGCATCGAAAACGCAAGCGACATAATCCGGCGCAATCATGGCATACACGTTCCGAAGCATTGCATTAAATCCCTTTAAAGCCCCCGTTGGCTCTCCTTGGCTTGTTGTTAAAGGAGGCAAGGCGTGGTAAGCCCGAAATAGGTAATTTGATCCGTCAATCAGTAAAAGTTTGGTCATAGTAAGAAGCACGCTTAAGTTCTTTCAACACTTTAGCGAGTCGATTCTCTTTTGTCAGGATTTACGGGGCGAGACGACAAGTCTTTCTTGCGATTCGGCATAATTCTCCTGTTAGGATGTCTTACGATTTTTTTAGCAAACGATTCCTATGTCTACACATAAAAAACTTCTTGTTGCTGTCAGCGCCCTGGTTGTTCTCGGTGTAAGCGCCGGTCTGACACATGCTGCCGCAGAATCGAAAATCGATACAGACCTTCGTTTAGAGCCGACAGCCGAAGACCTGGCTAAGGCGCGTGCCGAACGCGCTAAAAAAGTCGATGACAAGGCCAATGTGTATGTTTCGGAACACGGGACCGTGATTCGCAAAAACGTCGATCAAAACAATCACATGAAAAGCGTGACCGTCACACCGAAGGAAACCGGGATTCCTTACACAATGGAAAACGAAACCGACAAACCCATTGAAAACGGACCGGGAGCCAACACGCGCTCGACGCTCGGAACACCCAAGTTTATTGAATTTTCCTGGTAAGAAATGGCTGTCTTTACCCAGTTAACCGAAAGCGATGTCACGAACCTTTTGCGCGAGTTTTCGCTCGGCAGTTTCGTCTCGCTTACTCCGATTGCCTCCGGCATTGAAAACACCAATTACTTTTTAACAACCGAGTGCGGCAAGTGGGTTCTAACCGTCTTTGAGCGATTAAAACCCGAAGAGCTTCCCTTTTATCTGGAACTTTGCGAGCACTTGGCAAAAAAGGGGTGTCGTGTCGCGCGCCCGCAGAAAACCCGAACGGGCAAGCTCTTTACCTACATTCACGGAAAACCTGTTTCCATTGCCGATTGCATTCCGGGGCAGGAGATTACGACCGTCACCGAATCGCAAGCCCGCTCGATGGGGCGTCTTTTAGCGCAAATGCATCTGGCCGTACGAGACTTTCCGCTCTTTCAGAAGAATTTACGCGGCCTGGATTGGTGGATACAAACGGCTCCGCAAGTTCGCCCGTTTTTAAATAAGACGCAATGCGCGCTCTTAGATGAGGAACTGACGCATCAAACGGCCTTAGTGAAGACCGACGCCTTCAAGGCTCTTACGGTCGGCGCTTGCCACTGTGACTTATTTAAAAACAACGCGCTTTCCGAAGGCATCGGGACTGACAACGCACACGTTTCAGGTGTCTTTGATTTTTATTTTGCCGGGTGCTCTCCGACACTGTTTGATCTTGCCGTGACAATGAACGACTGGTGCATTGACCCGCAAACCGGTCGTTTTATTCCGCATCTTGCCCAATGTTTTATCCAAGAGTACAACGCGGTCAATCCGTTAGGAGAAAACGAAAAAGCCCTGTGGCGCGATTGCCTGCGGGCGGCGGCCCTTCGCTTTTGGCTCAGTCGTCTCTTTGACTTTTATCTTCCGAGAAAAGCCGCACTATTAAAGCCCCATGACCCGACGCATTTTGAGCGTGTTTTAATCGACCGCAAAACCTGCGCGCTCCCGTGGCCGAAAAATCGCTCCGATCACTTATGACACCTATGCAACACTCCGAACGACTCGGCCCGACAGCCGGCTATACATGGCTTACAAAAGCGTTTGTTGCCGTACGCAACAAAGCGGCACGCCTTTTCTTAGTCATCTTCTTTTATACGTCAATGCTCGGGCTACTGATGCTCATTCCGGTCGCAGGTCCGGTACTGGCCGCGCTTTTTATGCCCTTCGGGACCGTTTTAATCGGTTACGCCACACGAGAAGCACTTGAAAACCGGACGCCCGATTTTTCTCCGCTCACTCGCGCCTTTTCCGACAAGGTTCTGCGTTCCGACTTAACGGCAACCGGCCTTGTGTACGGCTTTGTGCTCATTACAACGAATGCTCTGTACGGATACCTGGCAGAACCGTATATCGCACAGTGGCAAACACAGTCAACCGATCGCCTCGTTTGGGATTCGGTTTTCGCGCACTTCCCGTGGATGCCGCTTGCCGTAGCCGCGCTCATCTATATTCCGGGAACCATGGCCACGTGGTTTTCTCCCCTGCTGTGTGCGGACAAAAGCATGCATTGGAAAAAAGCCCTCTTTTATTCCTTTTTCGGGTGTCTGACGAATATCCTTCCGATTTTGGTGCTCGGGATTCTTTTGGTGCTCGGCGTCACGGGCGTTTTCTTCGCGGCCGGGCAACTGATTAACGTCTTGGGACTTCAGTCCGTTAATATGTTCATATTCTTTCCGCTCAGTTGCCTTGCGCTGACCGTTATCTATGCGACCTATTGGCCGATGTACGAAGCGCTTTTCGGAGGCACCCGAGGAAAGGATTCTTTGCAGGAGGACTCCTTATCATGACAAACACCGTCAAACTTCCCGATCCGATTCCGATGGTCACGCCGCTGACGGAGGCCCTTGGAAAACGCCGTTCGCGTCGCGATTTTTCCTCCAAACCCATTGAGCCGGCACTGCTGTCGACCCTTCTGTGGTCTGCTGCCGGCTTGACATCGCCGACAGGGTTACGAACCGTTCCCTCGGCAATGGACTCTCGGGAAATCGTCGTTTTCGTATTCGATCAAAAAGGCGTCTGGCTGTACGACGCGCAAAACGCCTCGCTTTTGCAAACGGCCGAGGGCGATAAACGCTCCGAAACCACACTCGGGCAGATTTTCGTCGCAAAAGCTCCCGTCACACTCGTATTTGCCGCAGATACGACACGGTGCCAAAAGTTAAACGGCCCCTTGTTCGATCGATGCCTTTGCGTCGATGCCGGATGCGTGACAATGGCCGGTCAACTTGCCGCGACGGCATTAGGTCTGGCAAGTGTCCCGCGCGCCAGTTTCGATGACGAGCGTGTTCGCACCCTTTTAGCTCAAGACGGACGCTTTACGCCGATTATGGCCCTGACAGTCGGTTATCCGGCTTAAAGGATCTATTCCCATGCGCGTTTTTACGTCCGACAAAAAAAAGTCCGATGAAGTTCTTCGGATTTTGCCGCCGCCGACCGAGCTTCAGTCCTCATTAAATGAGACTTTCCGAGCTCGGCGTTCCAACTATGAGTTTTCCGACGACCCGATCAATGACAAAGATTTGTCGACGATTCTTTGGGCTGCAGACGGGCGTCTGGACAAAAAAGATGACTTGAGAACGACGCCGTCGGTTCTGCAAAAGCCTTGCGTGAGCATCTATGTCGTGAAATCAAACGGTGTTTGGCTCTGGGACAACACGCGAAGCGCTTTGATTTTCTTAATCGATCGGGATTGCCGAAAAGACGTGTGTCTGTCAGCTCCTCTGGTTGAAAGCGCTCCGGTGCATCTTGTGTATGTTGCCAATCCGATTGAAACACACCGCTCGGCCGTTGATACATTAAAGCGCCTTTTCGGTGTTAAATCCAAAGAAAGCGATCCGGCTTTGCGCGACTTTTTTAAAACATACGGACCGCCCGTGGAAATCGGCGCCAAAGTCGAAGCGGTGTATTTAGCGTGTGCCGCTCTTTCGATACGGTGCCTGGCACGGATGAGTTTTGATCCGAAGACCGTCAAGAAAGCTCTTCGCCTTACCGCCGGGCAAAGACCGCTTTGTGCGCAGACACTCGGCTACAAACCGACATCCTTATTTAATATCGCGCTTTAAGTTCGCTAAGTGCGCATCGAGCCAGAAAAGCGCGCCGATTGTTTTGGCATCGGTGATCGCGCCCGTTGCCGCCATGGTGCGTACGCGCGAGAGCGGCACGCGCGTCACGGTTAAAAACTCGTTGGCATCTAAGTGTCGCTCGCCTTGTTTTAAGCCGCGCGCCAGGTACACGTCGATATGCTCGTTACTGTACCCGAGCGCGTTGTGTAGCGTTCCCAAAAAAGTCCATTCCGAGGCCACAAGTCCCGTTTCTTCCGTTAGTTCGCGTTGAGCGCACACAAGAGACGGTTCGCCGAGGTCGATTTTTCCGGCAGGAATCTCCCAAACGGCGCATCCGAGCGGTGCTCTCCACTGACGCTCCAAGATGACGTTGTCCTTCTCATCAATTGCCAAAATGGCACAAGCCCCGGGGTGTCGAATAATATCCCTGTAGGAAACCTTTCCGTTCGGCAATCGAACCTGCTGACGGTAAAGCGGAATAAACGAGTCTTTTCCCGACAAAAGCGTCTCGGAAAGAACGGTTTCTTTTAAGGCCGCATCACCCGCGATGTGTTTTTCGCACTCAGACATCTTTGTAGTTTTGACGGGGTTTTCCCCGCGTCATGTCGTTTTTCATAATGCGCTCTTGCGTGCGCTTCCAATCTTTTTTACTTTGGTCATTGCGCTTTTCATAGGTCTTTTTACCGCGAGCGAGTGCAACGGTAAGCTTGACGCGATTGTTTTTAAAGTGCAAATCCAAAGGAATAAGGGCATAGCCCGCACGCTCGACTTTCCCGATTAAGCGTTCGATTTCCCGCTTGTGCATCAAAAGCTTTCGGGTTCGACTCATTTCAGGCTTTTCATGGGTACTGATTTGATCGGCAGGCGTCATGTGGGCATTGCAAAGGAAAAGCTCCCCGTCCCGAACATACACGTGTGCCAAGTTAATCGTCGCTCGACCGGCTCGAACGCTTTTGACTTCCCAGCCGCGTAACACCAACCCTGCCTCAAAGCGCTCTTCGATAAAGTAATCGAACGTTGCCCGTCTGTTTTTTATCGGTCCAGCCATTAAAATCCTGCCCCTGAAAGTTTTTTTTCGTATTTTAAAGCAAGCGCGTCATGCACATTACCGTTGCCCGAATCGATTCAAAAACAAAAGAGGTCATTTTAAAAAGTCTGGATGTTCCGCAAGGAACCACCCTAAAGGCAGCCCTTGAAAGACTCGGCCTGACGTTTTCTTATGAGACAACGGGGCTGTGGTGTCATAGCGCCTCGTCCGAAACGGTATTACGAGAAGGCGATCGCATCGATATTGCAACGCCTTTAGTTATTAACAGAGTCGAAGCACGTCGTTTGCGTGCACAAAAGACCGAAAAACCCGCTCGGTCGCATCTGGCAAGGCACGGCGGGAAACATCAAATTGTCAAGTAGTTTTCGTGCCTACATTTTAAGCACGCCAATGAAATCAATGACCTGGCGCTATCAGCATTGAAAAACTAGTTGCCTCTCCACAGATTCTGTGGAAAACATTTTTTCCGCCCGACAAAAACACAGACCGAGCACCCACGGTATAATGCGGCGCTAACCGCCGATCGGGGGTTAGCAAAACCCCGGTTAGGCACTGAATCTTCTGCCTTTATTGTATTCTGGGGATTTCTCATGCGCCTTCTGCAAAAAGCTCTCACTTTCGATGATGTTCTGCTCGTCCCGGCCCACTCTTCGGTTCTGCCGCGCGACGTGCAATTAAAGTCTCGCTTAACACGCAAGATCAGTTTGAATCTTCCGATGCTCTCGGCGGCCATGGACACGGTCACGGAAGCCACCCTTGCCATTGCCATGGCTCAGGAAGGCGGCATCGGCATCATCCACAAGAACATGACACCGGAACAGCAGGCCCGGGAAGTGGCTCGAGTCAAACGGCACGAAGCGGGCATTGTCGGCGATCCGATTACGGTGGTGCCCGACATGCTGATCGGCGATGTGATTGCCATGTGCGCCGAGCATAAAATCAGCGGTGTTCCGGTCGTTCAGGGTCAGCAGGTTCTCGGCATTGTGACAAATCGCGATCTGCGCTTTGAAACACGCATGAACTTGCCGGTCAAAGAAGTCATGACCCCCAAAGAGCGCCTTGTGACGGTTCGAGAAGGCAGTTCGCTTGAAGAAGCCAAACGGCTGATGCACGAAAACCGTTTGGAGCGTGTCTTGGTTGTGGATAAAGACTTTAACCTCAAGGGCCTGATTACCGTCAAAGATATCGTCAAGGCCACGGAACACCCCAATGCCGCCAAAGACAAAGACGGAAAACTTTTAGCCGGAGCATCCATCGGCGTCGGACCCGGAACGGAAGAACGCTTGGAAAAACTCGTCGATGCCGGTGTTGACGTCGTTGTTGTCGATACGGCACACGGTCACTCCGAAGGCGTCTTGCAACGCGTCCGCTGGGTCAAAGAACATTATCCGAACCTGCAGGTCGTCGGCGGCAACATCGCAACAGCCGCTGCTGCCAGAGCCCTTGCCGATTGCGGTGTCGATGCCGTCAAGGTCGGTATCGGACCTGGATCCATTTGCACGACACGTATTGTGGCCGGTGTCGGTGTGCCGCAAATTACGGCCATCAGTAACGTTGCCGAAGCCCTTAAAGATACGGATATTCCTCTCATTGCCGACGGCGGTATCCGTTTCTCGGGGGACATCGCAAAAGCCTTTGCTGCCGGTGCCAACACCGTCATGATGGGCGGGATGCTCGCCGGAACCGAAGAAGCCCCCGGTGAAATCATTCTCTATCAAGGACGCTCTTATAAGTCTTACCGCGGCATGGGCTCGCTCGGCGCCATGTTCAAAGGATCGGCTGATCGATACTTCCAGGACAACAACTCCGGGAACATCAATAAGCTTGTTCCCGAAGGCATCGAAGGCATGGTGCCCTACAAGGGATCGGTTCTGACGATTTTGTATCAGATGGCAGGCGGTCTTCGCAGTGCCATGGGATACTGCGGATGCCGCACCATCGATCAGATGCGGGAAAAGGCCGAGTTCGTGGAAATCACGGCAGCCGGCTGGCGCGAAAGCCACGTTCACGACGTCAAGATTACCAAGGAAGCGCCGAACTACCGCCAGGAAAATTAATCCGTTTCCTGCGCATTCGTTGCTGTTTTACCCACCGCCCGTGTCACTGGCCCGTGTCACGGGCGGTTGTCTGTCAGCTAAATCAGTCCGGTCTTTTTCAGACAACGTCACACCCTGTCATGCTCTGCTACAACTCGACGTCAATCGGTTTTCCGATTGCATAAAAATGCCCGCCCGCAACGTAGTGGAGTGTGCGCATCACTTCGGGCGCCGTTTCAAAGTAAAAATGACCGTCACGAAAGACTCGAGGATCGGACCAGGCCGCCTCACATTGTCCGATAAATAAGTCATAGGTCTTTTCGTTGAAGGCATTCGGAATGACCTTAAAAATCATCCACGCCGCACAGTCGGAAAGAAGCGGAATATCAAACCCTTCCTGATAAAAGAATTGAGCCCCCGAATGTTCGAGCTTTTCAGAATCATCGTTTTTGCTGACGCTGCCGAGCTTCAGGACGGCCTTTGCAATCGCAACGGTCGGAAGTTGTAATGCAAAATAACCGCTTTTTTCGATTAACGTACGCGTGTAGTGCGATTTATCAATAACGACCGTTGCCTTACAGGGTGTCAAATCCAACGCACAAGCCCAGGCGGCTGCCATTGCGTCGGACACACCGTCAAACTGCGCAGAAATCACAGTGGTTGCCCCGATATTTAGGAGCCGATAGGCCTTGTCCGGATCGACCGGTACCATTTGATTTAATTTCGTCATTTTTTCCTCACAAAAAAATTTAAAACCTGTTTTGCCGTTTTCGAGTACGGAGGATCGAGCAAGCCGAACCCGGAAAAAGCCGATTGATTAAAAACCGGTGTCATGCGACTCATCGCCTCAAACCCGATTTTTCCATGATAAGCCCCCATACCGCTCGAGCCGAAGCCTCCGAAAGGGAGCCGGTTTTGTGCGTAATGTAGGAGCGTGTCATTAACGGTGATTCCCCCGCACGGCACCGTTTGACAGACGCGTTCAATGCGCCTTTGATCCTTATCAAACCAATAAAGGGCCAACGGCGTTTGTTCAAGCGCTCTTAATTGCGTGATTTTCTCTTCAATGTCCGTATAGAGGGAAAGGACAAGAGCCGGCCCGAAAATTTCTTCTTGCGCAATGCGGCTTTCGGCAGGCGGGTCAATGAGGGCGACGAGAGCCGGCCGCAATATGTCGCCGGGAGATGCCGGTACGATTTGCTCACACCGCGTCCCGAGCTCGACGGCTTGCTTAACAAGTCCGGCAATTCGGCGCGCCTGACGGATGTCAATCAAGGCCGAAAGACTTCTGACATCGGGGCAAAGTTCTTCGGCCTGAGTTTTAAGAGCTTGAAGGAACGACTCAAGAGAAATCCTGTGCACGTGCACAACGTCGGGAGCAATGCACGTCTGCCCGGCATTTAGCAGTTTTCCGACCAAAATCCGGCGTGCTGCATGCGACAAGTCGGCCCCGGGCGCCACAAGGCATTGACTCTTGCCGCCCAGTTCCAACAGCACGGGGGTTAGATTTTCCGATGCCTCTCGCATCACGGCTTGGCCGACAGCGCCCCCTCCCGTATATACGAGCAAATTAAAGGGAAGACGTGAAAACTCTTGCGCAACCTCCGGCCCGCCTACCACAGCCGCCAATTCCGCTGCATCAAAAGACTTTTCAATCAGTTCGGACAAAAGTGCCGACGTTTCGGGACTTCGCTCCGGTAGTTTGATCAGAACACGATTCCCGGCAGCCAAAGCATCGACTGCCGGCGTCAGGCTGACGGCAAGCGGGTAATTCCAAGCTCCGATCACGCCGACAAGGCCGCGCGGAGCCGGACAAAGGAAACTTCGGGCAGGAAAAAACGTCCAGGGAGTCGGAACACGCCTTGCTCGAGACCAACGACATCCCATCGAAAGCATCAGATCGATTTCCGAGAGGATTTGGGAAATTTCCGCAAGAAAAACTTCCTCGAGTGCTTTGCCGTGGAAATCCTCGGAAACAGCGTGTGCCAAGTGCATTGCATTGTCCGAAACAAGCCGACGCAAACGGATCAGTCGATCTTTTCTTTGTGGCCACCCCTCCTTGCCCGCGGCAAGAAAGGCATCCCTTTGGCTTTCAAACAACGCCAGAAGCCCCTTTTGAGAGATAGTTCCTGCCTTCACAAGGCTCACACTCCTGCACAGCGTAAAATGATTTTTTTGCTTTTCGGAGCCCTGTCCTTTGCTCCGATTTCGTACATAAGAGCATACGCCATGTTTAACAATCCGATTGCCGTTACATTTTGCGGATATTTATTTTTAATGATTACCCTGGGGTTTTGCGCCTACTTTTACACGCGAAATTTCAATGACTATATCTTAGGCGGGCGACGCGTAGGCGGTGTCATCACGGCGCTTTCCGTCGGCGCAAGCGACATGAGCGGCTGGCTTTTAATGGGGGTTCCGGGAGCTGCCTATGCGGCCGGCCTTTGCGAAAGTTGGATTGCCATCGGTCTGACACTCGGAACATACTTTAACTGGCGTCTTGTTTCCGCTCGCCTTCGTTTGTATACGGAACTGGAACACAATTCACTGACACTCCCGGACTTTTTCACGCATCGCTTCAATGATAAGAGTCGGTTGCTTCGCATCATCTCGGCCATCGTGATTTTGATTTTCTTTACGATTTACTGTTCAAGCGGCATGGTCGCCGGAGCTCGACTTTTTGAAAGCACGTTTGCTATGCCCTACTCGACGGCCATCTGGCTCGGAGCGGCTGCCACAATTACTTATGTGTTTATCGGAGGGTTTTTAGCCGTCAGCTGGACCGATGCCATTCAAGCCTCGCTCATGTGTCTGGCACTCGTTATCACGCCGATTGTCGTGATGAATGATTTGGGGGGCTTTTCCGCCACGGTCGATCGTGTCGTTTCCATTGATCCGAACATGATTAACCTGATGCAAGGGCAGACTGTTATCGGCATTGTCAGCCTTTTAGCCTGGGGCTTAGGGTACTTCGGACAACCGCATATTCTCGTGCGTTTTATGGCTGCCGAATCCATTCGTGTTCTTCCCAATGCCCGTCGCATTTCCATCATGTGGATGATTTTCTCACTTGCCGGTGCCGTTTCCGTAGGCTTTTTCGGTGCAGCCTTCTTTGCCGAACATACGGACTTGGTCGGACCGATTGCCCAAAACAATGAGCGCATTTTCATCATCCTGACACAGATTCTTTTTAACCCCTGGATTGCCGGCATTTTGATGTCTGCCGTTCTTGCGGCCGTCATGTCCACGCTTTCGTGCCAGTTACTCGTTTGCTCCTCGACACTCACGGAAGACTTTTATCGTGTATTTATCCGCCCGAAGGCTTCGCAGTTCGAACTCATGTGCTTCGGGCGCGGCATGGTGCTTTTGATTGCTTTCATTGCCATTCTCATTGCCTTAGATCCGAACAGTCTTGTTTTCGGGCTCGTCAGTTATGCCTGGGCCGGTTTCGGTGCCGCCTTCGGTCCCGTGATTCTCATCGGTCTTTGGTGGAAACGCATGAATCGTGCTGGCGCCTTGGCCGGCATGGTCGTCGGAGCAGCCACGGTCCTGATTTGGCATCACTTTGCTTGGTTTGGACTATACGAAATTCTGCCGGGCTTTATCCTTGCGAGCATTGCCATTTTTGTCGTCAGTCTGACGACAGAAGAGCCCTCGGACGATATTAAGAAAAATTTTGACACCGTCGCGACGGCTGTTCACGATCTTTAGCTAAGTTCCGAACCTTTTTGAAAGGCAACATCCGAAACGATGTTGCCTTTTTTATAGCGTAAATCGATAGGCCCGGCTTGATTCGGCTCTACCAATTACAGCGTAAAGTCGCGTCGTTCAGGGCGGGGAGAAAGTCAACATCTTTCCGACTTCCCCAAAAAACGCGATCCGAGTGAAAAATGCGCTACAGTTCCCTTCGAAAACTTTGCAACCGATTCCCGAACCCTTTTATGCGCAACATGAATCAATTGAAATCATTACCTTTAGGGACGGCCTCCTTCGAAAGATTGCGTCTGACCAACCAACTGTATGTCGATAAGACGGACTTAATTTTCCGCTTGGCCAGCAAAAGTGAAAAATTCTTTCTGACGCGTCCTCGCCGTTTCGGGAAATCCCTTCTTTTGAGTACTTTTGCCTCTCTTTTTCGAAACGGAATACAGCACTTCTCCGGGCTTGCTATTGAATCTGCTTGGAAGGATACAACATATACCGTTGTGACAATCGACCTTTCCAGCGTTAAGAACTTTACATGCCTTGAAGACTTTAACTATAAACTGGCCTCAACTTTGGCTGAATCTTTCGGCACTGCAGGATTTCAAGTCAATCAGGAGAGTCCTTTGCGACTTATCAGCCAAATCTCCGCTTGGTTGAACGCACAACCGATAAGCTCCTTGGTTTTGCTAATTGACGAATACGACGCGCCCCTCACTGCCTGTCTCGGAAACAGGGCGCTATTTGATGCGGTTCGCCTGCATTTGGCCGACTTTTTTTCCGTCATCAAAACAAATGATGCCTGCTTGCGATTTGTTTTTATGACAGGAATCACAAAATTTAATCAAACCGGAATTTTTTCGGAGTTAAACAACTTCACGGACATTTCCCTGTTTCCGGAATTCGGCTCCCTCTTGGGCTATACGGACTCGGACATCAAAACATACTTTTCCGATTACATTCGTTCTGCCGCAGAAAAATTGCACATGTCGGAAAGCTGTGTGTATTCCCAATTGCAAAAAAACTATGACGGTTTCTGTTTTGAAGAGTCCGCATCCGTTCACGTCTATGCGCCTTGGTCAGTCTTAAACTTTTTGAGTTGGCCGTCACCTGAATTTAAAAATTATTGGATAGCCAGCGGCGGAATGATTACGCTACTGAGTCGATATCTGGACAGTCACTCGCTCAAAGCCCCTGAAGAATACGGAAAGGAACAGCAAATCCCTCTCAGCTACCTCAGCGCTTCGGCAGACTTTGACGGGATTAACGACAAAGTTTTGCTGACACAAACCGGATACCTCACAATTAAAGCTCGAAACAATGATACTTTCTTTGTCGGCTATCCGAACAAAGAAGTCGCGGACTCGATGGCCAAACTCTACGAAGGAATTCTGCTCAAAAACAAAACATTGACACAAGTCGGGGCCGGAAATCTGACTTGCGCAGCGCAAAACGGAAACATCGCTGATTTTTTCAAAACAGTGAATCGTGCTTTCGACGCCATCGACTATGCAAACTACCCGATTCGAGAAGAAAAACACTGTCAGGCCTACTTACAAATCTTTCTCGCAGGGGCAGGTTTGGATGTTGTTGCAGAAAAACACAATGTCCTCGGCCGCAGCGATTTGGAGTTTATCGTCGGCGATTTGCATTGGGTTCTCGAGCTGAAATTTCTGAAGTCGAAAGGCCCTTCCGATCGAGAACTCCTTGAGGAGGCTCTCGAGCAACTTAGGAAGCGGCGTTACGGCCTGACAGGGAAAGAACGCACATTGCGTGTTGCCGCCGTCTTCTCGGAGGCATCACGCACTTTCGTACTCTGGCAGCAAGCCTGAAAACACGCCCCGGGGCCGACCGACAATCCTTTTAAGCAAGGCTATTTTTCACCTGCCAAGGGGCTCTTTGACTTAGCCGTCACTTTGCGTGTCGTTTCTGGCTTGTCGGAAACCTTTGTTGCCGCGACCTTCCGAGTGCCGACAGTTTTCGCTTTACTCGCCGACTTGGCCCGCGTTTTCGACACGACCTTTTCCGATGTCTTCCCTGCGACTTTCTTGATGCCGACTCCGGCACGACGCGTTTTTTTACCTTGTGCCGCAGGCGTTTTGTTTAAGACCTGTTCCGACATGGGACTTTTTTCAATCGTCGCACCCTTTTTACTTGACTTTTTTTTCACCAGAGCCGTGGACACAACTTCAGAAGAATCTTGACCATCGGCCTGCGTTTTCGCATCTTTTTCCGTCACCGATCCGGTTTGCGCCTTCAAGCGAGCAATGACTTGGGCTTGTTCCCTGACAAGCTTCTGCAGCTTTTTGACATCCTCAGGATCAAAGCCAAGACTTCTGACTTCGCGTCCGCTGTGTGTCACATGATTCGGAAGCCCGACGGAAACACCGTCTCCTAACGACTTTAAGACAACGGCACTCGGACCGATTTGAGCATTTTCGCCAACCGTAACTCCGCCCAAAATCTGTGCTCCGGCACCGATGACGACATTGTTCTTAATCGTCAGCTTGGCATTTTCCTTTCCGATATCGGTCCCCCCGATTGTCGCTCCCTGATAAATCGTGCAGTCGTCGCCGATTTGGACCGTATTGCCGATGACAACTCCCATGCCGTGATCGATAAAGACGCGGCGCCCGATTTTGGCTGCCGGGTGAATGTCCACGCCGGTAAAAAATCGACCTAAGGAACTGACAACGCGTGCCGTCGTCGTCCACCCCTGGATGTAGCACCAATGCGCCGCGCGGTGAAACTGCAAGGCATGGAATCCCGGGTAGCACAAAGCCACCTCAAGGCGACTTTCAGCCGAAGAATCTTTCTCGTAAATCGTCTGCAAATCTTCTTTGATTAGGTCGAACATAGAAAATCCTCTGCTCTCTTTGTGTTTTCCTCAATTGTATTGGCGCACCGCGTTTTTTGGTTACTTTCGCCCAAAATTTTCCGATGCATCAGGCAT
>DHJT01000091.1 GCA_002404465.1 Sutterella sp. UBA4713 | reverse complement strand
GCCGGTATCATCATCAATATCGTGGCAATCGGTGTGATTACCGGGGTGATTTTGGTTGTCGATTGCTAAGGACCGGCTTTAAACACCCGATGACCCCGACAGGCTAAGTGTCTGCCGGGGTTTTTCGACCGTGCCCTATAATGAATTACAGATTGTTTGTCCCGGGAGATTGACTATGGATACGTCGTCTATGACCTTTGTTACGGATGAGACTTTTGATGAGGTTGTCGGGAAAAGCACGCTTCCCGTTCTTTTCGTCATGGGGGCCGGTTGGTGTCCCGATTGCCAGAGAATTGCGCCTTTGATGATGACGCTTGCCCAAGAAAATGCCGGAAAAGTGCTTTTTGCACATGCGGATTTTGACTCGGCTCAAGGCTTAAAAGAGCGGTTCCGCGTGCGCTCGATCCCGACGCTTTTTATCATTCGAAACGGTCAGGTTCTCGATACCCTTGTTGAGCCGAAAGCGATTGCGCCCGTCAAGGCCTTCGTTGAGAAAGCCTTGACCGTATAGCCGTTTTTCCGTCGTGCTATGAACAGGACCCGTTTTGGAAAAACGGGCCGAGTGGGTTGATGTTCTTTGTGTTTTCGATTTTGTTTTAAGGCAAAGGGTCGCGAATTGAGATGATTGCCTTCCGATGCGTGCGATACAATGGAGTTCGAACAAGGGCGGCTGAGACAAGCTCGGACGGTGTTCGTACCAATACCGCTTCTTAGTGTGTTTCGGCCGTGAAACTCAACGAGGAGGCTTTCTATGGTTTGCCAGTGCTATCACGATCAGCTCATTTCCATCCGTCGCAAGTTGCATCAATACCCTGAAGAGGGTTGGTCTGAATTTACAACGACAGCGTTTCTTGTGGAAACGCTTCGCGGTTATGGGTACAAGGTTTTGCTCGGCCGTTCGGTTGTCAATCCCGATGCGTGCCTAGGGCGCAATATGAAGGTGGTCAAGGCCGGCATCGAGCGCGCCCGCAAAAACGGCGTGAGCGAAGAGCTTTTGGATGAAATGCAGGAGTTAACGGGGTGCGTTGCCGTTTTGGATACGGGACGCCCCGGTCCTACATTTGCCTGCCGTTTCGATATCGATTGTGTGCCGGTGCAGGAAAGTTCCGATCCGAAACATCTGCCGACGAAAGAAGGCTTTGCCTCGCGTAATCCGGGCTTTATGCATGCATGCGGACACGACGCCCATATGTCCATGGGGCTTGCTGTTGCACATTGGATTATGGACAATAAAGACAAGCTTGCCGGCAAGATTAAGATTATTTTCCAGCCTGCCGAAGAAGGCGTACGCGGTGCGGCCGGTGTTGCAGCCAGCGGCATTCTCGACGACGTCGATTTCTTCCTGTCTTCCCATGTGGCCATGCTTGCCAAATCCGGAGAACTCGCGACAAACTTATACGGGTTCCTGTGCACAACAAAATACGATGTGACATTCCATGGCCGTGCCTCGCATGCGGGTGTATCTCCGCAAGAAGGACGCAATGCGCTTGCTGCGGCCGCTAACGCGACGGTCCAGATGCTCGGAATTTCTCGCCATGGCGGCGGCATGACGCGTGTCAATATCGGACAGTTGATCGCCGGCGAAGGACGCAACGTGATTCCGTCCACTGCCGTCATGAAACTGGAAGTGCGCGGTGAAACGATGGAAATCAATAACTACATGTGCGAGCAGGTGAACAATATCTGCGAGGGTGTTGCCAAGAGTTTCTCCGTGACGTTCGATATCGCCAAGATGGGCGAGGCCGTGGATTTACATAGTGATCCGGAATTGGTCAAGCTCTTAAATGAAAGCGGCAAGGAAGTCGGTCTTAACGTATTGAATACGCCCTTAAATTTCGGGGGATCGGAAGACGCGACGATTTTGGCTCGCCGTGTGCAAGCCCATGGAGGCAAGGCCGCATTCTTCGTTTGGGGTTCGGATCGCCCGAGCGGACATCACAGTGCCTTGTTTGACATCAATGAAAAGGATATGGATAAGGGCTTTGAGCTCTGGACGCATGTTCTGCCGAAAATTCTGAAGTAATCGACATTTTTATCAATGTTATTGATCCCTCGGAAGATCTCTCTTTCGGGGGATTTTTTCCCATGTTTCCGCCCTTAATCTGCAAGGGCCGGTTGGTAACCAATGGGGTGTTTCGGAAATCTAAAAAGCATACCGAAACTGGATTATTTGGAATAAAATCCAAATAGCTTGAGCTTTGGTGAGAGAAATGGATTTGATTCCAAGAAGCGAGTATGTTGAGCAACTTGCGACGTTCCAAGATAAAGCGCTCATCAAAATCATAACCGGCGTGAGACGCTGCGGCAAAACAACGTTGATGACGCTTTTTAAGAATAAGTTGCGTCAAAGTGGCGTTCCCGTTCAGGCAATCGTATCGGTAAATTTTGAGGATTACGACGCGCAGGAACTTACGGATCCGAAGGTTCTTCATGATTACCTAAAGTCGCGCCTGATCCCTGGAAAGACAGTTTATTTTTTCTTAGATGAGATTCAACACGTCAAGGATTTTCCGCGAGTGCTCGATAGCCTTTATATTCGAGACGGCGTGGATTTGTATGTCACGGGATCAAATGCCGGCTTGCTCTCTTCGGAACTTGCGACGCTCATTTCCGGACGTTATGTTGAAATCAAAATGCTCCCGCTTTCATTTCGCGAATTTGTCAAGGCTCAAGCGAAAGAAAGATCCCTTGCAGAAACTTATCGACTTTACTTGGAAAAAAGCGCCTTTCCGTACGCTTTAGCTTTAGAGTCGCAGGCAGCCGTTTGCACATACTTAGAGGGAATCTACAACACGATTTTTGTCAAAGATGTCATGCAACGCAGGAAAATTGCGGATTCTTCTCTCCTGGAAAGCGTGGCACGATTTCTCTTTGATTCAATCGGTAGCCTCGTATCGACAAAAAAGATTGCCGACACTCTGACAAGCCGAGGGCGCAAGGCCGATGTTAAAACGGTTGAGAAATACGTCGCGGCCTTAACGGAGTCTTTTGTTCTTTATGAGGCACGGCGCTATGACATCCGGGGAAAGGAGCAACTTGCGCGGCTTGAAAAGTACTATCTTGTTGATCTTGGATTACGCCGCGTTGTCCTTGGGAATCGTGCCATGGATGTCGGACACGTTCTCGAAAATGTGATTTATCTTGAGCTTCTCCGACGCGGCTTTGAAGTATATGTCGGAAAATCGGACGATGCGGAGGTCAACTTCGTGGCAAAGAACGAGGTCGGATTGCAGTACTTCCAAGTG
>DHJT01000014.1:14095-23541 GCA_002404465.1 Sutterella sp. UBA4713 | reverse complement strand
TGATGTCTCAAGGGCTGCAGTAAAACCGGCCTTATGTTGAGCCGTCTACTTAAGACGGTAACAATAAAGCTTCTGACTTTAGTCAGGAGTTGCATACCAGGATCGTCAGCAGGTCGGGCGAAGCGCCGACAGCTTTGGCAAGTCGGGTCGGTTTCTTGTCCCAATCTTTCGGAAGAACACTCGCTAAGGCCTCTGCGAAAGTACGCGGCACGAAGTTTTTTACCTGAAGGACGCCGTCATCATTGATTTGATAGATTGTGCATGTTTTGGGTGTTGTCATGGCCTGCTCCTTTTGCAAAGAGGATGATCGTGCTTCCCGACAGGATAGCGCAGCTTGTTGCCGTTCGGTTACAATGACGCACCTTGTTGAAAACAACGACGAATAAACGGGCCTATAGCTCAGTTGGTTAGAGCAGGGGACTCATAATCCCTGGGTCGCTGGTTCGAGTCCAGCTGGGCCTACCATTTGTTGCGCTTGCATGTCTGAAAAATTAGTTACCTTCGAGTCGTTTCATTTCGATCCTCGGATAGCCTCTGCGGTATCCCAAATGGGATACGTCACGCCGACGCCTATTCAAGCTAAGGCCATTCCTGCCGTATTGCAGGGAAAAGACGTTATGGGAGCTGCTCAAACAGGAACCGGTAAAACGGCCGGTTATGGGCTTCCGGCTATAGAACGGATTTTGTCGGAGGCCAACACATCGGTTTCTCCGGCGCGTCACCCCGTCCGCGTTTTGGTTCTGACGCCGACGCGTGAGTTGGCTGATCAGGTCAATGAAAATTTAAAAGCATATGCTCGTAATACGCCGCTACGCGTCGGGGTTGTTTTCGGGGGTGTAGACATCAAACCGCAACAAGCCGAGCTTCTTCGCGGCGTGGAAATCCTTACGGCAACTCCGGGACGGTTGCTTGATCACATCGAAGGACATACGGTCAATTTGGCACAAGTTCAAATCGTCATCCTCGACGAGGCGGACCGTATGCTCGACATGGGTTTTTTGCCTGACATTTCGCGCATTCTCAAGTTGCTACCGGAAAAGCGTCAAAGCTTGATGTTTTCAGCGACGTTTTCTCCTGAAATCAAAAAATTGGCTCAGAATTTTTTAACCAATCCCGTTTACGTGGAAGTGGCCCGCGAAAATTCCGTTGCCGAGACTGTCGAGCAGGTTCTTCTTGCCGTTCGAGAAGACAGGAAGACCGATGCGCTTGTCGAACTCCTTGAAAACGGATACGCCAAGTATCCGTCCTTGGAACCCGTTTTGGTTTTTGTTAATTCTAAGATTGTTTGCAGGCGTTTGACACGAACGCTTGTACGGCAAGGATTGGCTGCCGAGGATATTCACGGTGACAAATCTCAAGAAGAGCGCATGCAAACACTCGAGCGCTTTAAGACCGGTGACTGCCAGATTCTCGTCGCTACGGATGTCGCCGCCAGAGGTCTGGATATTGCTCAACTTCCTTGTGTTATTAATTACGACGTCCCTTACGTGGCCGAAGATTATGTACATCGTATCGGCCGAACGGGCCGAGCCGGCGCAAAAGGTTTGGCATTAATGCTGGCAACCGAAGAAGATACCCGTGCCGTTTATGCAATTGAACACTTAACCAAGCAAAAGTTTTCACCTGTTGATTTTGAAGTTCCCGACAGGGCCCGTTCCCGACGTACTCGGCGCACAATGCGTGATAGTGATCATGAGGGAAGAGTAAAGCCGTATGCTCCGCCTTTACCCAAGGCATCTTATGATCCGATTTTCGATGCGCCTTACGAGCCGTCGGGAAAAACTTCGGAGAAGAAATCGGAGAACGCGTCGGCTTTTCGTCCTAAGAAAAAAACCGCTCCGCTGTCGGTTCTGCTCGGCGGTTTCCCAAAATGATTGTCCCGGAAGAGAAGGGAATTTTGATCTGCTACCGCTTGTTTTTGCGATTGAACGGGTGAGATTTTCTTAAGGGCACCCAAAAAAGCTTAGTATCTAACGCGGGGATGCGCGACTTAAGGCGCCTTTCAATTTGTCTAGGGCCTCAGGGCAAAACGTTCTGCTACAGCGAGACTGTGTTTTTTTTTCGTGGTCGTCGATTTCGAGAAATCAGAAATGCCCTGAAATCAAAAGAAAACTCCCGACATCCGCGGCCTTCTGACCGGCGAATTTCGGGAGTGTGCTTAGAAGCAATCGATGCGCTTAATTACTTTTTCGCCGCTTTTTTAACGGGAGCCTTTTTGGTAGCCGCTTTCTTTGTCGGAGCCTTTTTGGCGGCGACTTTTTTCGCGGGCTCTTCCTTGGCGGTAACTTTCTTGGGGGCGGCCTTCTTAGGAGCCGCTTTCTTTGCTGGGGCTTTCTCGGCAGGTGCCTTCTTGACGGCGACTTTCTTGGTCTCTACTTTCTTAGCAGGTGCCTTCTGGACCGGAGCTTTTTTCTCTGCGGGTTTCTTGGCAGCCGGTTTTTTGTCTGCAACCTTCTTGACCGGACTCTTGGCAACGACTTTCTTGGCAGGCTCTTTTTTCGCTGCGGCCTTAGCGGTTGTCTTCTTGACGGCAACTTTTTTTACAGTCTCTTTCTTTGTTGCAACCTTGGCCGTTGTCTTTTTCACCGCAACTTTCTTTGCGGCGGTTTTTTTCGCAGGAGCGGCCTTTTTCTCTGCGGGCGTCTCGGCCGCAACGGCCGTCGTCTCAGGAGCTTTCGTCATTGCTGTTTCCTTTGGTTGTGTAGCTACGGCTACGTTGTTTTGACGAGAAAAGAAGTCGAGAATTTCCGACAGTAACGAAGTGGATGCTTCGTACATTTCCTTGGCCACGGGCCCGGTGATGCGACGCGCTTCCGCTGTCAGTTCAGTACGAAAAGCGACGGCAGCCTTAAACAGTCTGTCACTGGCTTCCTTGATACGCGACTCATCGGTTTTTTTTGTGATGGGCATAAGTGGTCTCCGGGGAGAAAATCTGACATGCGCAAGGTTAACACCTATTACTAAAAATAGGCAAACAAAACAGGGCAGATATAGCGAATTTTCACAGACAGTTCTGCTCCGAAGATCAAACGTTTTTTATTGAAAAAGGACAGCCGGAAAAAAAAGGAGTCGGCGGCGATTTTCTTTGTTCCTCGGAAGTTTGCTAAACTGCGGCCCGCTCGCGATGACAATGCCGTGTCTTGGAAGGGTGGCAGAGAGGTCGAATGCGCCGGACTCGAAATCCGGTATACGGTTATACCGTATCGTGGGTTCGAATCCCACCCCTTCCGCCAGTACAAGATGGCTGCAAGCGGCTTTTCTCCCTGTGTTTGTTTTCCGTACTGACGAAGAACTTTTGTCAAGCCTCTCGATTCAGAGTCCATTGACTTGCAATGCGCTTTTTGCGTGCATGCAACTGAAATCGGCTTTCCCTGACAGTGTTTTCGGTCGGAACACTTTACGCTAAATACGTGTTTTTTTAGGCAGGCCATTGTGGCAGATACCATTGAACCGTTGATTTTGATTGAGACAGCGTTGCTGACAAGTCCGGTCGCTTTAAAGCTTGAGGATCTCTCTCGCCTTTTTGACGGACGTTTGGATGATGAGGCTCTTACAAACGAACTCGGGCGACTTGCCGACTTTTGGCGGGGGCGCGGATTGCGCCTTACCCAGACACAAAGCGGGTGGCGATTTCAGAGTACGCCGGAGGCGGCGGCTGCATTGAGTAAATTGACTGAAGAAAAGCCGGCTCGGTATTCGCGCGCCGTACTTGAAACGCTGGCTATTATCGCGTATCGACAACCGGCAACGCGCGGCGATATTGAGGAAATCCGTGGAGTGACGGTCAATCCCAATGTCATTCGGCAACTGGAAGAGCGCGGTTGGATTGAAGTGATCGGACATCGGGAAAGTCCGGGCCGTCCTGCACTTTTTGCCACAACGAGCTTATTTTTAGACGATTTAGGCTTAAAAAGTTTGGCCGATCTTCCGCCTTTGGCCGGCAGTGAGCCTGAAGGCGAAGAGTTTGAGCTTTTTACCAATGAATTCAAAGACACGGTTTCATCGGATGCACCGGAAGGCGGCCGAAATTTAAAACTGACGTCGAAATCTCGTACGGATAGCCAAAAATAATGGACGAAGAAACTAAAAATCAGACGACGGAAACGGTTTCCCTTTGCGAAGAAGGATTGCCCGAGAAAAAAAAGAGTCCTGCACGCCGGAAAGTTGTGCATCGGGCTTGCCGTAAACGCAACGGTTTTCCGAAAGAGTCTGCGGAATGCCGCCAAGTGTCCCCTGAAGAAGAAGTTCCGACGCAAGATGCTTCTGAGGCGGTCAGCTCTTCCGTGTCTACACCGGACAAGGAAGATAAGACCATAACCGAAAAGGTAACTGACGGCGACTTGTCCGATGCCCTCGAAGACAGTTTTTCGTCGGAACGAGTTTTTGACCCTGATGTCCAAAAGCGCGGAAAAAGGGCGGCTAGGAAGGCTCTGGTTGCTCAAAGTGAAAAACTACATAAGGTTCTGGCCGATGCCGGCATGGGTTCGCGTCGTGATATGGAACAACTGATTTTAGAAGGGCGCATTTCCGTCAACGGCGAACCGGCACATTTAGGTCAGCGTGTCCTTCCGACGGATGTTGTTCGCATGAACGGCCGCGTTATCAAACGCGAGGTGACAAATGCCGGGGCAAAACGTATTCCCCGGGTTTTGGTCTACAACAAGCCGGCCGGGCAAATTGTCAGCCAAGATGATCCTCAGGGCAGGCCGACCGTTTTTGAACATTTGCCGAAAATTAACCACGGGCGTTGGGTTGCCGTTGGTCGTTTGGACTTTAATACCGAAGGACTCCTTTTGTTTACCACGAGCGGCGAGTTAGCCAACCGTCTGATGCATCCGCGCTATAGCATTGAGCGACAATATGCCGTTCGTGCCGTCGGTCAGATGACGGATACGGCGCGTCAGGCCTTAACGACTGGCATTGAGCTGGAAGACGGACCGGCTGCGTTTACGAGTGTACAAGACAAAGGTGGGGAGGGAGCCAACCGTTGGTATTTGGTGACGATTCGCGAGGGACGCAATCGTGAAGTGCGTCGGATGTTTTCCGCCGTTGGATTGACCGTCAGTCGTCTGATTCGCGTTCGATACGGAGCCGTACAACTTCCTAAGACCTTAGAACGCGGAAAGACGTTGGAATTAAAAGCCGATTGGGTCAATGCCTGGATGGCCGATCTAAATATCGATTCGGCAGAGTGTATTTCGTCAGAGGCCTCGCATTCTCGAAAACTGCATGCAAAAAAACATGGAAAGTCTGTCGGCGGCAAAGTGCATAAACCGCAACGAATCGATCCGATGACAAGCACGGTCCACTATTTGGCAAACGGTTCGCTCGGTGAGTCCTCCAAACTCTTTGCCGGACGTTTGACTGATTCGACGCCGCATCCCGGATGCCGAACCGGCGGACGGGGACACTCCAGAAGGAAACGCTTTTAGTAAGGAAGCGAAACTTTTGCGAAATTTTCCTTGTCTTACAGCGGATTCCGACTTATAATCCCCACTTTAGGAGAAGGGAGGTTTTTAAGGAAAAAGCTTCGCTTTTCTCATCGCTAATGTTTGTTATCCCAGCGGGTAGACAGTTCCCGAACGGGGAGGATTAGGGATGGGCTTGAAGCCCATCTTTTTTTTGGTTTTATCAATTTTTTAAGCATGCAAAAAAGTAGTGCAGAGATTGCCCGAATTGCGCAGGATGCCGTCGAAGGTCTCGGCTATGCGTTTGTCGAGTTTGAGCGTCTGTCTCGCGGTTTGCTCCGAGTGACGATCGACTCGGAAAAACAGGGCGGAGTCGGGGTCGATGATTGCGAGCGCGTCAGTGACCAACTTACGCGTCTTTTTGCGGTCGAGGAAATCGATTTTGAACGTCTGGAGATTGCCAGTCCCGGAGTCGATCGTCCGTTAAAACGCCTTGCTGATTGGACGCGATTTATCGGTCGGGTTGCGCATGTCGAGCTCTTTGAGCCCCTTTATGCTTCGGGGTTGCCCGAGGCCGGTCGTCGCAAGTTTGACGGAAAAATTCTTTCCGTTGACGAAAACGATGAAATGATTGAGTTTTCTATTGAGGAAATTCCGTTTGCCAGGACTCCGTCCGAGGCCGCGCGTGCGAAAAAATTAAAGGGCAAAGTCCCTGCTGTTGTACCGGTTTCGGTGCGGTTCCCTTTTGCGGATGTAGATCGCGCCAATTTGATTGCCCAACTTGACTTTAAAGGAAATAAACGATGAGCCGAGATATGCTCGAGATGGTCGATGTTCTGGCCCGGGAAAAAGAGGTCGATAAGAGTGCCGTTTTTGGAGTTCTGGAGTTGGCTCTTGCCAGCGCGGTAAAAAAGGCCCGGTTTCCCGGAGAAGATGCTGATGTTGTTGTCAGCGTGAACAGGGAAACGGGCGACTGGACGGCTGTGCGTCGCTGGCTCATCGTTGATGATGCGGCGGGTTTGCAACAACCCGATCGCGAGGAAATGTTCTCGGATATTACCGATGAGTATCCGACACTGAAAGTCGGCGATTACATTGTAAAGCCCGTGGAAAACATTAATACGTCCGGACGGCGTTTTGCCCAGGATGCCAAACAGGTGATTTTGCAACGCCTGCGCGATGCCGAACGGGAACAGGTTTTAAAGGAATTTTTGGAGCGCGGTGAAAAGATCGTCAGCGGCCAGATTAAGCGCATTGATAAAGAGGGTGCCATCGTGGAAGTCGGTCGCTTGGAGGCGCGTCTTCCCCGCACGGAAATGATTCCGCGTGAAAACCTTCGCTCCACGGAGCGCGTGCGGGCGTATGTGTTACGCATTGATGAAACGCCCAAGGGTAAGACCGTCATTCTTTCACGTTCGTGTCCGGAATTTTTAATTAAGCTTTTCGAACTTGAAGTGCCCGAAATCGAAGAAGGTGTTGTGGAGATTAAGTCTGCAGCACGCGATCCGGGTGTGCGCGCCAAAGTTTCCGTAATGAGCCACGATAAGCGCGTAGAGCCTGTCGGAACTTGTATCGGTATTCGCGGTTCGCGCGTGACGGCCGTCACGAACGAATTAGCCGGTGAACGCATTGACGTTGTGCGTTACGACGACAATCCTGTGCAGTACATTGTCGAGGCATTAAAGCCTGCGAAAGTTAGCAAAGTCGTCGCTGACGAAGAATCCAATTCCATGGATGTCATGGTCGATGAGGATAACCTGGCTATTGCCATCGGAACGCACGGACAGAATGTCCGTTTGGCAACGGAATTGACCGGTTGGCAAATTAACATCATGACGGCTGAAGAAGCCGACAAAAAACACGCGCAGGAAATCGCCGAGGCCAAGACCGAATTCATGACCGCGCTTGATATGGATGAAGAAGCGGCCGTGGCATTGATTGATAGCGGAATTTACAGCTTGGAAGAATTGGCTTACGTGCCCGAGCAGGAAATTATCGACTTAGGGTTGTTCGACAAGGAAACGGTCACGGAATTGCGTGATCGCGCACGAAGTGCCTTGCTTTCACGCGCCTTAAAGCGTGAAGAAAATTTACGTCAAGCCGATGCAACGCTGTTGGCCGTGCCCGGAATGGACAACGACTTGGCCGCGACCTTAGTGAGCAAGGGTGTAAAAACAGGGGATGATTTAGGGGATTTAGCCAGCGACGAACTCGTTGAAATGACGGGGATTCCGGAGGAACGCGCAAACGCCCTGATTATGGCGGCGCGTGCTTCTTGGACTGACGGCAAATAGGCCGAAAGACAGACAGGAAGCAACAGATCCACGAAGGAGAAGGACATTTTATGGCAAATAGCACTGTGACCGATTTTGCTCGGGAACTTCATATCCCGGCCAAGGTGCTTGTGGAACAACTGCGTTCGGCCGGTATTGCCGTTCAGAGCGAAACGTCGGCTGTCAGCGATGCCGACAAGGCCAAGCTTTTGGAAAAACTCCATACGGAGCGCACGCAAAACGCAAAACCGCGCAAGATTACGATTATGCGTCGTGAGACGACGACTATTCGTCAAAACGACGGACAGGGCGGAGCGCATACGATCGAGGTGGAGGTGCGTCGCCGTCGTATTTTCGTTAAGAACACACAGGCTGCGCTGGCGGCTCGCGCCGAGCTTGAGGCCAAGGCCAAAGCTCAAGTTCAGGCCGCCATTGACCAAAAGAAAGCTTTGGAGGAAAAAAAGCGCGAAGAAAAACCGGTGACACCGAAGGTTGTTTCTCCGTCCCCGAAGGTCGCCCCCATTAAAACTGTGCAAGAAAAATCGCAAGAGACAAAGCCGGAGAGTAAGCCCAAGGCTACGCCTGTTGTGCCGAAGGTTGCGCCTCAAGAAAAAAAACCGGTTCCGTCCAAGAAGGCAGAACCGCCTGTTTCGTCCAAGAAGGCAGAACCGCCGGTTCCGCCTAAGACTCCCGAAAAGACGGTTTCGGTTAAAGCAGCACCTGCTCAAACTAAAGAAGCTGTTGCGGCAAAAAGCGAAACTAAAGGGCCTGTTAAGACGGTTGTTCAGCCGAAACGCCCAGCCTCGGTGATTGCAAAGCCGATCGTCTCTTCGTCGCAAAAGGATAAAGATGACGCCGAACGCAACGCAGCGCGACTGAAAGCGCAGCAGGAAGCCGAGGCGATTCGTCAGATGCTCGCACGTCCGAAAGTTGTGTTAAAGGCCAAACCCGTTACACCGACAAAACCTGTTGTCAAGGAAGAAAAGAAGGTCGATCGTCGTAAAAGTGCCGAGACGCCTAAACCTGAAGCGCCTAAGAAAGGAGGCTTTAAAAATCACGGACGATCCGAGCGTTTGAGCGACAATGCTTGGGGCGAAGATTCCCGGACGCATCGTGCGCTTAAAACGCGCGGCGCCCTTGACGGAGGCAGTGACGAGGAATCGAGTTGGCGTTCTCGTTCCAAGAAACCCAAGCATCGGGCCAATGCGGCACCTGCTACGCCGATGCCTTCCGAACCTGTTGTACGCGAAGTGAGCGTGCCGGAAACGATTTCGGTTGCTGATTTGGCGCGCAAGATGGCGGTTAAGGCGACTGAGGTTATCAAGACACTCATGAAGATGGGACAGATGGTTACGATTAACCAGATGCTCGATCAGGACACGGCAATGATTGTCGTGGAGGAAATGGGGCATAAGGCCGTTCAGGCTAAGGCCGATGATCCGGAAGCCTTGCTCGGAGAGCTTTCCGATACGACGACCGTGTATCCGGAAAAGCCTCGTCCTCCGGTTGTGACTATCATGGGCCATGTCGACCATGGTAAGACGTCACTGTTGGACTATATTCGTCGCGCAAAGGTTGCGGCCGGTGAAGCCGGCGGCATCACGCAGCATATCGGCGCGTATCACGTGAAAACGCCGCGCGGTATTGTTACGTTCCTGGATACGCCGGGACACGAGGCCTTTACGGCCATGCGAGCCCGCGGCGCACAGGCGACCGATATTGTGATTTTGGTGGTGGCCGCTGACGACGGCGTGATGCCGCAGAC
>DHJT01000014.1:13306-14034 GCA_002404465.1 Sutterella sp. UBA4713 | reverse complement strand
GTCGCCATCAATAAGATGGATAAGCCGGAAGCCAATCCCGAGCGTGTACGCAACGAATTGGTCCAAAACGGTGTGATGCCCGAAGAGTTCGGCGGCGATGTCCCGTTTATTCCCGTTTCGGCCAAGACCGGTCAGGGAGTTGATGAGTTATTGGAAAATGTCCTTTTGCAGGCTGAAATGCTTGAATTGAAGGCTCCGGCCGAAGGGCCTGCGAAGGGGCTTGTGATTGAAAGCCGTTTGGATAAGGGACGCGGTCCTGTGGCATCCGTTTTAGTTCAATCCGGGCTCCTTAAGAAGGGGGATGTTGTCCTTGTCGGTCAGGCCTACGGTCGTGTGCGGGCGATGAACAACGAAACGGGCAAACCCGTTCAACAGGCCGGCCCTTCCATTCCGGTGGAAATTCTCGGTCTATCGGATGTTCCGCAAGCCGGCGATGTTCTTTTGACTGTTCCTGATGAGAAGAAGGCCAGAGAAGTCGCGCTTTTCCGTCAAAGCAAAAACCGTGATGTGCGTTTGGCTAAGCAGCAAAGTGCGCGTTTGGATAGTGCCTTTAATCAAAACGGCGACGTTAAGACGCTCTCGGTCATCATTAAGGCCGATGTTCAGGGCTCTCAGGAAGCAATCTCCGCAGCGTTACAAAAACTGTCAACCGAGGAAGTACGTGTTCAGGTCGTCTACAGCGCTGTCGGCGGTATTTCGGAAACCGATGTAAATCTTGCAGCAGCCAG
>DHJT01000014.1:6044-13270 GCA_002404465.1 Sutterella sp. UBA4713 | reverse complement strand
AGCAGCCAGCCATGCAATTATCATCGGATTTAATGTCCGAGCCGATGCGATAGCCAAGAAGACGGCTGAAGCGGACGGAATTGAAATTCGATACTACAACATTATTTACGATGCCATTGACGATGTGAAAGCGGCCATGAGCGGCATGCTCGCGCCCGAGAGAAAGGAAACGGGCATCGGACTTTTGGAAATTCGACAGACGATTCATGTTCCGAAGGTCGGACTGATTGCCGGATGCCGTGTTCTCGAAGGCGTTGTGCGGCGCAATGCCAGCGTACGACAGTTACGCGACAATGTGGTAATCTGGACCGGGGAGCTTGCCAGTTTGAAACACTTCAAGGACGATGTGCGTGAAGTCCAAGCCGGCAATGAATGCGGCCTGTCTCTGAAGGGACACGATGATATTCAAGTCGGCGATCAGCTGGAAATTTTTGAAGTAACGGAAGTTGCTCGTACGCTTTAAGGGAGGTCCGATGAAAGAGAGTAAAACCGGACGCGGTATTCGTATTGCCGATCAGATAGCCCGAGATTTAGCGGAAATTATTCCGCGCGAGTTGCGCGATCCGCGCATCGGTCTTGTAACGATTACCGGCTGTGAAATCACACCGGATTATGCGCATGCCCGCGTTTTCTTTACGGTCCTGGGAACCGATCCCAAGGTTTGTGAAGCCGGTCTTAATGCCGCAGCCGGACGCTTGAGAAATCTGATTTTTCACAAGCTCACGATTCATACGGTTCCGACGTTGCATTTCGTGCATGACACGTCCGTTGAGCACGGGTTTGCCATGGACCGCGTCATCAAAGAAGCGATGGATGTGACGCGTTCGAGCGAAGAAAAGGCCGACAAAGATATTTCGGATCATGGGAAATAAGGGAGAACCGGTTGACGGTGTCTTGCTTTTAGACAAACCTGAATCGATCAGTTCGAATTGGGTTTTGCAACTTGCTCGTCGTCTTCTGAATGCACAAAAGGCCGGGCACACCGGGACACTTGATCCGATGGCGACCGGCCTTTTGCCGCTTGCCTTCGGGAATGCAACCAAGTTTTCGGCCGACTTATTGAGAGCTGATAAAAGTTACATCGCGACGATGAAGTTCGGCCAAAGAACCGATACGCTCGATAAGACGGGCGTTGTGACGCAAACCAGTGATGTCCGACCGAGCCTTGAGCAGGTTCGGTCACTTTTGTCGGAGTTCACTGGAACGATTTTGCAACGCCCTCCGATGTACTCGGCGATCAAGCACGGCGGGAAAAATTTGTACGAACTGGCACGGCGCGGTATTGAGGTGCAAAGGGAGGAGCGTCAGGTCTGTGTCAAGCGCTTGGACTTGCTCTCTTACACGGGGGACGAGCTGACTTTTGAAGCGGATGTGAGTAAGGGGACGTACATTCGTGTTCTTGCCGACGATATCGCAACGCGACTTAATTCGTGTGCCCATTTAACGGCATTGCGGCGCACACGAGTCGGCGATTTAAGTATTGAAGATGCCGTGCCGTTTTCCGAACTCGATGATAAAGAGAAAACCGTCGAGCAACGGCGAACATTACTCAAGGGGGCAGATTTTCTCTTGCAGACACTGCCCGCATTGCATTTGACCGCATCGCTTGCCTGTCGTCTTGAAAACGGACAACGGCTGGCGATTCGGCAGGACCTGTGCGGTCAGGCGCGAGCCTACGGCCCGGGAGATCGTTTATTAGGAGTGGTCAGAGTCGATGATCACGGAGTTGTTCATCCTGTCCGCTTGATTACTTTTTTGGGAAATACCGAGACTTATTCGGGAAAGAAGACACTATGACACGAGCGATTCGCAATATTGCAATCATTGCCCACGTAGACCACGGTAAGACGACGATGGTCGATAAATTGCTCCAGTGCGCCGGAACCTTCCGAGAAAATCAGCAGGTCGATGAGCGCGTAATGGATAGCGGGGACATCGAAAAGGAACGCGGCATTACGATTCTTGCCAAGAACTGTGCCGTTGAGTACGAGGGTATTCACATTAACATCATCGACACACCGGGGCATGCTGACTTCGGCGGCGAGGTCGAACGCGTCTTATCAATGGTCGACGGCGTTTTGCTCCTTGTCGATGCCGTCGAAGGTCCGATGCCGCAGACACGATTTGTCACGCGCAAGGCACTTGCGGCCGGCTTAAAGCCCATCGTCGTTATCAACAAGATTGATCGCGTCGGGGCTCGTCCCGAATGGGTCGTCAATCAGACGTTTGATTTGTTTGACAAGCTCGGAGCGACCGAAGATCAGTTGGATTTTCCTGTCATTTACGCCTCGGCTCTGGCCGGATATGCCGGCTATACGCCCGATGTGAAAGAGTTGGAAAAAATCGGCAACATGAAGGCCGTTTTCGATACGGTTATTAAGTACGTTCCCGTGCGAGAGGACAATGCCGATGCTCCGCTACAGCTACAGATTTGCTCGCTTGATTACAACAGTTATGTTGGGAAAATCGGTATCGGACGTGTGCACCGCGGACGCATTAAGGCCGGCGAACCCGTGGCTTTAATGGACGGCCCGGGTAGCACGCCGCGTCAGGTTAAAGTCGGGCAGATTCTGCAATTTGAAGGGCTGGATCGTAAGGTCGTTAACGATGCGCAAGCCGGTGACATTGTTTTGATTAACGGGATCGATGATTTAAATATCGGAACGACGATTACCGATATCAATCATCCCGAAGCGCTTCCGATGCTCAAGGTCGATGAGCCGACCTTAACGATGACCTTCATGGTCAATACTTCGCCCTTGGCAGGAAAGGAAGGTAAGTTTGTGACAAGTCGCCAAATTCGCGAGCGTCTGGAACGGGAGTTAAAGAGTAACGTTGCGATGCGCATGCGCGAAACAGGTGATGAGACGGCTTGGGAAGTCTGCGGACGCGGCGAATTGCATTTGACGATTCTCATTGAAAACATGCGTCGCGAAGGTTATGAACTTGCCGTCGGACGTCCCCGTGTACTTTTAAAGGAAGTCAACGGCGTTAAGCAGGAGCCCTACGAGCAACTTTCCGTGGATGTCGAGGAAGCGCATCAGGGGGCTGTCATGGAAGAACTCGGTCGGCGTAAGGGGGACCTCCTTGATATGCAGTCGGACAGCCGCGGACGCGTGCGTCTTGAGTATCGGATTCCGGCAAGAGGACTCATCGGATTTCAATCGATGTTTCTGACGATGTGTCGCGGAACCGGCATCATGAGCCATGTGTTTGATTCGTATGGCCCGATCAAACAGGGCGATGTCGGCGAGCGTCGGTCCGGAGCCATCATCAGTCAGGATAATGGAGCGGCCGTGGCTTATGCACTCTGGAAGATCCAGGAACGCGGCCGTCTGTTCGTGAGTCCTGGCGATCCTTTGTACGAAGGAATGATTATCGGCGAACACTCGCGAGAGAATGACATCGTCGTCAACCCGATTCGGTGTAAGCAATTGACGAATATTCGTGCTTCCGGTACCGATGAGGCAATTCGTCTGGTTCCGCCTGTTACGCTGACTCTTGAAAGCGCGGTTGAGTTCATTAATGACGATGAACTTGTGGAAATTACGCCTAAGTCAATTCGCTTGCGTAAGCGTTGGCTCAAAGAGTTCGAACGTCGCCGTGCAGCTCGTGTCGAACGTGAAGAAAACGGCACGCAAGAGGCCTGATTTTTATGAAAAAGAAGACGCTCGTGATGTGTCCGTGTGGGTCGGGAAAGGCTCTGGCGGACTGTTGCGGGCGTTTTATTTTCGACGGAAAGGTTCCGCAAAGCGCAGGCAGCCTCATGCGCAGTCGTTACACAGCCTTTGCGCTCGGTCGCGCTGATTGGCTTAGCCAGACGTGGGCTAAGGAAACGTGTCCGTCCGAGAATCCGATTGATCCGTCAATTAAATGGATCGGCCTTACCGTCAAACAAGAAAAACAACGCGATGCTACGCACGCAACAGTCGAATTCATAGCCCGCGGTCGTGCAGGCTCTTCCGGCGCGTTTCGCATGCATGCCGTCTCCCGCTTCGAAAAGCGGGAGGGGCTTTGGTATTACGTTGACGATGAGGAAAGAAGCGAGTCGTGACCAGGGACTGCTATAGTAAATGGCGTTTTTGCGTGGCGCCGATGCTCGATTGGACGGATAAACACTGCCGATATTTTCATCGGACGCTTTCTAAGTGTGCTCGCCTTTATACGGAAATGATTACGGCGCCTGCACTTGAGTTCGGTGCTCGTGATCGTTTTTTAGCCTTTAATCACGCGGAACATCCCGTTGCTTGCCAAATAGGCGGTAGCGACCCCGTGCAATTGAGTCGGGCAGCCAAGTGGGTCGAAAAGGCTGGATACGATGAAGTCAATCTTAATTGCGGCTGTCCGTCCGAACGTGTTCAACACGGTAGTTTCGGCGCATGTTTAATGCTCGAGCCCAAACTTGTTGCCGAGTGTTTTAAGGCGATGAAAGACGCCGTTGATATTGATGTTACGATTAAGCATCGTGTCGGAGTGGACGGTCGGGATGATTACGGGTTCGTACGTGATTTTGTCGGAACGCTGTTTGAAGCCGGGTGCCGGACGTTTATCGTCCATACGCGTTCGGCTTGGCTTAAGGGGTTAAGTCCGAAGGAAAATCGCGAAGTTCCGCCTTTGCGACGTGAATACGCTACGCTTTTAAAGAGAGACTTCCCCCAAGCACAGATTGTCATTAACGGAGGAATTCATGATTTGGAGTTGGCCGAAGCGCTACTAAGTGATGTTGACGGCGTCATGCTCGGACGAGAGGCCTACACCAATCCGTGGATTCTTTCCGACGTCGATGCACGTCTTTTCGGACGAAAAGACGATCCTGTTACACGCGAGATGGTTATTGAGAAAATGACTTCATATCTGAAGGCTCAGTATCCGAACGATCCGCGTGTCCTGCGCGGCACGGCACGGCACATGCTCGGACTGCTCAACGGTCTTGCCGGAGCTAAAGTCTGGAGGCGGTTTCTTTCCAATCCGTTAGCCTATGAACGTTACAAAACCGGTGTGTTGTGCGAGGCCTTTGCCAGAGCGGGATGGCGAGATAGCAGCGATGAATTTACCCGCTTTGATGATGATGAATTTGCTGGATTTTAAAAGCTCGAACACGAAGATTTCTTCATCGTTGCCTGCGAGTTATCGTATGACTTTCAAAAGTGCATGAGCTTCCTGTTCGTTGATAAGTAGGGACACATTGCTCAAGCATCGGCTCAGTATTTACCCTGTAAAGCGAATGGGACTTTGATCCTCTCAAAGGGAACACAAAGCATCTGAATAGGGGGAAAAGAGCGGACAAGCAATCGTGTCCGATACCTAGCAGCAGAAAAAGGTCTCGGAGCTACTGTCACCGTCTTTGACCGAAGACCAAAGGACGGTGACGCACTTATTTGTCGTGTTTTTCGTAAATCTCGTCAATCTCCTTCTTAAAGAATTTGGCGAGTGGTGTACGTTTTAACTTTAGGGTCGGTGTTAAAAGACCGTTTTCAATCGTCCAGGGTTTGAGTGTTAAAAGTACCTTGCGCGGAAGAGCATAGTGCGGGAAGTCCGCCGCAGCGGCTTTAACGCGCTTGAGAATTGCCGTGCGTACGCTGGTTAACTTCAAGCTTGCTTCATTTGCGCTGACCTTTAACTCTGCCGCAAGTTTTTTCCATTCTTCAGGATTGAGAACCGTGACGGCACTAATAAAGGGTTTGTTTTCTCCGACAACATACGCCTGAGAAAACAGGGGATCGGTTTCAAGTGCCAGTTCCAAGTCGACGGGAGGTACTTTCTCACCTGTGCTTGTCACGATGATTTCCTTGATGCGACCTTTGATGCGCAAAAGGCCGAATTCATTGATTTCGCCGACGTCTCCCGTGCTGAGCCACCCGTCGGAATCGAGAACTCGAGCGGTGTCCTCCGGTCGCTTCCAGTACCCCTTCATAACGGAACTGCCGCGAATTTGAATCTCATGCGTCTCCGGGGCCAAACGCATTTGAAGGTTGGAAAAAAGTTTTCCGACCGTGTCGGGTTGATTGAGTGTCAATGAATTCCCGGCAATAATCGGAGAAGCTTCCGTCATGCCGTAGCCCTGAATAGGTGCCAAGCCGAGACCGCCGAACACGCGAGCCACTTTGCCGTTTAAAGCAGCGCCACCGGCGATAGCGACTTTCAGTTTCCCACCGAACTGCTGCAAAATTTTATCGGCGACCAGTTTTTTCAAAATCGGTCCGGTAAACTTGTCGGCAAATTGCCACGGGCTCTTGGGAATCGGCAACTTGTTTTCTGCACAGAATTTGCGCCACCCGACGCTTACGGCACAATTAAAGAGCCACCGGGCAAGAGCGGATTTCTTTCCCAACTGCTCATTGATGCGTGCATAAATTTTTTCGTAAATCCGCGGAACGGAAATCAAAACATCCGGCTTGACGATGCGTAAGTCCTCGGCAAGCAACATAATCGAGCGGTTGTAAGTAATCGTACATCCCATGCCGAGCGCCAGGTAGTAGCCTGCCGTGCGCTCAAACGTATGCGACAGCGGCAAGAATGAGAGGAAGACGTATCCGGGTTTCGGGGCCGGTGCAATGTGAATCAAAGTGGCAAGAACGTTTTCCACAATGTTGTGATGCGTGAGCATCACGCCCTTGGGCCGCCCCGTTGTGCCTGATGTGTAGACAATCGCCGCAAGATCGTCAGGTTTCGGCCCTTCGGGAAGTTCTTGAATGTCCTTGCCGCCGGCAAGCCAAATGTCCTTGCTGAGAATTTGCCGATGAATGTCTTTTTCCTCAATACCGCTTTCTTCCGTGAGGATGACGTGCTTTAAATCGGGCATCGGGACGTTTGTTTTCTCAATTAAGCTCCAACGGTCGGCTTTGTTGGTAATCAGAACGGATGCCTGACTGTCAATGAGAATGAAGGCTGAAGATCCCGGTGTGTCGATAGCGTGAAGAGGAACGGGAATCATGCCGTTTGCCATGACCGCTTGATCAGCCAAAACAGCATCAACAGAGTTGTTAAGCAAAATTGCAACACGTGCGCCACGTTCCAAATGCAGTGCGGCCAGGGCCCGTCTCCATGCTGTAATTTGCTCGTTCAAAGAGGCGTACGTGACGTCTTTCCACGCGGTTTCCTTACGATCGTATTGGCGAAGTGCCACGGTGTCGGGAATCTGATGCGCTCTTAAAGGGACGAATTCACACAGAGTCTGACATTTTTTTAGGTCTTCAAGACGTGAGGCGGAAGTATCTTGAGTCATG
>DHJT01000014.1:0-6007 GCA_002404465.1 Sutterella sp. UBA4713 | reverse complement strand
AAGCAAAAGACACGCGCACCCTTTGCGCGTGAAGGGGGAAAATTTTAATACGCTTTTATTTGGAAAAACGCCCGAAAAATCGTGACTTTATTCGAGTAATCTTAGTAGGACCTTTAGCTCTCGTCTTCGGTACTGATCGGGTGCATCGGATTACTGATCCATGCTGAAAAACTTCCGATGTAGACGCCGGCACTTGCTAATCCGGCATGGCGCATCGCTACAAGATTTCCGCAGGCAGCAATTCCCGAGCCGCAGGTGTGCACGATGCGTTCGGGGTGTCCGTCGCTTAGGCGAAGAAAAGTTCGGCGCAAGGTTTCTTTACTTAGAAGCAATCCGTTCTGAGCGACATTGAGTCGATTGGGATGATTGACGGAGCCAGGAATGTGCCCGGCTTTTGCGTCCGGTCCGGCGCTACTCCCGAGATAGACCTCTTCAATCCGTGCATCAAGGAGAAGATAACGGTGTGTTAAGAGGTTCTGTTCGATTTCCTCTGTCGAAAAAATCCGCTCAAGGCACGGGGCGGCTGTAAAGTTTCCCGTTTTTCTCACGGACTCGTGGCCTGTGATCGGGTAGCCGGCTTCCTGCCAGGCAGCGAATCCTCCGTCCAAAACAAAAGCATTTGCAAGCCCCGTAGCCCGTATGGTAAACCAGACACGCGGCGCAAAATTCATCAGCCCCGTGTCATAGACGACGACAGTGCTGGTGCGATTAACTCCGAACTTTCGTAATGTTTGTGCGAAGACTTCGGGGTCGGCCATCGGAGTACGACCGTTTTGGCCGTTTCTTTTTCCCGTGATATCGCGTGACATGTCAACGTGGAAGGCTCCGGGAATATGCCCGACATCAAAGAGGAGATTGCCGGCACCGGAAGTTGTCAATGTCCCTCGACAGTCAAGAATGACAAGGTCCTCCGTCTTTTCAATACTCTTAAGTTGTTCAACGGAAATCACAGGATCGATCAAGGGATTTTGCATAACGGCCTCCGGGAAAGGATTCTAAATGAGGGCAAAGGTAAAAAAATTCCCGAAAAGAAACTTTCGGGATTTTATGTGGCGTGAGAGGAAGAGGGCAGAGGCTGTCTGCCTCCTCCTTATTCGATTGCCTAACGGCTATTTAAAAAAGGGAAGGATACCGATCACAAAGATAGCAAAAATCACGAGCGGAAGTCCGTAGGTGCAGTAAAAGCGAAGGCCCTTTCGGAAAAGTAAGCCGGTACCTGTATTGGCCTCGGCGATGAAGTTATCCCATCCCCAACCGTTCTTGGCCGTACAAAAGAGCACGAACACCAAACTTCCGAGCGGTAGCAGACAGTTGCTGACGATAAAGTCTTCTAAGTCCATGATGCAGGAATTGCCACCTAAGGGATGGAGGTTTGAGAGCACGTTAAAGCCCAAAGCACAGGGCAACGTCAGTATCAGCATGCCGATACCGCAAACCCAGGCTGTTTTGCGGCGAGACCAGCCGGTCAAATCCCGCATGCAAGCCAAGATGTTTTCACAGACGGCTAAAACGGTCGAGTAGCAGGCAAACATCATGAACACGAAAAAGAGTGATCCCCAGAGCTGACCTGCCGGCATATTATTGAAAATGTTCGGAAGGGTTACGAAAATCAAGCTCGGGCCGGCATCGGGTTTAACGCCGTAGGTAAAGCAGGCGGGGAAAATGATAAGGCCTGCCATGATGGCAACGAACGTATCCAGAATAATCACACGAAGGGACTCGCCGCCCAGGGTGTGACTCTTGTCGATGTAGCTACCGAAAATGGCCATGGCGCCGATACCCAGACTTAACGTGAAGAAGGCCTGATTCATAGCAGCAACAACGACACTCCAGTTCATTTTGCTGAAATCGGGAAGGAGGTAAAAGCGTAGTCCTTCCTTAACACCGTCCATAAAAAAGCTATTCGCGGCAATAATTACCATGATGACGATAAGAGCCATCATCATCCACTTGATAACGCGCTCCAGGCCGCCTCGCAAACTAAAGGAAAGAATGAGGAAGGCGGAAATAACAATCAGGGCCGTGTCGATAATTTGTGTTGTCGGATCGGCGAGTAGAGCACCGAAGCCTGTGGCGACTTGATCCGGCGTTTTGCCCGAAAATTCGCCGCTCACGGTGTAAATGAAGTATTGCAACATCCAGCCGGTAACGACCATATAAAACATCATCAGTACAACATTACCGATGAGAGCCACGATGCCGTGCCAATGCCACTTCGTGCCGGCAGGCTCTAGGGCCTGGTACATGTGAACAGGACTTTTCTGACTGGCGCGGCCGAGGGCAAATTCCATCGTCATAACGGGCCAGCCGATAATAAGAAGGAAGAATAGATATATCAGCACAAAGGCTCCGCCTCCGTACTGCCCTGTAAGCCAGGGAAATTTCCAGACATTGCCGCAACCGATGGCACAGCCGGCACTTAAAAGAATGAAGCCTAAGCGACTTCCGAGACGGTCTCGATTCATTTTCTTCCTTTTTGTGAATACGCGTTTCTCAAAAATAAAGAGAAAGACGTTTTTATTGTCAACCTTCGCCATTAATGTGCGAAGTTCGGTCATTATGAGCTTCGCATACAGCAGGGTCAAACGTAACATAAGCACAATGTCTTAGAGGTGTTTATTTCTTTTTGATGTTGGTCAAAACAGCCTTCCTCTAGCCCTGATGCGGCTTATCTGTCGAAAGAGGACAATCCGATCGGATACCGGTAAAACAATGTGTCGATGTCCTTTTTTTTGTAAATGCATTTCTGGGGGGCCATTAAATGAAACTCGATCGTTGCAATGCCTTGGTCGAGCGCGACAAAAAGGTTGTCGCACCGTGCCAACATCTTTCCTACTATCCATTGGCAATTGCCAAGGCAGAAGGCAGTGTTATTACGGATTTGGACGGTAATAAGTTCATTGATTTCTTGTCCAGTGCCTCGTCACTGAACATCGGTAGTTCCAACCCGATTATTACGAAAGCCATCGAAGAACAACTGAAAAAGTTCACACAGTACACGGCCGCTTATACCTACAACGAGCAAACAACGGCTTATGCCGAAAGACTCGTTTCCGTTTATCCGGGAGGCGTCAAGGCTAAGGTATGTTTCGGTAACTGCGGTAGCGACGGTAATGATGCAGCCGTCAAGTTCGCTCGCGCTTTTACGGGACGTCAGAAGATTATTGTTTTTATTAACGGTTATCACGGTAATACGTACGGTTCCTGCTCTATGACTACGTGCTCGACACGTATGCATGCCAAGATGGGGCCGTTTCTTCCGGAAATTTATCCGTTTCCGTTTTACGGGGTCGACAAGAGTGATGAAGAAGTCGAGCGTGATTGTCTGAAGGCAATGGAAACGGCTTTTTCCACGTATTTGCCGGCTACGGAAGTGGCGGCTGTGGTTATTGAGCCCGTGCAGGGAGACGGCGGTATCTTGCCGGCCCACCCAATCTTCATGAAAAAGCTCTATGAGACCTGCAAAAAATACGGCATCCTCTTTATTTCCGAGGAAGTTCAGCAGGGCTTTTATCGTACCGGCAAGTTTTTTGCCATTGAACACTACGGCATTGTTCCCGATGGAATTATTATGGGTAAATCCGTCGGAGCGACGCTCACGCTCGGTGCTTTCATGGCGCGTGACGAAATCATGGATTGTTTGCCGGCACCGGCGCACTTGTTTACCTTAGGCGGCAACTCCATTGCCTGCGCAGCTGGCATTGCGCAGTTCGATTACTTTCAGACCGAGGCCTTCCAGACGCATCTGAAAAACAACATCAAGCTGTTGGAAAAATTGGCGTCGGATTTAAAGGCCAAGCATCCTAAGCTTGTTGCATTTACACGAAACCTGGGTTTTTCCATGGGTATCGGCATTCAAAAGGAGGACGGTGCGCCCGATGCGGACGGAGTCTTCAAAATCCTTTTCAGAGCATACGAAAAGGGTCTTGTCGTGATTTCGCTCGCCGGGTGGATCTTGCGCATTCAGCCGCCTTTGACGATTTCACCTGAGCTTTTGACTCGAGGCTTTGAAATTATGGATGCGGCGATGAACGAATACGAACGCGGAGAAATCTCCGATGATGTACTCAGATTCCGCGCGGGTTGGTAAAAGCGCGATCTAACAGATAACGGAATAAAAAATGCTTAAAAATAAATTTATCAGGCTCCTAGTGCCCGGACTGGTTTTTCAGTCGATTCTTATCGGAGGCGGTTACGGAACGGGAGCGGAAATCGCGCAGTTTTTCGGCGTGAGCGGCATGTTCGGCGGCCTGCTTGGTGCCTTTGTCACGTTCCTTTGCTGGAGCCTTGTCTGCGCGGTCACGTTTGAATTCTGTCGAGTGATGCAAACATTTGACTACGGCTCGATGATGAAGCAGATTCTCGGACCGTGTGCTTTCCTGTATGACCTGTGCTACTGGATTATGTTCCTCATTGTGATGGGGGTCGTTAATGCCAGCGCCGGCGCCATTATGGAAAAGCTCGGCTTTAACCAGTGGGTCGGTGTGGCTGTTTTGTCTGCAGGGGTCCTGTTCCTGGTGTTCAAAGGAACGGAAATGGTTGAGAAGGCGCTTTCAATCTGGTCGTACGTGCTGTGTTCGGTCTATTTGATTTTTATGGTTGTCGTCTTCGTGAAGTTCGGGGCAAACATTGCTGCCGAGGTCGGCAAGGGGGAAGTGACAAACGGTTGGTTTATGCGAGGTCTGCAATATAGCTTCTATAACCTTGTTGTCGTACCTCTCGTTCTTTACACGGTTCGAGGATTCACGTCTCGATCCGAGTCCGTCATCAGCGGTATTCTTGCGGGTTTCCTCGGAGTCTTCCCGGGAACGATGCTTCTTTTAACGATGGGATGCGATTTTGCCAATGTCGTCGGATCAACGGTCCCGGTTCTTGCGATTTTCGATCGTATCCAAATGCCGTGGCTATTTTGGACATTTGAAATCGTGCTCTTCGTGACACTGATGGAAACGGCGACGGGCTTTGTTAAAGCGGTGGTGGATCGTTTTCAGGTTGCGTACCGCAAAACGGGACGGGATGAGCCGACGTGGTTCGCTCCTGCAGTTACAATCATCCCCGTGCTTCTGGGTGTGGCTGTTTCTGCCTTCGGTCTCTTGGGGCTGATTGTCAAGGGGTATGGTACAGCATGCTGGGGATTCCTGTGCCTTTTTGCACTCCCGATGCTCACGGTCGGTGTCTACAAAATTGCGAAAAATTCCAAATAAAATTTGAGAAGTATGGAACGCAAGGCGCGGGGGCAACCCCGCGTTTTGCGTATGCGATTTTTTTGAGCGAACTTTTTCGGCTACGTTGTTTTTTATAACGTGGGACTCCCTTGCTTACGGGCTTTCAGTACAATGCGAAAAAACGGGGGCGGTTTTCGGAGGCTGCCCCTTTTCTGTTTGTTTAAAAAAGAAGCTTTGACCTTAAACGCTTGCGGTCGGAAAGGGGAATGTGTCGTGACAAAAATCGGATTTGATAACGCAAAGTACATTGAAACGCAATCGGCACATATCAAAGAGCGTATTGCCCAATTCGGCGGTAAGTTGTACCTGGAATTTGGGGGAAAACTCTTTGACGACTACCACGCATCGCGAGTGCTTCCGGGATTTGAACCCGATAGCAAAATCCGTATGCTTTCTCAGATGAAAAACGACGTGGAAATCGTTGTTGCCATCTCAGCCCCGGATATTGAAAAGAATAAGATTCGCGCCGATTTCGGTATTTCCTACGAGGACGATGTATTGCGTCTGATTGATGTCTTTCGCAACCTCGGTTTTTTTGTCGGATCGGTCGTTGTTACGCAGTACAACGGACAGCCGGCAGCCGATGCATTCATGCGCCGCTTGTCGACCCTCGGAGTGCGCTCGTACAAGCATTTTCCGATTGCCGGATATCCGCATAACGTGGCCCTCATTGTCAGTGATGAGGGATACGGAAAAAATGAATACATTGAAACGACACATCCGCTTGTTGTTGTGACGGCACCGGGGCCGGGAAGCGGCAAGATGGCAACCTGTCTGTCACA
>DHJT01000082.1:76092-76309 GCA_002404465.1 Sutterella sp. UBA4713 | reverse complement strand
TATCGTCTAGAGGCCTAGGACACAACCCTTTCACGGTTGGTACAGCGGTTCGAATCCGCTTAGGGACGCCAACGCATGAAGAAACCGGAGCTGCGAAAGCCTTCGGTTTTTTTTCGGCACTCAGACTGACGCAACTGAGGCGAAGCTATCGCTTTTTCTTGACGACGGGTGTTTTTGGAAAAGCGTGAGGCATCGCCTCGGAGCGGAGTGCTCAAAA
>DHJT01000082.1:75161-76037 GCA_002404465.1 Sutterella sp. UBA4713 | reverse complement strand
CAAACTTGTCACCTACAAAGGAAACGTCATGGACAACCAGTCTTTCGATCGATTTAGTGATAAGCCGCCGCGACGAGACCGCCGTGATCGGGACTTTCCCCGTTCGGATCGTCGGGATAATCGTTTCGGTTCCAAGCCGTATCGCCCCTATCGGGAAGATCGCTTTTCCGGTCACAATGAGCGAATCGGAGGTTCTCATGACCGGTTTGCCGAGCGACGCGCCGGACACCGGGATGAGAAACGCGATGATTATTCCCGGGGGTACGGTGATTCCAAGAGTCGGTTTTCCCGACCGCCACGTCGTGATTTCGGGAGCCAATCCGGGCCTCGGGCGCGTGCTTTTGATCGACGTCGCTATACGGATCATGCGGCTTTCGTTAAGACAGCGACCGTACGCTTGGATCCTGACGTGGCGGAATTTTTTCATTCTGCGCAGGCTGTCAATGAGGCGCTTCGCGGTATCCTGGCATTAACAAAATTGGTGGCGTCTGAGAAATCTCCGGAAGCCCGAGAGGATCGATTTGAGGCGGAATCGAAAGCAGAGCATTCCGAAGATTCAACGTCCGAAAACCAGGGTGATGTTCAGGCGTCTGTGACGCAAGAGCCCGAGATGCCGTAGTGTTCAATACAACTCCTGGTAGAAGACGGCCGAGCGCTATCAAGGTCTCGTGATGCCAAAGCGGTTTTTAGGTCTGGGAGTTTCTGTTTGGTGTTGTTTTCGTTTAATTTTTTTATTGACAATGCAACGGGTGCGTGTCATAATGCGCACCTTTCCACGCAAGTGAGAAACGTGCGAGCGTCTAAAAACGGTCGCATTTCTTAGAACAAAAAGGCTTCGTCAACCGGAGTTGCCGGGCGCGGGGCGATGCGAGGTAT
>DHJT01000082.1:58687-75112 GCA_002404465.1 Sutterella sp. UBA4713 | reverse complement strand
TCCATGTATGCAATTATCAAATCCGGCGGGAAGCAGTATCGCGTCTCGGTCGGAGAAAGTTTAAAAGTTGAGACGATTGTTGCCGATGTCGGTGCGCAAGTTGTCTTAAGTGAGGTTCTTGCTGTGAGCGATGATTCCGGATTAAAGGTCGGGACACCGTTGGTTGCAGGGGCGCAGGTTGTCGCAACGGTTCTTTCTCACGGCCGTGCCGACAAGGTTCGTATTTTCAAGTTCCGTCGTCGTAAGCACTCGATGAAGAGCGCAGGTCATCGCCAGAACTACACCGAGTTGAAGATTGACGAAATTAAGGTCGCGTAATTCTTAAACGTCAGCTAAGAGGATAAGACAAAATGGCACATAAGAAAGGTGGCGGTTCTACCCGCAACGGTCGTGATTCCCAAGCTCAGCGTTTGGGCGTTAAGGTTTTCGGCAACGCAATGGTTTCTGCCGGTAATATTATTGTTCGTCAGCGCGGCACGCAGTTTCATGCCGGAGATAACGTCGGCATGGGCCGTGATCATACGTTGTTCGCTAAGGTTGACGGAACGGTTGCTTTTGAAGTCAAAGGCAAACGCAATCATCAGTTTGTGAAGGTCGTTCCGGTCGCGGGCTAATTCCCGCGCGACGATTTCTTTACAAACCTTAAGAAGCCCCGCGCGCCTGTCCTGGTGTTACAAGACAGGGACGACACGGGGCTTTTTCTATTTTCTAAAAAGGAATCGACGTGAAATTCGTTGACGAAGCCAGAATTGAAGTCCAAGGGGGTAACGGGGGAAACGGGGCGGCAAGCTTTCGCCGAGAGAAATTTATCCCGAAGGGAGGGCCGGATGGCGGAGACGGGGGGCGCGGAGGGTCGGTTTACGCGCTGGCGGACCGAAACCTTAATACGCTGATTGATTATCGATATGCACGAAAGTTTTTTGCTAAAAACGGAGAAAACGGTCGCGGCGCCGATTGCTTCGGGGCCGGAGCGCCGGATATCGTTTTGAAAGTGCCTGTCGGGACCCTTATTGTCGATGAGACAACGGGCGAGACGGTCGCAGATTTAACACAGCACGGCAGTCGCGCACTTTTGGCTGCCGGCGGCAAGGGCGGCTTGGGCAATTTGCACTTTAAGTCGAGCACGAATCGAGCGCCACGCCAGGCCACCAAGGGAGAGGCCGGACAGTATCGTCAGTTGCATCTGGAATTAAAAGTTCTGGCAGATGTCGGATTGCTTGGAATGCCCAATGCCGGGAAATCGACGTTTATTTCCGTTGTTTCCAATGCGCGCCCGAAAGTGGCAGACTACCCGTTTACGACACTTGTGCCGCATTTGGGCGTTGTCCGCGTCGGAGCGGAGCAAAGTTTTGTTATCGCAGACATACCCGGACTTGTGGAGGGGGCAAGCGAAGGAGCCGGTCTCGGACATTTGTTTTTAAGGCACCTATCTCGTACCAGCCTTTTACTACATATTATCGATTGCGCTCCCTTAGATCCGGAAATAGATCCTTGCGCTCAGGCTCGAGCGCTCGTCCGTGAGCTTGAGAAGTACAACCCGGAGTTGGCAGCAAAACCGCGTTGGGTTGTTCTGAATAAAGTGGATTTGCTCCACGGCGATGAGCGTAAGGAGCGCATTAAGACTCTTAAAGAGGCATTGGCCGCCGACGGCCGGCCTTTTTTTGTGATGAGTGCCGCAACACGTGAAGGAACGCAAGAATTAATCAACGCGATTGCAGCGTATTTGGAACATGCTCGCAAGCAGTCTCGAGAAGTTGATGAGCAATTGCACGAGGACGTTCGGTTTTCTCGCAGTGAAGAAAATAACGGAGAGGAGCATGCCTGAATCCGTATTAAAACAGGCACGTCGCATTGTCGTTAAAGTCGGTAGTGCTCTTGTTACGAATGACGGTCGGGGATTAGACCGTAAGGCAGTTTCCAATTGGGCTCGGCAGATTGCTTGGTTGCAAAAAAACGGAAAAGATGTGATTTTTGTCAGTTCCGGTGCCATTGCCGAGGGTGTATTGCGTTTGGGATGGGACAAACGACCGAGTGCGGTTTCTCAATTGCAGGCAGCAGCTGCCGTCGGGCAAATGGGATTGGCGCAAGCATACGAGGAGAGCTTTTCTGCTTACGGTGTCAAGACGGCACAGATCCTTCTAACACACGCAGATTTGGCCGACCGCGAGCGGTATTTAAATGCGCGTTCAACATTGACGGAATTGACGGCTTTGGGTGTTGTTCCCATTATTAATGAAAACGACACGGTTGTTACCGATGAAATCAAGGTCGGGGATAATGACACGCTTGGAGCATTGGTTACTAACCTGATTCTTGCAGACGCTCTCGTGATTTTGACCGATCAAAAAGGGCTTTACTCGGCAGATCCGCGCAAAGACCCGTCGGCAACATTGATTGACCGCGCTTTTGCCGGAGATCCTGCTCTTGAGAAGATGGCCGGAGGTGCCGCAAGTGCTCTTTCCAAAGGCGGAATGATTACCAAAGTGCTTGCAGCCAAGAGGGCTGCTCGGTCAGGTGCTGCCACGGTGATTGTCTCCGGCCGCGAGCCTGATGTATTGATTCGACTGGCTTTCGGTGAGACCATCGGAACGGAACTGCTTAGTAACGCTGTGCCGATGCACGCCAGAGAAAAGTGGATTGCCGATCACTTAAGAAGTGACGGAGCCGTTTGCATTGATGCCGGAGCCGAGAAAGCTATCACGGAGCGTCACACAAGCCTTCTTCCTGTCGGCGTGAAGGCCGTGTACGGCGAGTTCTTGCGCGGAGATGTGGTTTCTTGTCTCAATGAACAGGGAAAGGAAGTCGCTCGCGGAATCGTCAATTACTCATCTGGCGAGGTGCGCCAGATTGCCGGGTTGCAATCCGAGGCACTCGGAGGCGTCCTAGGTGTTGTGACCCATCCGGAGGTTATTCACAAGGATAATCTTGTTTTAACAGCTTAAGAGCCGCCTGCGTATTTGTTTTGCCGCCATGCTTCAAACACCGTGACGGCAACGGCATTGCTCAAATTTAAGGAGCGATTTCCGGGAATCATCGGCAGTCGGATGCGTTGTGCTTCGGGAAACGATTCTCGAACGGAATCAGGCAGACCGTGGCCTTCGCTTCCGAAAACGAGCCAGTCGCCTGAAAGGAACGTCGTCCGGGAAAAAATCCCGGCGCCCTTGGTTGTCATGGCAAACATGCGATTTCGGTCGGGTTTCGCTTCGCTAAGAAAAGTCTCCCAGCTTTTGTAGACTGTCATCGTTGTCATTTCGTGATAGTCCAGACCGGCGCGAATCAGGTGCTTATCATCAACACGGAACCCCAAAGGCTCGACAAGATGCAATCGACATCCCGTGTTGGCACAAAGACGGATGATGTTTCCCGTATTCGGCGGGATTTCCGGGTGTACAAGAACAACATGAAACATGGTTATTTTTTTTCGGGTTCAGAAGGCTCGTGCAACATGCTTTCACGGAGTTTAGACAGAGCTTTCTTTTCAATCTGACGGACACGTTCTGGCGATACGCCGAGTTCGTGCGCAAGCTCTTGCAGCGTCATCGGTGCCGTATTGCCGTCGGCATCTTCGGCAAGCCAGCGTGCCTCAATTACACGCCGCGAACGCGGATCGAGTTGCCCTAAGGCCTCGCGCAATTTGGCCTTGGTATGTGATTCGGTATCTTTTTTCTCGACATCTTCGAGCGGAGTTAATTCCTCGGAAGCTAAGTAGTCAATCGGCGCAAAGCTGTTTCCTTCGTCTTCCTCGCTGTCTGACCCTTCCATTGACAAGTCCGCTCCGCCCATGCGTTTTTCCATCTCGAGAACTTCTTCAGGTTTGACTTCAAGTGTCTGGGCAATTTGTTTGGCTTGCGACTGTGTAAGGGCCTTGTCGCTGTCTTTCATCTGTCGCAGGTTAAAAAAGAGTTTGCGTTGATTTTTCGTCGTTGCAACTTTTACCAGTCGCCAGTTGCGAATGATGTAGTCTTGAATCTCCGAACGAATCCAATGAACGGCAAAAGTCATGAGCCGAACGCCCTTGTCAGGATCGAAGTGTTTAACGGCTTTCATTAGGCCGATGTTGCCTTCCTGAATGAGGTCTGCGTGCGGCAATCCGTAACCGAGATAGCCGCGAGCAACGGAAACCACAAGACGCAAGTGACTCAGAATGAGTTTTTGAGCGGCCGTCAGGTCTTTTTTGTCACGAAGTCTGATTGCAAGGGAGCGTTCTTCTTGAGCACTTAAAACGGGCGCTGCATTCGCTGCACGGATGTAGGCGTCAATGTCACCTAAACTCGGGGGAATGAGAGCCGGGACATTGGACTTATACGGAACGAGAGCAACGCCGGATTTGTGCTCAGCGTCCTTTACATCCTCGGAAAGCGTGTCAGCGGGAGCAAGTTCGATATGACTCATAGTAAAGAGACTGTAACACGGTCTTGTTGAACTGAAAACGGAAGAAGCCGAAAAATCGTATCAGTTTGTAGTGCATACTTTTCGTATGGCTGCGGAGGCGGCCAAATTGCCGATCAGGGCTCCGAGGCAGGCTGCAGCTAAGACGTAAACAACACACCAGCTCGTTGCCGGTAAAGCAAGGTGTACGGTTACGGAGTACAGAGCAGCAAAATTTGCTACGGGATCCGCTAACAGTGCAATGCCAAGGCGTGTCAGAGCGAGACTGAAAAGGGCAGCGCTTCCGAGTGTGATAAATCCGCGCCAGATATACGGGCGTTTAATAAAGCTCGGATAAGCACCGAATAAGTGAAGGGCTCGAATTTCGGCTACTTGTGCCATCGTTGTGAGCCGTACGGAGGCTGCAATGACCAAAAGGACCAAAATGCAGACGATGGAGCCCAAGATACCGGCGATGATGGTTGCCGCTCTAATTAGGGCGCCTACGTGCAATGCCCAAGTGTCGTCGTAGGCTACCGAATCAACTTCTCGGAGTTTTTCAATGTTTCCGGCCAGCGTCCGAATCTGATCACGCGTGGCGGTTTTTTTGCAGGTGGCTACAAGCAAATCCGGCAGAGGATTGGCTTTGGACTGGCGGGTTTTAATTCCGAGACTGGCGTTGACGGATGCGAGTGCTTGGGCTTTCGGGATAATTCGAACACTGTCGATAATCGGGGAAGATTCGATTTTTTTAGCCAGTTGCCCGACGGTTTTCTCGCCGGCGCTTCGCTGGGCAAATACCGTAATTTCCGTTACCAGCGGAACGGACACAATCGGTTGCGAGAGCGACCAGGCCAGTGTGCCGAGAAAAAGGGGGATGGTTAAGGTAATTCCGGCCAGCGACAAGGCCAAAAAAAATTGACCGAAGGCACCGAAAATGCCGCTCATGGTTCGCGAGAAGGCCCATCGCCAAGCAGAAAAAAGTTTCATCGCACATCTCCTGTCCCGAGTTGAATCGGTCGGCAAGGGACCGAACTTGGTGAGAGTTCTAAGTGCGAGGCGACGATGACGGCCACGCCGTACCGAGAAAAGTCGGCAAGCAAATCCATGAGTTTTTGTGCGTTATCGACATCGAGATTGGCGGCCGGTTCGTCAGCCAGAATCAGCACGGGATGGTTTACAACAGCTCTGGCCAGACAGGCTTGTTGTTTTTCACCGGCAGAAAGCTTGGCCGGTAATAACGGGGCAAGCTCAAGGATCCCGCAACGATCTAAGGCAGCTAAGGCTCTTTTCTTCGCTTCGTGGAATGACTCGTCGGCAGCGATAGCCGGAAGCATGACGTTTTCCAGAACGGTACGATCATCGAGAAGCAGCCCGCCTTGGATCATGATGCCCATCGTCCGCCTTAACCACAAACGCTGCCGCGGCGTAAAGTCGTTAATGAGCTCTCCGGCGACGAGAACCTTGCCGGAAGTCGGAGATATCAATCCGGCAACCAGGCGAAGTGCCAAAGACTTTCCGGACCCGGTCGATCCGTGCAAACAGACAAATTCGCCGCGTGTGACGTTAAAGTTCAATGGAGGGATCGGTCGGACGTCAGGAAATTCACAGACGGCGTTCACAAGTTCCACAAGCGGCGCATTGATCACTGTGCTGGCCTCAATTAATACCTAAGAGTGCGTCGGCATAGGCGCGCGCTTGGAACGGTTGCAAATCGTCGATTTTTTCCCCGACGCCGACAAAGTAAATCGGAAGTGGCTTTTGCCGATTTTCTTCGGCAATGGCAACGAGGACTCCGCCTTTGGCCGAGCCGTCTAATTTTGTTACGATAAGGCCGGTAAGATCGGCTGCCTTGTCAAAGGCCGTTACCTGAGTTAAAGCATTTTGGCCGGTCGTTCCGTCTACGACGAGGATGACCTCGTGCGGAGCCCCCGGCATGGCTTTCCCCGCGGCGCGCCGAACACGCGCAAGTTCGGCCATTAGGTGGTTTTGAGTCGGCAGACGCCCGGCCGTGTCTACAATAATTACGTCGGTCCCGCGAGCTTGCGAGGCCGCAATGGCGTCGAATGCGACGGCAGCCGGATCGCCTCCTGTTTGGGCAATCACATCGATTTTATTGCGTTCGGCCCAGACATCAAGCTGTTCACGTGCTGCAGCACGAAACGTGTCTCCCGCCGCCAGGAGGACTGTTTTGCCTTGCGAGGCAAACCATTTGGCTATTTTTCCGATACTCGTGGTTTTTCCGGCACCGTTCACGCCCACCATCATGAGAACTAAGGGTTTGGCTGTGTCGGTCGGAAGAGTTTTCTCTACGCGAGTGAGTCGAGCGGCAATTTCATCGCGAAGAGCCAGGCGAACATCTTCCGGGGTATGTAATCCCTGAAGTTTTACGGTATCTCTCAGACGCTTTAAGATGTCCGTTGTCGTGCGGATGCCGACATCGGCTGCGATGAGGGTTTCTTCGAGTTGTTCGAAAAATGCCTCGTCAATCACTGCGCCGGAAAAAAGACCGACCAGTTGAATCCGAGACCGTTCAAGACCATGTTTTAGATGTGAAAAGAAACTCATTGGCAAGTCGATGAAGAAATCCGGGAGAAAGAATTTAAGCGCTAGTTTAGCAACAGCGAAGGCCTCGGGGGGCGTTGTCCGTATTGTCGGAGGGTCCTATAAACGAACGCCGCTTAAGGTCGCCGATTTTGATGGCCTGCGTCCGACACCTGAGCGCGTTCGTGAGACGGTTTTTGACTGGATTGTGCACCTAATCGGAGGATGCTCCGGTCACACGTTTTGCGATATGTTCGCGGGAAGCGGTGCACTGGGTTTGGAAGCGGCCAGTCGCGGGGCTGATAAAGTTTTATCGATAGATAGGAATCGAGCATGCACGAAAGCGATTACCGACACTGTTCAAAAACTCGGAGCCGTTTCATGTGTTCAGGTTGTATGCGCCGATTCCTTGCGGTATCTGGAAAGAAGTCAGGATTTTTTTGATGTGATTTTCATCGATCCGCCGTTTGCTGCGTGTCTGCAAAGTCAGGCGGTGTGTGTGGCGCGAAAGCACCTTCGGGAAGACGGTCTCATTTACGTTGAGAGTGATCGGACGATGTCGGAAACGGATTTTCAGAAGCTCGGGTTGTCGATTTTACGTCAGGGAAAAGCAGGACAGGTGCATTTTTTTGTTCTTAGGGCTGATTTTCCGTAGAATGCCCCAATGCTGATCGGAAACGGGGTTGATATGACCTGTGCGGTATTTCCCGGGACCTTCGATCCGATGACCTTGGGACACATGGATATTCTTCGTCGAGCGCGCGACATTTTCGGTACCGTCATTGTTGCCGTTGCTGAAAGTGCGGAAAAAAAGCCGCTTTTGACTCTCGATGAGCGCATTGCGTTGACTCGGGAATTGACAAAGGACATGAGCGGTGTTTCTGTTCAAGGGTTTTCCGGTCTTTTGAGTGATTTTGTTGTAAGTCAGGGGGCGTCCGTTGTTGTTCGCGGATTGCGTCCTTTAGGTGATTTTGCAAGTGAGTACCGGATGGCGGCGACCAACCGACTTCTGATGCCGGGTGTCGAAACGGTGTTTCTGATGCCTTCTGCTCAATTTCAATTCGTAAAGAGCTCCCTGGTTCGGGAGATAGTCAAAATGGGAGGCAGTGTGTCGGCCTTTGTAGCGCCGGCCGCGACCAAAGCACTCGCGGCCAAACTTCGTACACGGGACTAGTCGGTTTCCGTCGTCCCACCCTTTTGACCTGCTTAATTAAAGAGATTCAAAATGCAACCTTATGATGCACAATGGTTATCCATTGTTCCGCCGATTATCGCTATCGGCTTGGCCTTGATTACAAAGGAAGTTTTTTCCAGTTTATTTATCGGCATTCTGACCGGCACGCTCATTTATTCGTGCGGAACGGGTGCCAATATCGTAATGGGCACCCTCGAGACGGCTTTTAAGCTCATGGGTGCCAAGCTCGATTTTGACATCATTATTTTCTGTTCATTGTTGGGCGCTCTCGTTTATATCTTAAATATGTCGGGCGGCACGCTAGCCTACGGCAAGGTCGCGGCGCGAGCTATTAAGTCGCGTCGCTCTTCACTGATGTCGACAAGCGGATTAGGGCTGGCTATTTTCATTGATGATTATTTCAGCTGTCTGACGGTCGGTACCGTGATGCGTCCGATGACGGATTTGTACAAGGTTAGCCGAGAAAAGTTAGCCTATATCATTGACGCTACGGCGGCGCCCCTTTGCATTATTGCCCCGATTTCTTCGTGGGCGGCCGCTGTCGGCTCTTCCTTAAAGAGCACGGGAGCTTTTGACAATGAGCTCGGAGCTTTCGTTGCGACGATTCCGTGGAACTTTTATGCGCTTCTTTCATTGCTGATGGTTTGGATTCTTTGCATTAGCAATCGCGACTTCGGTCCGATGCGTAAGGCCGAATTGCGTGCGGCACGCGGCGAGATCTCGGAGGGAAAGGTTCAAGAGTCGACAATTAAGGCAAATCCGAAGGGGACTCCCTGGGACATGATTGTTCCGTTGGCCGGGTTGATTGTTTTTGCCGTGCTCGGATTGATGTACTCGGGCGGCTACTGGGGAACGGATGCGGCTTATCGCGGCTCGTTTACGGCTGCCTTAGGAAACAGTTCGGCCTCTCCTTCGCTCGTTTGGGCCAGCTTCGGAGCCTTGGTGGTCGCGTTTGTTATGTACATTCCGCGCAAGCTCGTGACGTTTTCCGAGTTTATGAACGGCATTGTCGAAGGTATTCGCTTGATGCTTCCCGCCAACCTGATTTTAATTTTGGCTTGGACGCTTTCCGGTGTTTGCCGTGACTTGCTTTGTACGCCGCAGTTTGTCCAGTCGGTTGTTTTGCATACGGGTATGAGCGCGATGTTCCTGCCGTTCTTTATCTTCCTGATTGCCGCTTTCTTGTCGTTCTCGACGGGTACGGCCTGGGGCACGTTCGGCATCCTTATTCCGATTGTCGTTCCGATTGTCGTGGCCTTAGATCCGAACCTGACAACGGTTGCATTATCGGCAACGCTGGCCGGCTCCGTTTTCGGAGACCACTGCTCTCCGATTTCCGACACAACGATTTTGGCTTCAGCCGGTGCCGGGTGTAGCCATATCGCTCATGTAACGACGCAGTTGCCGTATGCGATGACTGTGGCGACGTGTGCGGCTGTCGGCTATCTGGTAGCCGGCATGACGGGCGGCTCTTTGCTTTGGAGTTTCGGGGCGGCTGCCGGGACACTTGTGGTCGGCTTGCTGGTTTTCCATGCACGATCCGAGCGACTTGAGCCTGATGCAAACCTATAACGGGTTTCGGTCGTAAAAATCGCGTCGACAAGCGAAAGTCGGCGCGATTTTACTTTTATCAGTGACCGAAAATTATTAGAATCGGAGACAATTTCCACAAGTAGTCTGACGCATGATTCTTCGTCGTAGTTTCCTAAATGAACTCGCCAACAGCGCCGGCGGTGTTTTCACTGTGATCTTTTCGATTGTTCTGACGGTCGGATTGGTCGGGGTTCTGCATGAAACGGCCGGCGGCAATTATGACTCGTCGGCTGTTTTGGAAATCACGCTTTATACGGGTTTGGCAAATTTAGCTCCTTTGATGACGGCTTCTCTTTTTATTGCCGTTCTCATCGCACTGATTCGTGCCTGGCAAGATAACGAAATGATTGTCTGGTTTTCGGCCGGCGGATGCAATTTGCTCGACTGGGTCAGGCCGGTGTTAACGTTTGTTTTTCCCTTTGCTGTTCTTGTCGCTGTTTTGTCGCTTTCGATCAGCCCTTGGGCGAAAGATCAGATGGAACAGAGTGCCCGAGAGTTCCAGCAGCGTGATGATGTCAGCCGAATTGCACCCGGGCGCTTTATCGAAGCGAATGACGGTCAACGTGTCTTTTTTATCGAGGAAGTTTCCGAGGATGGCAATCGCGTCAAAAATGTCTTTATGAGTTTGCGAGACGGGGACAAGGAGACGATTGTTCGTGCCCAATCCGGGGAGATTAAGCGAAATGCACTCGGGGATCGATTCGCTGTGCTTTATAACGGAAAACGATACGATGTCGGTAGCGGCTCGAACGCGGCTTGGCGAGTAATCGAATTTAAGACATACGAATTACGCTTGGATGCAAAGGCCGGATCTATTTCTGACTCGTCCGACGTCGATCAGGTTCCCATCCAAACCCTGGTTAAGATGGACTCGGCGCGCGCTAAGGGACAGATGCTTTGGCGATTTACCTGGCCCTTGGCTGCTCTGATTTTGCCGCTTTTAGCCGTTCCGCTTTCTTTGACGAATGTACGAGCCGGAAGAAATCTCAATTTGTTGGCTGCAGCCTTAATTTTTATCTTGTATTTGAACGCTGTTTCCATCGGGGTGGCGCGGGTCAAGACAGAAAGACTCGATTGGATTGCCGGTCTGATTTTGATTAACGGGTCGTTTCTGCTGATGACCGTCTTGCTTTTCGTGCGTCGTGTTTGGATGCAACGCTGGTTTCCGCAATGTTTGACGGATTTGCCGTATCGCATCGTTCGTTGGGTGAAGCGTCGGGAGTAGAGAGCATGAAAATCGTTACCCGACAACTCACAAAAGAAATTCTGATTGCGACGGGTTTTGTGATGCTCTCGCTTTTGGCGCTTTTCGCCTTTTTCGATGTGGTCGGACAGAGTTCTCGCATCGGAACTCGATACGGCATTGATATGGCTCTGCAATTTGCCGTACTGAATTTGCCGCGACGTTTTTATCAGGTCATTCCGATTGCCGCACTTTTGGGCGGTATTTATACGTTGTCGCGCTGGGCTGCAGAGTCCCAATTTGTCGTTTTGCGTATTTCGGGACTGTCAGCGCGGCGTTTGGCCGGGATGCTATTGGTTCCGGCGACCCTTTTAATTGCGTTGACCTATGCCGTTGGGGAATGGGTGGCTCCGATAACGGACAGAGCCTATACGGATTTGCGACGAGTGAATGTTTATAACACAAATTTAAAACGTGTCTACGGGTATAAGTCCGGTGTTTGGGTCAAAGATGTCGTTAAAGCGAAAGACGGGCACCCAGAGCTTGTTCGCTTTGTTAATGTCGGTAGTTTGATGGTCGGCGAAGAGATGAAAACGGGGGCGTGGCGAGTCTTCGAGTTTTCTGCGCGAGACAATTCGCTTTTGCGGATTATTCATGCCACAAGCGCTTCCCATATTCCTTCTCGAGGTTGGCATTTGAAAAACGCTCGCATTGAGACGTTTCCGGCTATCGGAAGAGATGAAATGCCGATGGTTGAAAAGGCTTCGACGCAAACATGCGCGGATCTTGTCCTTAACAGTGACATGCAACCTGAGATTTTGGAGGTCTTGACTGTCAGGCCCTCTGCCATGGGTATCGGTGAACTGCATGAGTATATCGACCACTTAAGGCAGATGCGTCAGGCAACGAAACGTTACGAAATCGAGTTTTGGAACCATGTTTTCTATCCGTTCCTTATTTTCGTCATGCTCATGGTTGCCATGCCTTTTGCGTATTTGAACGCTCGAGCAGGTGGGATGGCCGTCAAGATCTTTTGCGGACTCGTCATCGGTATCGCCTTTTTCGGAATCGATAACGCCTTTATGTTTGCCGGGACGGCAAACGCTCTGCCGGCCGTAATAGTCCCTCTCATCCCGATCGTGTTAATGCTTTCGGCAAGTGGCGTGGCGCTCTGGCTTGCAGAGCGCCGATAGACAGAGAACAGTGAAGGTTCGGCGGATCAGTGTGCCAAAATTTGGGACAGGAATTTCTGGGCACGTTCGGAACGCGGAGCATTGAAAAATTCCACTTTAGGGACATTTTCCAGAATTTCTCCGTGATCCACAAAAATCACGCGGTCGGCAACTTTCTTGGCAAAGCCCATCTCATGTGTGACAACCATCATGGTCATGCCGTCTCGCGCCAGCTGAACCATGACGTCCAGCACTTCGTTAATCATTTCCGGATCAAGGGCCGACGTCGGCTCGTCAAAGAGCATGCAAATCGGGTCCATGGCCAGGGCTCGGGCAATGGCCACACGTTGTTGTTGTCCGCCCGAGAGTTGTCCGGGGAACTTTTCGGCTTGGTTTAAAAGACCGACGCGGTCTAAAAGCTTTAAACCGCGTTCCGTGGCTTCTTCGCGTCCGCGCTTTAAGACTTTCATTTGTGCCAGGCGCAAGTTGTCGATAATTGACAGATGCGGGAAAAGTTCAAAATGTTGGAAGACCATGCCGACGTGGCTACGCAATTTCGCCAAATCGGTCTTTGGGTCGCCGACGCTAACGCCGTTTACGAGAATTTCACCCTCCTGAAACGGCTCCAAGGCGTTGACGGTTTTAATCAGAGTGGATTTTCCCGACCCCGAGGGGCCGCAGACTACGACGACTTCGCCTTTCTCGACGGAGACCGAACAGTTCTTTAACACCTGAAAATCGCCGTACCACTTGCTCACATTGCGGATTTCAATCATCGCCATGGCAAAAATACCCTCTGAAAAAAATGCCAATTGTTCCGAAGCGAGTGCGTCGGAAACGTAAACAAGCGGGAACGATAGCACGGACAGGCATTAAGGTACTACTTACGACGGTGTTTGTTTTTTCATCTTGCGAGGGAACGCAAAAGGGCGCACCAAGACAGTGCGCTTGCACGCGTTCGGTGCGCTTAAGCATGTGTTCTTGTCGCTAAAAGGTCTTTGTTTTGTCGGTTTGTTGTAAAAACACCATGAAAAACACGGAATTGTTAAGCTGGCATGAAAGTTGCTTTATAAAAGGGTAAAGGTGTTCTCAAAATGCCTTATATCGAATTTCAGAAAGAAATTTAAGTCGGAGAAAATCATGTTAAAAAAACTTCTTCCTTTCATTATGGCCGGAGCCTTGGCCGTTGGCTCTGCTGCGATGGCCAAGGATACGTTTGCAACTATCGGAACGGGCGGTATCACGGGTGTTTATTACGCCACGGGCGGTGCGTTAGCCAAAATTGTCAACGCGAAGCGCTCGACCTATCACGTCCGTCTCAGCGTGGAAAGCACGGGCGGCAGCAAGTTCAATATCAATGCAGTTTCTTCCGGGGATTTGGACTTCGGTATTGCCCAGGCTGATACACAGTACATGGCTTATTACGGAAAAGACGTTTGGGAGGGTAAGCCCATCAAGAAGTTACGTGCCGTTTTTGCTCTGGCTCCGGAGGCCGTGACTTTTGTTGCTGCCGAAGATAGCGGAATTCGTTCCGTTCGGGATGTTAAGGGTAAGACGATTAACCTCGGTGATGCCGGGTCTGGTAATCGCATCAATGCGATGGATATCTTTAAGAATTTCGGCATTGTTCCGGGCAAGGACTTTCGTGATGAGAAATTAAAGCCGGCTGATGCGCCGCGCGTTTTGCAGGACGGTCGCATTGACGGATTCTTTTACACGGTCGGCCATCCGAACGGCAATATTAAGGAAGCGACGGCCGGAAAGCGTGTTTGCCGTATCGTTCCGATTACAGGCTTAGATAAGCTCTTAAAGAATGCTCCGTACTACTCGATGACGACAATTGATATGAGCCAGTATCCCGATGCAGCCAATAGCAAGGACAAGGTGGAGACCCTCGGAATGCTTGCTACCCTTGTGACGTCATCGGATGTCCCCGACGATGTGGTTTACGCCGTAACCAAGGAAGTGATGGAAAACCTCGATAAGTTTAAGAAGTTGCATCCGGCCTTGGGAAGCATCACGAAAAAGAGTATGCTCGAGGGCCTTTCGGCTCCGATTCATAACGGCGCGATGCGCTACTACAAAGAAGTCGGTCTGATAAAGTAAATTTTTTAATTAAAGTGAATTAGGGGCCGTTCTCGATTCGTCGGGAATGGCCCACGCGTCAATAGAACACAAAGAAAGAAGCGCCAAGTCAGTAGGATGGAGAAATGAGCGACACAGAAAAGATCGTATTGCCCGATGATGACTACGGAAGGAATCGCACCAAGGAAAAAGATAAGGACATAATCGGGGAATATCGACAGGAGGTCACGGAGGCAGATCGCGGCTTAGAAGGGGATAAGTCGGGCATTTCGACGGCCATTACATTCATCGTGGCTCTGGCCTGGTCGCTTTTCCAGATGTCTACGGCAAGTTGGCTTTTGCTCGATTCTTTGTACATCAAAGCCTTTCACTTGGCTTTTGCTATGGCCTTGGTGTTCTTGAACATCCCGGCAATCAAACGTGCAAAACGCTATCGCTGGGACCTGCGCATTCTTCTTGCGATGAATCGGGTGACGATTTTCGACTGGCTTGTCGGTCTGGTTGCCGTTGTTGCTGCGCTTTATGTCTTTTTCGATTATGCGGGTATTGCTGACAGGGCCGGTCAGCCTAATACACGCGATATCGTGATCGGAGTGATTTTGATCGTCACTCTTTTAGAGGCTACGCGCCGCGTCTCCGGTCCGGCTCTTCCGATTATCTGCCTCGCGTTTATTGCGTATGTGTTTCTCGGACCGTATCTGCCCGATTTATTTGCCTTTAAGGGAGTAACGCTTTCACGTTTTATCTCGCAGATTACGATGGACACACAGGGCATTTACGGTGTGCCGCTCCATGTGTCGGCAACGGTGGTGTTCCTTTTTGTCCTTTTCGGCACAATGCTCGATCGCGCCGGCGGCGGATCGTTTTTCACCCGTATTGCAGTTTCCGGACTCGGACAGTATCGAGGCGGCGCAGCTAAGGCGGCTGTTGCCGGGTCGGCGCTTTCCGGTATGGTCTCCGGCTCTTCGATTGCTAATGTGGTGACAACCGGCACTTTCACGATTCCGCTGATGAAACGCATCGGTTATACGGGAACCAAGGCGGCGGCTATCGAAGTGGCTTCGTCCGTGAACGGACAGCTGGCTCCTCCCGTAATGGGGGCGGCGGCCTTCATTATTGCCGAGTATGTCAATGTTCCGTATGTGGAAGTGGCGAAAGCCGCTGCCATTCCGGCTTTTGCCGCCTACATGGGTTTAATTTGGATCACACACATCGAAGCGTGCAAGCTCGGACTTAAGGGGTTGCCGAAAAACGAACTTCCGCGATTTTGGTCCGAGATGCGTAAGGGTATGCACTTTTTACTTCCCCTTCTCATGCTTCTTTACGAACTCATTTTCTTGCAACACTCGGCGGAATTAAGCGTTTTGCGTGCCATTCTCGTTTTGGGCGTCATCATGCTTTTGCAACCCGTGGCGGTGGCTCGCGTACGAGGCAATCCCTTGCTTCCGGCTCTTCGGACCGGCTTTAAAACACTGCTTGAATCGCTGGCCGCCGGTGCCAACAACATGGCCGGTGTCGCACTGGCAACGGCGTCGGCCGGAATTATTGTCGGTTGCGTTTCCATGGGACTCGGTCAACAGATCACGAGTTTTGTGGAAGTGCTTTCGATGGGGAACATTTTCCTTTTGATTGTTATTACAGCCTTAGCCAGTCTTTTGCTCGGTATGGGTCTGCCGACAACGGCTAACTACATTATTATGGCTTCGCTTACGGCTCCGGTTCTGGTGGAATTGGCAACGGGCATGAACGTTCACGGCGTGGACATTGCGGTCACTCTGATGGGGGCACACTTGTTTTGCCTGTATTTCGGCGTGATGGCTGATGCGACACCCCCGGTTGGGCTTGCAGCGTATGCCGGCGCGGCTATCGCACGTGTTGAACCGATCCGCGTCGGCTGGCAGGCGTTTATCTACGATATTCGCACGTGCATCATCCCGGTGGCATTTCTGTTTAATTCTGACTTGCTCTTAGACGGCATTGACAGTTGGGTGGCCGGGATTTTCTTGTTTGCAATGACAAGTTTGGGAATGATGTCGCTTAGTAGTGCCTGCGAGGGCTGGCTTATTCGGGAAGTTAACCTTGTCGAACGGTGCATTTTGCTTTGTGCAGCGGTTGTGCTGATGTTCCCGTTCCTTGTGACCGGAGCTCTTCTTCCTTATGAGATGCGTTGGTGGGGCTATACGGTCGGCTTGGCGCTTCTCGGCGTTGTTTATCTGTGGCAACGCAAGCGTTACCATGAGACACTTTTTTGATTGTTCGATTTGCAGATTGTGAATACGCCCGAG
>DHJT01000082.1:45979-58666 GCA_002404465.1 Sutterella sp. UBA4713 | reverse complement strand
ATACGTCCGAGAGCCTCGGGCGTATCGGTATTTAGGTTCGAAGGCGACGGGCTATTTCTTATCGCCCGTGTTGCCGGCTTTTGTTTTGGCTTTCTGAGCAGCAAGAACATCTGCGTGTGTCACAACGGGTTTGCCCGTCAAAAAGTTTACGGCTTGAGAAAGCGGAAAATCGTTCTTATCACCGAACATGTATCGCAATTGTGGCATCGGCTCGTTTGCTTCGTCCTTTACATCGGCTTTGTCTGCAATTTTTGTCTCGGCCTTTTCTGCTTCAATGTGCCCGGAAAGATCGGCCTCCCGAATTGCAAAGGAGGGGTAATTTCCTTCCGGAGTGTCGTCAACCAGGATGTCGGGCCAAATTCCTTTGGCTTGAATGGACCGCCCAAGCGGTGTGTAGTAACGCGCCGTTGTCATCTTTAGACCGAAAGTTTCGCCGGTTTTGATGCGAAGCGGAATAATGGTTTGTACGCTTCCTTTGCCGAAGGTTTGCGTTCCCATCAATGTGGCGCGCTTGTGGTCTTGCAATGCGCCTGAGACGATTTCCGAGGCCGATGCCGAAGCTCCGTTCACCAAAACAACCATCGGAACGGTTTTAATGACGGTCGGAAGGCTCTTTAATACGTCTTCGGAGTCTTCGTTGACGGCATAGTCTCGGAAATCGGCTCTGAAGACGCGATCGGAAGTTTTTTCGCGGCCCTTGGTCGAAACAACGGGAACGCCCGATTTAAGGAAAGCAGCGGAAACGCCGACAGCGGCATTTAAAAGGCCTCCCGGATTGTTGCGCAAATCGAGGACAAGGCCTTTTAAGTCCTTGTCCCGCGACAGTTGTATCAGGGCTTTTGCGACATCCGCCGTTGTTTTTCCCTGAAACTGCGAGATACGAATGTACCCGATATGATTGTCGAGAGCTTTGACTTTAACGGATTGAATTTTGATAACGGCTCGAATGAGGTGAATGACGACGGGCTTGACTTCTCCTTTGCGGGCAATCGTCAGAGTGATGGGAGTGCCGGGTTTGCCGCGCATTAGCTTGACATTGTCATCGAGTGAACGATCGGCACTGACCTTGTTGTCGATTTTAATGATGATATCTCCGGCACGAACACCTGCTCGGGCGGCCGGCGTGTCATCAATGGGGCTGACGACACGAACACCTTGGACATCTTTTGTAATTTCAATGCCTAGGCCGCCGAATTCGCCCGAAGTGCTTTCCTGAAGGTCTTTGTAGCCTTTTTCATCGAGAAATGACGAGTGCGGGTCGAGCCCTGAAACCATGCCCTTAATCGCATTTTCAATGAGTTTTTTATCGCTGACGTCATCCACATAAAAGTTCTTGATGCCGCCGAAAATTTCTGCGAACAAACGAACGTCATCGACAGGAAGCGGTGGTTCCTTCACGGCCGCCGAACTCATGAGCGGCAAAGCCAGTAAGGTCAAAATCACAACAGGGCGAAAAAAAAGCGTCATGGTTTCTTCATTCAAAAAAATCAGTGCGCCAACCATTTATCCGGGTCAAAGGGTTTGCCCTTGTAGCGCAATTCAAAGTATAAGCCCGGGTGCTCTTCACCTCCGGAGTTGCCGACGCCGGCAATCGTTTCTCCTTGTCGGACTGAGTCTCCGACGGATTTAAAAAGCGATTCGTTGTTGGCGTAGACCGACAGATAATTCGACCCGTGATCGAGAATCATCAGATTGCCGAAACCGCGCATCCAGTCGCTGAAAACCACTGTCCCGGGGGCCGTAGCGCGTACAGCGGCCCCTGTTTTTGCGCGAATCAACAGACCGCGCCAAGGAAGGGAGGAGGCAGCACCCTGTCGACTCTGTCCGAAAGAGGCGACAACGGTTCCTTTAACGGGCATCGTCAGTCGCCCTTTGAGCGCTCCGAAATTGCCCAGAGTCGGCACAGCGGCAATACGCCCGAAATTATCCGGCTTTGTAGCTTTCGAGGCGACTGCGCGACGCGATTTTTTTAAGGCTGCTCGTTTTTTCTCAGCAGCCAGTCGTTCGGCCTGTTTTTTTTGCGCCAGGGCAATTTGCCTGTCAATCTTTGCAATCAGGCCGGAGAGCTCTTTTTCGTTTTTCGCCAATCGGTCATAACGCTCTTTTTGGGTTTTTATTTCGCGATTTAAGCGATCCAAGGCTGCCGAGCGCAGGGCTTTATCTTTTTCGAGGTTGGAGCGATTGCGCTGTTCGTCGGCCTCGATGCGCAGGAGTTCTGTGCGAGCGGCTTCGGTTTTTTTTGCAACGGATTGAATGTTTTTCTGACGGTATTCGAGACGGTTAATTGTGCGATCTTGTTCCTGCGCCAGATAGGTCAATATGGCCGAGCGTCTGGATAGTTCATTGGGATTGCCGCCGACAAGAGCCGTTTGCCAAGGGTGACGCATGGAATTTAAAAATTGAGCTTGCCCGATGGAGCTGACAATTTCTTCAGCGTCGTTTACCTGAAGTCCGACAATAACGGCTTCGTTTTTCAGATCTGCAAGTCGTGCGGTTGTTTCATTTTTCTTTTCAGCGAGTTCTTTGAGCGAACGATTGCTGTTGGAAATGGCTTTCTCACTTTTCTTTAGGGCTTCTTCAGCCGATTGCGCGCGCGACTGCTTTTGCTCAATTTGTTTTTGAATGGATGTCAGTTGTGTTCGTACGGACTTTTGTTGCTGAACCAAGGTGTTTTTTTCTTGGGTAGCAGACCGGTGAGACCTTTGTGAGACACGTGGCTTTTTCGTTTCTCTCTGTTTGGACGTTACGACTTTTTTGGAAGAAGACGATTTGGCCTTTAGTCGTGCACGTGCTTTGGCTAAAGCCGCCTTTTTTCGTTTCTCGACGCTTGTTGCGTATTGAGCGGCATGCGCTTGCGGTACAAAAGAGCCTTCCTCGACAAGAAGAAATGCAGCGCAAAGAAAACTCAAAAAAAATAACCGAGCCCGAAACATTGCCTTAGCAACCTAATTTGGACGCAGTGTACAGAAGCCGACCGCTTTTTCAAGCCGGTCGGCTTTTTAAGACGCAGAAAGAGAGAAGGATTACTTCTTAGCTTTTCCCTGAGCGGCAACGGCAGCCATCGCCGCCGCGATTTCGTCGGCATTGCCCAGGTAGTAGTGACGAATCGGTTTCATCTCATCGTCGAATTCATAAACGAGAGGACGACCCGTCGGGATGTTGAGCTTGACAATGGCTTCGTCGCTCATGTCATCTAAGTGTTTGACAAGAGCGCGCAACGAATTCCCGTGTGCAGCGATGATAACGCGCTTGCCGGCGGCAACTTGGGGTTTAATGGTGTTTTCCCAGTAGGGAACGACGCGCGCGACCGTGTCCTTCAAACATTCGGTCAGAGGGATCTCGTCAGGAGCCAAGTCCGCGTAACGAGGATCGTGTCCCGGCCAGCGCGGATCGTCTTTTGTGAGCGGATTGGGGGGTGTGGCATAAGAACGGCGCCAAATCAGAACTTGCTCTTCGCCGAATTTTTCGGCGGTTTCCGCCTTGTTTAATCCCTGCAACGCACCGTAATGGCGTTCGTTTAAACGCCAGTTACGAGTAACGGGAATCCACATGCGGTCAAGACCGTCCATCACAATCCAAAGCGTACGAATGGCGCGCTTTAGGACGCTCGTGTAAGCCATGTCAAACGTGTAGCCTTCGGCTTTTAACAGTTCGGCGGCTTTTTTTGCCTCCGCACGGCCCTTTTCCGTTAAATCGACATCGGTCCAACCGGTGAAACGGTTTTCCAGGTTCCACTGACTCTCACCGTGCCGCATCAGTACGAGTTTATGCATCTTTTCTCTCCAAAAGAGGTTAGTTTTTATAGTTCACCATTCTATAATGTCGCGATTGCCCTCACCAACCGGAGGGGGTGCTTTTTTGTTGGAAACAGAACAGTGAACGCTTTTCTCTTAAACAATATTCTCCTGATTGCCATTATTTTCGTTTGTGTGCTTTCTTTGAGCTGGCCGATGATTCAGCGTCGCCGCGGCGGTGCAGAGCTTGACAGCACGTTGGCAATCGATTTGATTAACCACAAAAACGCTCAGATTGTCGATTTGCGGCAACCGGAAGAGTTTAAGCGAGCACACATTGCCAACGCCATCAATCTGCCGGCAACAGCTATTCAGAATTCCCTCGGCAAGCTCAGCAAAGAGCGACCGATTCTTCTGGTGGATGCCGACGGTCGTCGCACTCAGATGGTGGCCCAACTTTTACGTGGAACGGGATTTAAAGGCGTTTACGTGCTTCAAGGCGGCCTGAATGCTTGGAGAAGTAGCGGTGTTCCGTTTACGCGCTAGTTCATAACTGATTTTTAAGGAATTTATCATGGCAGAAGAAAATACGACTGCGCCGGAGCAGGAAAAAGAGAAGCAGGAACAAAATGAGCCGAGCTTTCAGATGGTTCGCTCCTTCCTAAAAGATGCCTCTTTGGAAATGCCTCACGCCCCGGATATCTTTTTTGAAGACCATGACGAGCAACCGACTGTGGATTTTAAGTTCGGTGTTGCTTCCCGTCCTTTGGCGGTGAAAGACCTCTATGAGGTGGTTCTTCGGGCGACGATTACCGTCGGTTTCAAAGAAAAAACAATGTTCCTCGTTGAGGGTAGCCAATCCGGGGTTTTCGAACTGAAAAATCTTCCGGAGCAGGCCCTGGCGCATGCGACGAATGTGATTTGTCCGTCTTTATTGCTGACGTATTTGCGAGCGAATTTGGCCGATATTATTAATCGCACCGGGTTGCCGACCGTGAACCTGCCGGAAGTGAACTTCGAAGCTCTCTTGCAACAACGGATTGCCGAAGCCAAGGCCGCTCAGGAAAAGCAACAACAGGCGACGGCGTAACGCATGTTACGGCTGCATAAAGTCTGAATACATCAGGGAGAACCTGACATGGAAAATAAGATCCGCATTGCGTTGGTGGACGATCACACACTGTTTCGCAGCGGTTTGAAGGCGCTTTTGAGTCGGCAGGCTGATTTTGAAATTGTCGGAGAAGCTGCCGATGGTTTGGAGGGCGTCAAACTTGTCGAACAACTGAAGCCGGATTTGGTGTTGCTGGATTTGGATATGCCTGTCATGAACGGGCGAGAAGCGCTCGCTCAGATTATGGAAACGCACCCGGATGTGACGGTTCTGATGCTTACTGTCAGTGAGGACGGCGAAGATTTAACCGAATGCATGCGACTCGGGGCCAGCGGTTACCTACTTAAAAAAATCGATGCAGATTTTCTGCTACAGAGCATTCGTCGTGCGGTTGCCGGTGATAATGTAATTTCTCCGGAGATGACAAGCGCCCTGTTGATGCGGCTTCGTACGGACAAACCTGCTCCTCCGGCGCCCGGCATCGAATCGCTCACGCCGCGTGAGCGCGAGACATTGGCTTGGCTTACTCGCGGTGTTTCCAACAAGGAAATTGCCCGAGAGCTGGACTTGGCAGAGTCTACGGTTAAGGTGCACGTGCAAAGTGTTTTACGCAAACTGAACATCCGAAGTCGCGTTCAGGCGGCAGTTTTTGCCGTTGAGCATCATCTGGATAAGATTTAACCGATCGGTCCATGTATGCAAAGAGGCGCATTCATGCGCCTTTTAGCGTTTCTTTGGCCGTAAATTCTGACGAGAGGCGATTCTTTTTATGCGAGAATTCTCGCTCTTTTTTCGAGATTGATAGCTTTATGGCGGGACTCGGGACGTTAATTAACATGGCGGCCATCATTTTGGGCGGAGTTGTCGGCCTTTTCTTCGGACGACATCTTTCCGTGGCCATGCAAAAATCACTGATTGCGATTACCGGTGTCTGTGTTCTTTTAATCGGCATTCTCGGATTGGCTACGGAAATGCTCACCGTCACAAACGGCAAGATGGTATGCGCTAATCCTTTGATGCTGATTCTTTGTTTGGTGTTCGGGACGGCCCTCGGAGAGTGGCTTGGTCTTGAAGCATGGATCGAACGGTTCGGCTTGTGGCTCAAGGTTCGTAGCGGAAGTGAGAAGGACCCCGGATTTTTAAATGCTTTCGTCTCGTCTTCCCTTGTTGTTTGTATCGGTGCGATGGCTATCGTCGGTGCTGTTGAAGACGGCCTTTCGGGCAACATTGCAATGCTTGAAGCAAAGTCCGTGCTCGATGCCGTTATTATCATGATAATGGCTTCCTCGCTCGGACGCGGATGTATTTTTTCGGCGATTCCTGTCGGTTTGCTCCAAGGGGGCGTAACGGCTCTAGCCGTTTGGCTTAAGCCTCTGATGACAGATGCAGTTCTCTCGGCAATTTCCGCTGTCGGGTCGGCGATGATTTTTTGCGTTGGGTTGAATCTTGTTTTTGCGCTCAAAATTCGAGTGGCTAATACATTGCCGGCATTGGTTTTCGCTGCCGGTTGGGCCATGCTCCGAATTTCTTTTTAGCGAAGACAATATTTGCTAGCATAGCGGCTGACTAAAAGAGGTTGTGAGCGAAAAATTCATCGGCTCGCAACGCGACGGAGGGCGTGATGGAAGACTGTATTTTCTGCAAAATTATCCGGGGAGAAATTCCCTGCAAAAAAATCTATGAGGACTCGGAGTTTCTTGCATTCCACGATATCAATCCGGCGGCACCGATCCACTTTCTGATTATTCCGAAAAAACACATTGTTTCTTTAGCCGACGTTACGGCTGAAGACACAGAATTGCTCGGAAGATTGATGGCCTTGGTTCCGAAATTGGCGAAAGAAAACGGATGCACGGACGGATTCAGAACCATTATTAATACGGGAAAGAACGGCGGGCAGGCCGTCGCCCACTTGCATATCCACGTTTTGGGCGGTCCCCATCCGTGGCGTCAAGTTGCCTAATCATTTAAGCAAAGGAGCACGTTATGGGATCTATGTCCATTTGGCATTGGCTGATTGTTGTCCTTGTTGTTGTGTTGATTTTCGGTACCGGGAAACTCAAAAACGCAGGACGCGATTTAGGTAATGCAGTCAAGGGTTTCCGCGAAGGAATTAAAGAAGGTGAAAAAGAGACGACTGAGGGAAAAAAGGAATCCCAGACAGTAGACCCTGAAAAGGCCGTCACCGGTGTGTCTGCGCAGGCAACGCTTCCGACGCCAGTGACGGAATCTGCCGAGCCTTCCTCCGAACCGGCAGCGATTCCGAATACGCCGACTCCGGTTGCCGTTGCTCAAGCTGTTGCTCCCGCGGGTGCAGAACAGCCGAAGACAGTGTCTGTTGCTGAAGCGAAGACGGCGACTCCTGCGAAAAAGCCGGTTCGCAAAACAACGGGCACGAAAAGTTCGTCGAAGACGACGGCAACGACCAGAAAATCCGCGACAAAGAAAGTCGGGGTAGAAAAGAAAGTTTCGGAGAAAAAGACGGGGACAAAAAAAGCAGCCGTGAAAAAACCGGCCGCTAAGAAAGTCGTCAAGAAGGTGACGAAGAAAGCTGCCTCAGAGGCACTTTAATCGGCGGATGACTCCTCCGGTTTAACGGGTTTGCCGTTCTTTATGTATGTTTGATTTAGGTTTTTCCGAAATCATCCTTATCGGTGTTGTGGCGCTCGTGGTTCTCGGCCCCGAGCGTTTGCCCGTTGTTGCTCGCGTAGTCGGGAAGTATTTTTCCAAAGCGCGCCGTGTGATTGACCAACTTAAAGAAGACATTGCGTTGGAATCGGAAATGGCGGAGCTTAAGTCTCTCCAGTCGCAGGCACGCACTATTGCCGAGGAAGTCACACACAGCGTGCGCGGTCAGATGCAATCGATTCAAGGAGAGGTCGATTCTTTGCGAGAAGATTTAGATCTTCTTGGGAATCAGGATAAAAGCCGATCCCTGACGGAAAGTCGCGCAGATACGAAAATCTCTGCCTTATCGGGGCGCTCTGATGATTTCTCCGTTGTTCATCCGGTGCAAACGCCTTCTTTTTCTCGACGTTACAAAGAAGATCCTGATGTACGGGAACTTGCCGAACAGGTCGAACGTTTAAAGCGGGATATCGGTGAAACTTCGGCTTCGTTGACGGTGCGTCGCAACCGGCGCTACGCCGTGCGTTCACGTACGAATAGTGTTCGTATTTATCGGTGAGAGAACGTCAATGGCAAAGATAGAAGAAGACAAACTCGATGATCCGGCCAATGACCAACCGCTCATGGCGCATTTAATTGAATTGCGAGAGCGTACGGTGAAGGCGGCTCTAAGCGTTCTGATCGTCTTTGTCGCGATGTCCCCGTTTATGAAGGAGATCTTCGACTGGCTCTCAAAGCCGCTGATGGTGGCGTTACCGGACGGAGCTAAGCTTCTTTCGACGGGTGTTATTGCACCTTTCATGGTTCCATTGAAGGTTACGCTTTTTTGCGCGTTTGTCGTTGCGTTACCTTATGTACTCTATCAGTTCTGGGCTTACATTGCTCCGGCGCTTTACAAGCGGGAAAAGCGCTTAGCGCTTCCGGTTATTGTCTCGAGTGTTTTGATGTTTGCCGTCGGAATGGCTTATTGTTATTTTGTTGTTTTTCGGATGGTCTTCCAGTTCATCGCCGGTTTTTCTCCGGATTCGGTGAATTTTGCTCCCGATATCGACAGCTATTTCAGTTTTGTCATTACGATGTTTTTTGCATTCGGTCTGACGTTTGAAGTTCCGATTTTTGTTGTTGTTTTAAATCGGGTCGGCATGGCCTCGGCCGAGCGCCTGCAAAAGATTCGTCCGTATGTCATTGTGGGTGCCTTTGTTGTGGCGGCTGTCTTTACGCCTCCTGATGTTCTCTCACAATTGTTGTTAGCGCTCCCGCTTGTTGTTTTGTACGAAGTCGGTATTGTGCTTGTAAAGATTTTCGGTCGTAAAGAGACGTCGGAAGACGTTGGAAATACGGACGACCGATAGATCTCCTCTACTTTAGACACGGCCGTTTTTTTAGGAATAGCGTAGTCATGGCTCTATTAAAGTCCGTTTCGGATCGGTCCTTTGAGCCGACGTTGGCTCATGTTGCTGTCTTGGGCTTTACCTGCTCGCTCGGGCCCTTTGCCACTAACGGTATTGTCCCCGCGTTTCATGCGATTGCGCAGACCTACGGAATTGCTCTTACGGACACGCAGCAGATGCTGACGGTGTATTTGGTGGCACTTGCTATCGGATCGCTTCTTTCCGGAAGCCTTTCCGACACATTCGGTCGCAAGGGCGTTTTAGCTGCCGGCATGGTGCTTTTCGCCGTTTCCTCTGTCGGAGCACTGTATTCGGATTCATTGGCAGAGATGAATGCGTGGCGATTTGTACAAGGACTGGGCGCGAGTACCGGGCAGGTCATCACACAAGCGATGGTACGTGACAGGTGGAGCGGATTGCCGGCGACCCGTGCTATGAGCATTATCGGGATGCTCTTTAGCGTTGCTCCGGCCGTTGCGCCGATTGTCGGCGGATGGCTTGTCGTTTGTACGGGTTGGCAGGCGACGTTTTGGTTTCTTGCGGCGTATTCGCTCAGCATATGGGTCATTACGGTTTTTGTTTTGCAGGAGACGCTACCGAGGGACAAACGCTTGCGCTTTGACCTTTGTCCGCTACTTTTAAGCTACGGAACGTGTTTGAAAAATCCGGCTTATACGGCCGGTATCGTTTCAAACGGTCTTAGTTTCATGGGCATGATTTTGGTTGTTGCAGGAGGAGCGGATTTTGTAGTCAACATCATGGGTTTCGGCGTTGACGGATTTGCATGGCTTTCCGTTCCGCTTGTTGTCGCATCCGTCGCCGGTTCGTTTTTAACCCCCGGCCTTGTACAACGTATCGGTGCGCGCAAGTTGGTTCTCGGATCCGGAGCGATTCTGATTTTTTTTGAGTTGGTCATGACCGTTTATTTGTATGAGGTCAAACCGGGATATGTCGGAACACTCTTGACCGGATTTGTCTTTAGTTTTGTTGCCAACCTCATAAGGCCCGTTGTCATGACAATGAATTTGGATTATCACGTTCAGTGCCGAGGATTGGCCGCATCGATTCAGCAAGGATTCCAAACGCTCGGATTCGCTTTAAGTTCAGCAGTGCTTGCGCCGCTTTGCATCGGGCAGGCCTGGAAGTACGCCCTGGCCATGGGGGTGTGTGCCGTGCTGGCTCAAGTCTTTTGGATGATTTCACTGCATTTTCGCGAGGCGTGTTTGCCGGCTTAAGCGCGATTTAGGGTACTTAAAACAAGCCCGACTCCGAAAGCCGCTGTCACAAGCGCAAAGAGAACGGAAAAGATGGCGCAGCACTGAGCCATATTCAGCCAGTGTTCTGTCGGAATCAGGTACCAGCCGCCGGCTTCGTTATACAACTCAATCCAAAAAGATTGGAAGTTCGAAAGAACGGTTCCCGGAGGCACAACCGGCACATCGATGCCGCATTCGCCTGAGGCGGCAAACCAGTCCGGAAACCAGACGTCAAGCGGCAAATCCAAGGGATAGTGCGTGGTTGTTGAGCACCCCGTCAGGCCAAACAAAGCTTCGGCATCGGAATTGTGCATGGCCGCATGAATGCGCGAGAGCTGCAGGGAACAAGTCAGCCCGTAAAAAGATCCGCACAAAGTCGTCACAATGCCCGGCCCGGCCAACCAAAAACTCTTCGGATTGACAGCAACAATTAGGGTTCCGAGTGCAACAAGGACGAAGGCAAAACGGATGTAAACGCACTGTTCGCAGGGCTCCATGAAAAGCCACTTCTGAAAGACGGCATGTGCGAAGACAACCAAAAAAACGGCGCAACTCGCAATCAGAAGCCAAGAAGTCCGTTTTAAGGCAAGTGTGCGAAGTAAGGAAAGCATCAAACATCCTTTAGGAAAGGGTTGACAGTTCCCGAATGATATTTCCGAAGTCAGTTTTGGAGCGAACGGCCGTGTTACGAACCAGGAAGCTACCGTTGACTACGTAGGCCGGAATGCCTTCAATGGCGGCGATGTCCTTGGCCGGACGCCAGGCATCGCGCAAGGAAAGCACGTCGGAATCGTTTTTTCTGGCAAAGAAAAAATCCCTTGTCAATCCCGTTGCCTCCGTTAAGGTTTTCAGGAAGTCATCTTCTCCGCTCGGCCAACGTTCTTTTTGTTTCAGATAGGCAAAATAAAGAGCATCTTTAGCCTGAGAAAAAAGGCTTGTTTTGCTCAAGAGACTTCGGCCGAGTTTTTCGTCTTCGCGCTGACATAAAGCCAAAAATAGGGCGGCTGTTGGACCGTATTTGGCACGGCTTTCAAGAAAAACCGGAACGAAACGCAATCCGATTTCCGGAAGAATTTGCTCGCAAAGCCAGGGATCAATGCTTTTGTCGTATCGATAGCAAAACGGGCAGTCGTACGAGAAAACTTTCATCAGCGTTTTTTTCGCATTCGCCAATGGGCTTTTCAAAGGAATGTAGACTGCTTCTTTGGCCCAAAGAGGGAAGGATAGGCCGGCTAAAGCAGCTAAACCGAGTGTGCGCCGAGAAATCATAAAACGTCTTTCCAGATTCGTTCAGATCACGCAATCATAGCGGTTTCTTCCGCTCGGAAAAGTAAATTTGCTAGAGTGTGGCCGTTGTTTGTTTTGTTGCAAGGAGAAAGAACGATGACCGTACGGGTTCTTACCGGCATTAACACAACGGGGACGTTGCATTTGGGAAATTACTGTGGAGCGATTCGCCCCTGTATTCAGGCCTCTCGAAAGCCGGATGTGGAAAGTTTCTTTTTTATGGCGGATTTGCATGCCCTGATTAAATGCCAGGACGCTGATCGCATTGAAAGAAGCCGTATGCAAATAGCGGCAAGCTGGCTTGCTGCGGGACTTGATCCGAATCATTGTACCTTTTATCGACAAAGCGACATTCCGGAAATTCCGGTTTTGAACTGGTTTTTAAATTGTGTTTGCGCCAAGGGTTTAATGAACCGCGCGCATGCTTACAAAGCTTGCGTCGAGGCCAATCAAACGGCACAGGTGGACCCTGATGCCGGCGTTTCGATGGGACTTTTTTGCTATCCGGTCCTAATGGCGGCCGACATCCTCATGTTCAATGCCAATCTTGTCCCTGTCGGCCGCGATCAGATTCAACATCTGGAAATGGCACGTGATATCGCGACGCGCTTTAATAACTTGTACGGGCATGGAAAAGATTTCTTTGTGTTGCCTTATGAGCAAATCGACGAGAATGTTTCCATTTTGCCCGGATTGGACGGCCGCAAGATGAGTAAAAGTTACAACAATGTGATTCCCCTTTTTGAGGGCGGACGTGCGGCACTCGAGGAAGCTATCAGCCGCGTTGTGACCGACAGTCGCTTGCCGGGCGAGCCGAAAGATCCCGATAGCACATCACTGACGCAAATTTACGATGCGTTTGCTACGAGCGAGGAAAAGGCTTTGTTCCGTGAACAGTTGCGTGACGGACTCGGTTGGGGAGAAGCAAAAAAACGTCTTGTCTTGCAAATTGAAAAAGAGATTGGTCCGATGCGTGAAAAATATGCGTTTTTTATGTCGCATCCGCAGGAGCTCGAAGGTATTCTTCAGGCAGGAGCGAAAAAGGCGCGATGCGTGGCAACACCGTTTCTTGAAAAGTTGCGCGAGGCAGTGGGGTTGCGCCAGTTTCACTGCCTTGACGGGCAGACAAAAGAGAGGTCATCGGCCAAGAAGATGGCGACTGCCTCCGTCAAACAATACCGCGGAGAGGACGGTAAGTTCTACTTCAAACTCACTGACGCGGCAGGTCGCGTTCTGCTCATATCCGTTCCTTTTGATAGTGGGAAAGAGGCGGGCGGTTT
>DHJT01000082.1:45801-45952 GCA_002404465.1 Sutterella sp. UBA4713 | reverse complement strand
GGCGGGCGTTTTCGTCGGACAGCTGAAAAAAGGACAAACGCAGGATATTCTGGCGAAAACAAAGATTGCAGAAGGGGTAACCGAAGATGACGTGCGTCAGGCCTTAACGGAGCTTGCCTAAGAAAGATTGAAAAGGGGGCGTTTCATGCGG
>DHJT01000082.1:45001-45786 GCA_002404465.1 Sutterella sp. UBA4713 | reverse complement strand
TTGGGGCTGAAAATCGGCAGTGATCGGCAGATTTTTCACAGACCTCCGGGCGTGAACCTTCGGGGGCGCCTGTGGCGTACAAGAGAAAAACTTGCTACAGTACGAGGCGTTATGACAAACATCGAGAACAACTTTTTCGGCTGGTGGCTCTGGCGGTACTGTCCGTCAGCGCTTGCTGTTGTTTAATCGATAAATTTTTATTTTTTAAAGGCTGACGGATTGAAAGATGTGCTTTCAGTCCGTTTTTTTATGCCTGAAATTTCTGCAATCAAGGAGACTGCCATGGAAAAGATGCCTTATAAGACCTACTTGGAAGAAAAAGAGATCCCGACAGCCTGGTATAACCTACGGGCGGATATGAAAAACAAACCTGCTCCGATGCTCAATCCGGCCACGTTAAAACCTGTGACGGCGGCCGATTTAAATCCTGTTTTCTGCGAAGAGCTCGTGGCGCAGGAGCTCAATGTTACGGATCGGTGGATTGATATACCGGGCGAGGTAATCGATTTTTACAAGATGTACCGCCCTTCGCCGTTAATTCGTGCGTATTGCTTGGAAAAAGTTTTAGGAACCCCGGCCAAAATTTTTTATAAATTCGAAGGGCAAAATACGTCGGGTAGTCACAAACTCAATTCCGCGATTGCTCAGGCCTACTACGCAAAGAAACAAGGTTTGAAAGGGGTAACGACTGAAACCGGCGCCGGACAGTGGGGAACGGCTCTTTCCATGGCGTGTGCTTACTTGGGCCTGGACTGCAATGTTTTCATGGTCAAGTGTTCATATGA
>DHJT01000082.1:2373-44981 GCA_002404465.1 Sutterella sp. UBA4713 | reverse complement strand
TATGAACAAAAGCCGCAACGCAAAGAGGTCATGCGAACGTTCGGTGCAACCGTGACACCGTCGCCTTCAAACACAACGAAAATCGGTCGCAAGATGCTCGAAGAGTTCCCGGGCACAACGGGGAGCCTCGGCTGTGCGATTTCCGAGGCTGTCGAGTCGGCCACGTCGCGAGACGGATATCGATATGTCCTCGGATCGGTTCTTTCCCAGGTGCTTTTGCATCAAACGGTTGTCGGTCTTGAGTCGCAAACGGCATTGGCGCGCTATGACCTTACGCCTGACATCATCATTGGGTGCGCCGGCGGCGGATCGAACCTCGGAGGCCTCATTAGCCCCTTTGTCGGCGACAAAATTAAGGGAAAACTCGACTGTCGCATTATTGCCGTTGAGCCGGCAAGCTGTCCGAGTCTGACACGCGGACGCTATGCCTATGACTTTTGTGATACGGGACGTGTATGCCCGCTCCAGAAGATGTATACGCTCGGTTCGAGCTTTATTCCGTCGCCGAATCACGCCGGAGGGCTGCGGTACCACGGCATGAGCGCAATCGTTTCGCAGCTGTATTCGGACGGTCTGATTGAAGCGCAAGCCGTCGAGCAGACTTCCGTTTTTGCCGCGGCCGAACAGTTTGCTCGTTGCGAAGGGATTTTGCCGGCTCCAGAAAGCAGTCACGCCATTCGAGTTGCCATCGATGAGGCTCTGCGGTGCAAGGAAACCGGTCAAGAGAAGGTCATCCTTTTTTGCCTGACAGGGACCGGTTTTTTTGATATGTCGGCTTATCAACGCTTCAATGACGGCAAGATGAGCGATTCGATCCCGAGCGATGCGGATCTTGAGGCAAGCTTTGCTAAGATGCCCAAGATAGATTTGTAGGGGAATAACGGGTACCGCGGTGTACGGCGTCAATTTCAAGGCGCCGTGCCCGATCAGGGATCGTTGTGACAGAGTTGCCGATGACGCACGACCGTAAGTGCCTTTGTTTTAAATGCCTGAGCGAGGTGCTCGGCGATGTAGACACTTCTGTGCTGCCCTCCCGTACAGCCGATAGCTACCGTTAGGTAATGCCGATTTTGGCTTTCGTAAGAGGGAAGCCACTTATTGATAAAGGCCGTGATGTCCGAGAGCATTTCTTGCACTTGTGGTTCGGCGTCGAGAAAATCAATGACCGGTTTGTCCAAGCCAGTGAGCGAACGCAAAGACTCGTCGTAAAACGGGTTCGGGAGATTGCGGACGTCAAAAACCAAATCGGCAGCGACGGGAATTCCCTTTTTAAAGGCAAAACTTTCAAAATCAAGAGTCATCGAGGAGGCCGGAATGCCGGCAAATTCCGTGACCCAATGCCTCAGTGTGTTCGGCAGAACTTGCGTTGTATCGATGATGTGAGCAAATTCGGCAATCGGAGAGAGCAGGTCTCGCTCCATGCGAATGGCTTCTGAAAGCGTTTGTCCGCTTTGACTCCCGGGACGAACCGAGAGCGGATGGCGACGACGCGTTTCGGAAAAACGCTTAACAAGTTCAGAATCGGAGGCCGTCAGGAACAAAACTCGCGCGTCGATTTTTCGGTTGCGCAACGCGGAAAGACAATTTGTGAATTGGTCCGGACTTGTCAGTCCTCGGGCGTCGACGGCAACGGCAATTCGATCGATGCCGCGGTTGTATAAGTTTTCAAGAACGGCAAGCAAGAAATCGAGCGGCAGGTTATCCAGACAGTAGTAGCCGCTGTCTTCCAATTGCCGTATGGCCACGGATTTTCCCGATCCGGACAATCCCGTGACGATGATAACGCGTAGCGCGGACGTGTCGTTTTCCATACAGCTATTCCTTTCTTGCCGAATTGTCCGCCGGCTCCCAGGCTGAAATAATCTCCAGAGCTTGCTTTGCGGAGTTTGCCGTCATAAGAGCAATACGGTCGTTTTTGTCCCGCAAAAAACCGGCTACGTCCGAGAGAATGTCCAGATAGGCTTCCGGATTGTTTTCCGGAATGGCTACGGCAAAAAATAACTGCGCCGTTGTTTGCCCGGGACCCTCGTAATCGATCGGCTGCTTTGTTCGGACAAGACATAGTCCGGGATCAACAATCCCGTTAATGCGCGCATGGGGGATGCCGGCCCGGCATCCTAAACCCGTCGGTCCGAGTTTTTCGCGTGCAATCAGTGCATCAAAAACACTTTGAGGTGGGACTCCGGCGGAAACAGCCAGTACTTGGGAAACTTCTTCGAAAAGACGCTTTCGGCTTGAGACATCCAGATCAAGCAAGATGTTTTCGTTCGGATTTAATAGCGGAGCAATGTGGTTCATCGGTTAGTCATTGAAAATGTATCCCGAAACAGTATATACGTCGTCGGGTTAAATGCGTTTTTGAGTCGACTTTTTAAGGACAAAGGCGCAGACGCTCGTTTTTCGGTGGAATCTTATCCATTTCGCGGTATTTGGCTACAGTGCGTCGAGCAATCCGGATCCCTTGTTCGGCAAGCATTTGCGTCAATTGAGCATCGCTGATCGGGTGGGCAGGATCCTCCTGAGCAATGAGTTGGCGTATGCGGGCACGAACCCCGGCGGCAGAGAGCGCTAGCGCCGAGCCTACTGAGCCTGCTACGCCGGAAAAAAGGTAGTTTAACGGGTAAAAGCCGAATGGGGTTTGGATAAATTTCCCGGCTACGGCTCGACTGATAGTGGACTTGGAAACACCCAGACGATCGGCTACGTCTTGCATTTTTAACGGCAGAAGTGCTTGCGGTCCTTCGGAAAAAAAACGGTGTTGAATTTGAAATAGAGCGCGACCGATAAAAAGGAGAGTTCCCTTGCGACGCACTAATGCGCTGATAAAAAGACGTGCTTGTTGGGCATACTGTTCCATGGTTTGCCGTTCCCGGGTCTCTTTCGGATCTTTGAGCAAAAGGGAATAAGTGCAGGAGTCAAAATAAATGCGTTCGGCAGCATCATCCTGAAAAATAAGCGTTAGAGAACCTTCTTTTTTTTCAACGGAAAAGTCAGGGATAACGGCACTATTCGTTAAAGCGCAAAAGCGCGCGCATGGGTGCGGGTCTAAAGACTGAAGAATGTTGAGCGCAGCAGCGACATCCCCGGGATTTTGATGAAGGCGTCGGGCAATTGCTGTTTTGTCGTTTTTAAGCAACAAATCGGGGCATTCCCTGAGAATGGACTCGGCTAGAGATCTTGCGGGCGTTAGGGCATCGTTCGGTGCCGCCTTTAGTTGTAAGAAAAGCACCTCAAGCGGGGAGGAGGCTCCGACGCCTGTGGGATCGAGGCTTTGTAGCGTTTGCAAGGCCTCTTGCCAAGCCTGATCGGAAGCGTGAATCGGACAAACGCTTCCGATGGAATGCAGCGAGTCCTCAAGGAGCCCGTCTTCGGTTAAGTTCCCGGCAAGCCATAGCACAAGTTCTTTTTGTTCCTCGGGAACATCTGCCAAGTAAATTTGCTGCGTAAGATGTTCCAGAAGCGTTGTTTGATAACTTAAAAAATCCGTCGGATCAACGCGGGAGTCTTCCGAAGGTGTGTTTTTCCAGGTTATGAGCGAGGTTGTTCCCGGGAAGTCGGCAGATACGCCGACCGGTTCGTCAAACGGGGTTTGTACCACAACAGGCTCTTGCTGGCTCTCTCCTTCGTGACAAAGCAAAAACGGATTTTCGTCAAGTTCTCGCTGAATTTCTGCGGCTAACTCTTCTCGATTCAAAGTCAACAACTTGGCTGTTTCCAGGAGCAAAAGCTTAGGAATTTGCTTGTGTTGCCCGGCAACGTCAATATGTAAAGACGATACCGCCATAGTGACTACATTCGGAAATCTTCCCCAAGGTAGATTTCTCGTACGGTCGGGTTGCCGACAATCTGTTCGGGGGATCCGTGGGCGAGAACCTCGCCGTTATTAATGATAAAGGCTCTGTCGCAGATTCCGAGTGTTTCCCGTACGTTATGGTCTGTGATCAAAACGCCGATGCCGCGCGATTTTAAGTAGCGCGTAATGCGTTTGATTTCATTTACAGCAATCGGATCGACACCGGCAAATGGTTCGTCGAGAAGAATAAATTGCGGGTCGGCAGCAAGGGCTCGAGCGATTTCCGTACGACGGCGCTCGCCGCCAGAAAGTGAGAGCGCCATATTGGTGCGCAAATGCTCAATCTGCAAATCTTTTAAAAGTTGCGTTAGGCGTGACTCAATTTGTTCGGACGTTAGTTTTCGACCGTTCTTATCTTCTTTGAGTTCGAGGATGGCTCGAATGTTATCTTCGACGGACAAACGGCGAAAAACACTGGCTTCCTGCGGCAGATATGTAATTCCTAAATGGGCTCGTTTAAAAATCGGCAGATGTGTGATTTCCGTGTCGTCGATAAAGATTTTCCCTGCATTAGGAGCAATTAATCCGACGACCATGTAAAAACTTGTTGTCTTTCCGGCACCGTTCGGCCCCATAAGCCCGACGATCTCGTTGGTATTAACGTCAAAGGAAACGCCGTTGACAACGGTACGCGAGCCGAAGCGCTTGACGAGCATTTCGGCGCGAAGCGTATGTTTGGGACTCTGGGTGCTTAAAGATGTTTCGTGCATAGGAGACACTCTGAGTTGCTGTTATCGGGGGGTGCGCAGTCTGGTTTCTCCGCGCAGGACAGGACTATCTGCGGCTTGCGGAGCCGGGTTCGTTAATTTGTCTTTAGGCCGAGGACTTAAGATGGCGGAGATCCGTGTTTTCCTCCCGGCATTGTGAGCGCCTACAACGCGACTTGTGGCATGCAGTAAGTCGTAGGTGATAACCGAGCCTTCTGTTGAATCGAGAGTCAGACCGTTTTCTGTTCGGGTAATTTTGGCATTGTCTTGCAAGACAATGCGATCAAGCTTTTCTTGATAGACGGCTGTCAGAGCTCTGGCATGAACCCATTCCTCCACTCCCGGAGTTTTCGGATCGCGCTTTTCTTTCATGCGAACGGGGTGTCCCGTCATTGTCAAGGTTCGATAGCCTTTGGCGTCAATCATCAATGTAAGCTTGTCGCCTTTAATTTCTAAAGTTCCCTGATGGACTTCAACGTTGCCCATGTACGAAGCCTTTTGCCTGACTTCATCGGCACTGAAGGTGTCAGCGACAATCTCGATAGGCTTGTCGCGATCGCCAGTCAGAGCAAATGCACAGGCAGACCCCGTTAGAGAGACCAAGGCAAAAATCCAAGTGTGTTTCATGGCTATAGGGAGCGAAAGTTATTGAAGCTTCTTTTTCGGGATGATAAACGTATGGACGTCCGAATACAGTTCGGCCGTTCTGTCCACGTTGTCGTATAAAAATCCGATCCCGGTCATAACGTCACTGCCGCGTTCAATGCGCACGGGAGTCTCGCCTGTGACAACCTGCGTGTCTGTGTTGACGACAGCTCGTGTCGTAGTTAGACGCAAAGGGGCATTGGTCTTGTCACCGCTACGTGTCAAAATAATATTCCCCGTAAAAAAAACGGTTTGCCCGTCGTCCATGGTGCTGGCTGTGTTGGCCGATATTTTCAGTTGCGGTTTATCAGGCGATAGCGTCACAAGTTTGGGACGAATGCTTACGCTATGACCGTCTGAAAAGTGTTCGGCATACTCTGAATACAAGCGTTGCTTTCCTGTGCCGTCATTGTTAAAGGTCGTAACAATGCAACCGCGGGCGACAAAGTCCGGAGAGTCCTTATTGGGCGGAGCCGAGTCGGCGGAAAAATTGGATTTGATTGCATAGTAGGCCGAGGCGCCGACAAGTAGGGCAAGCAAAGCCAATCCGAAAAGAGAAATTAATCGGTCACGTAAATGCATTAACGCGACTCTCCTTGCACATAGTAACGGTTGACCAAATCATCCCAACGGTTTTGTGCGCGTAAAATCAGCTCGGCAAGACTTCGAACGGCGCCGTTCCCCCCTGCGGCCGGACTGATAAAGTGAGCAAGCGGCAAAATCTCGTTTGCGGCATCGGCCGGGCAGGCAGCAAGGCCTGCAATCTTAAGCGGCGCAATGTCCGGGACATCATCGCCCATGTAGGCTACTTGATCAACACGAAGCCCATATTGCTCGGCTAACTGTCTAAAAGCAGTTCCTTTGAACGTTTTTCCCTGCAAAACGGTTTGAATGCCGAGTTCGGTAGCGCGAGAAGCTGTTTGCATCGACAGCCGCCCCGTCAAAAGCGCAACGGGAATCCCGGCACTTTGCAATAATTTGATGCCCAAGCCGTCTCGAGTGGAAAAGCGTTTGACGGCTTCGCCGTCGGCGCCCGTCCAAATCGAACCGTCCGTCAGAACGCCGTCGACATCTAAGACCACGAGACGGATACGTACGGCTTTGCTCTGCAGTGCACTATCCATCAAATCACCTTGGCGCTCATTAAGTCGTGCATGTGCAAGGCCCCGATTAGGTGCCCCGTATTGTCGACGACAAGGAGCTGATTTTTCAGGGTTTTTTCCAGGATCTTGGCGGCTGTTGCCGCCATTTCATCCGGCCCGATTGTTGTCGGAGTCCGTGTCATCACATCGTCAATCCGAATGGCTCGGATATCTCCGCGTTTTTCAATCAGACGTCTTAGGTCTCCTTCGGTAAAGATGCCCGTGACGCGACCCTCATTGTTAACAACGGCGGTCATGCCGATGTGTTTTTTTGTGATTTCCCGAACGGCATCGAGCACGCTTGTGCCTTCTTGAACGGAAGGGACATCGTTTCCGGATCGCATGATGTCGCGGACGTGTGTCAAAAGACGTCTTCCTAGGGCACCTCCCGGGTGTGAGCGTGCAAAATCTTCTTTAGTAAATCCCTTTTCGTGCATCAGCGCTACGGCAAGAGCATCGCCTAAGGCCAATGTGGCTGTTGTCGACGAGGTCGGGGCCAAGTTAAGCGGACAGGCCTCCGAGCGCACTCCGATATCTAAGGCAACGTCGGAGGCTTTTGCCAGAGCGCTTTGTGGATTGCCGGTGATGGAAATCAGTCGAATACCTTCGCGTTTTAAAACCGGAATGATGGTTAACAGTTCATTGGTTGTTCCCGAATAGGAGACGGCCACGACAACATCCTCAGCGGTAATCATTCCTAAATCGCCGTGCGCGGCCTCGGCGGCATGCACGAAGAAAGCGGGCGTGCCGGTTGAAGCTAAAGTCGCGGCGATTTTGCGCCCGACGTGTGCCGATTTTCCAACCCCACTGACAATAACTCGACCGGGACTTGTTAGGATCAGTTGAACGGCTTGTGCAAAAGGACCGCTATCGAGCGTGTCGGCAAGATGTTGAACACATTGCGCTTCGTGCACAAGCACTTCACGACCGAGCTCAACGGCGCCGGACAAATCATCATGGACAGACATAGGAAAACTCCGTTAATCAGTGCTCTCATTGTAGCGAAAGGCGACCTGTCCTCGGAGTTCGGCGTGCGTTGTATCGAGGAAACAGAAAAAAGAGCTTTTTCGACAGGGGAAAGATTTCTGTAACAAACTGTTGCAACTCAAATAAAAACCCTTATATGATGAAAAACAGATGGCGATCTGTTGTGTCGTCAACGGGGTCAGCCGTTGTTTTTGTCAAATTTTATTTTTTTACGGAAATTCCATCATGCAAGCACTCGGTCGTTTCAAGCTCCATCTTTTGGCGCTTCTTGTTGTAATGGCTGCCGATGCCATCGGAATTCAAAAATTCGGTATTGTTGTTCTGCTGCCGCTTTTGTATGCCATGGTGTTCGGCGCAATTCTTTCTATTCCTCGCTTAAAGATTCTCTCGATGGCAGAGCAGGAACGTGCGGCACATTTCATGCCGATTGCGATGCTTTTCCTGGTTGCGTACCTTGGCTTGGGAATCGGACCGAATCTTGCGAAATTGTTTAATTCCGGGCTGGCCTTGATTATGCAAGAGTTCGGCCATTTCTTCGGCACGATGATTCTAGGTCTGCCTATGGCGCTCTTGTTGAAGATGGGGCGAGAATCCATCGGCGCCTGCTACTCGATTGATCGCGAACCGAACATAGCCATTATTGCCGAGAAGTACGGTATTGACTCTCCGGAGGGCCGCGGTGTGATGGGCATGTACATCTGCGGAACGGTTTTCGGCGCTGCGTGGATTTCCGTTCTCGTCGGTGTAATCGCTCAGCTCGGATGGTTCCACCCGCATGCATTGGCGATGGGGGCAGGTATCGGATCGGCCTCAATGATGGCTGCCGGCATTGCGTCCATTGTGGCGGTGTACCCCGATCAGGCAGAAATTATTCAGGCCTACGCCGGTGCCGCGAATTTGATGACTACGATTCTCGGAATTTATTTTGCGCTGTTCATTTCCCTACCCGTCATGGTTTGGGTCTATGAAAAGATTACCGGTGATCGTCGTGAGCCGGCTGCGAAGTAGGGAGAAAAAACATGATTACAAAACTTAAGGATATTGGTTTTATTCTTACCGTCACGGCGATTTTCTCGGTGATCGCCAACTGCATCGGATTTAAAGGTGAAATTGCCTCGGGTTCTTTGGGGGCTTTGGTCCTGTTGGTTATCACGTTCGTAGGCTGTGTGGTTGCAAATTTACCCGGGTTTTCTAAGCTTCCGACAGTTTTTTGGGTTTCTCTTGTGGCGGTGATTGTTTCCATCCCGGGATTCCCCGGTAGCGAATGGATTGTTTCCCAAGTCAAGCACCTTAATCTTTTGGCAACGACAACACCGATTTTGGCTTATGCCGGCTTGTGCGTCGGTAAGGATATGGAAGCATTTAAGTCGCTTTCTTGGAAGATTATTCCCGTAGCACTTTGCGTCTCGGCCGGTAGTTTTATCTGTGCGACGATTCTCGCGGAAATTATTTTGCGGTTCGAACACGTGTTTTAAGACTCGGCTGTTAAGCGGTGCAGAAGGCTCCGTGCGGGTTTTCTGCACCGGCCGGCTTTATTCAAAGCCCGATTGACAGACATGTGTCGTTGCGGCTCAAGTGAAGTTTATCGGTAAGAGCTTTGCTTTTTCTATTCGGGGGTCACCGTGAACACAACTGAAATTAAACAAAAAGTCCTAAAGGCCATTGAGGATCGACGTGCGGATATCGAAGCGATTGCCCTGGCCATTTTGCAAGAACCGGAACTCGGTTACAAGGAATTCAAAACATCGGCCAAGGTGCGCGCGGCATTCGATGCGTTGGGGCTCGAGTACACAACGGGGTGGGGTATTACGGGGATCAAGGCCCGTATTAAAGGCGCAAAGCCGGGCAAAACCGTTGCGGTTATCGGGGAGCTTGATGCCGTTATTTGTAAAAATTCTCCGTATGCGGCACAAAACGGGGCGGCCCATTGTTGCGGACACAATGTTCAAATTGCCAATATGATGGCCGTAGCCTGGGCTCTTGTGGATTCCGGGGTGATGAGCGAACTTGCAGGAGAAGTGGTCTTTTTTGCCGTGCCGGCCGAGGAGTATGTAGAACTCGGATATCGTGCTGAACTCATTAAACAGGGGAAGATTTCCTACCTCGGAGGCAAAGAACAGATTATCAAGGAAGGAGGGTTCGATGACATTGACATCGCCCTTCAAATGCATGTGGATATCACGGATAATCCGGAAGGGCATTATGGCTCCGGAGCCAGTTGCAACGGATTTATCGGAAAGATTGTCGAATACAAAGGGCGCGCAGCTCACGCTGCCGGAGCACCTGACAAAGGCATTAATGCTTTAAATGCCGCAATGATCGGTATGATGGGGGTCAATGCCATTCGGGAACGTTTTAAAGAGTCTGACTATGTGCGATTCCATCCGATCCTTACGAATGCCGGTGACCTTGTCAATGTCGTCCCGGACCGTGTAACGATGGAAAGTTACGTTCGTGCGGCAACCGTTGAGGGGCTTGAGCATTACAACGCTGATATTAATCGCGCGTTGAAAGCCGGAGCCGACGCCATCGGTGCTGAGTGTATTGTTCACGATATGCCCGGATATCTCCCGTTACGTCCCGATATTCGTTTGCGCGCTGCGCTGGAAGAAAATGCCCGAGCGTTCTTTGCGCCTGAGGATGTCGAAGCCGGTCCGCATAATACGGCCAGTACCGACATGGGGGATGTTTCGCATTTAATTCCAATCGTTCATGCGTGGGTCGGGTGTGCGCGCGGCAAGTTGCACGGAGCCGATTACAAACTTGTCGACACGAAGGTGGCCTTTGAGAAGTCTCCGGCCGTTCTTGCCTGGACTGTCGTGGACCTACTGACCGAAGACGGGAAACTTGCCGACCGAATTTGCGAAAACTTTAAGCCTGTTTTCACAAAGAAAACGTATTGTGAATTCATGGACTCTATCGGTAAATAGATAGCCGAGCATCGAATACCGGCGCTCGACGGGGATTTTAAAGCGCATAACCTTCGGTTGTGCCGTAATTCTCGGCAAGGCGATTGATGATGTCTTGCCGAGTAGGACTGTACGATTGAGCGCCGTTACTTTGCACTTTAAACGATGCCAGAGCGCATCCGAGCTGCAGGGCGTGTTGCCAGTCAAGGTTGTGACAGACGGCATGCAAAAGTCCCGCACGGAACGCATCGCCTGCGCCGATGGTGTCTTGTGCACGAACCGGACAGGCCGGGACGTGAAAAGACTCGCGACCTTTTAGGACATAGGCGCCTTGTTCGGCTTGCGTCACAATTAAAACGGGGCACAAATCCAGAAGGGCATCTTCTTTCAGACCGGTCATGCGCTGTACGAGATCAAGTTCATAGTCGCTCATGACGGTATAGCGAGCCAGGCGGATGCAGTTAAGCAGTTCAGACGGAGTAAAACGCGGAGTGATTTGTCCGGGGTCGAAAAAGAACGGAATGTTACGCCTGACAAATTCGTCCACACGCGCGAGCATGACCGAGCGAGTTTCCGGGGAGACGATGCCGATATCCACGGGAACTTCGGGCCAAAGATCGGTTCGTGTAAAAAGTGCGGCATTCGGACAAAACGTTGCAATTTGTGATCCGGTCGCGTCCGAGAGAATCACGCATTGAGCCGTGTAAGCGTTTTCAACAAGGGTCGGCACGACATCAACGCCGTGTTTTTTGAGGTGTTTGAGGTAAGCGTCGGCATCGTTTGTGCCGAAAGCACTTAAAAGAACGGTCTTTTCTCCGAGCAGACGGCAGGCATAGGCAATGTTGCCGCCGCATCCGCCGAAACGACGTGTCATGGATGCTGCCGGAAAGCACACGTTCAAGTGATCAAGACGACTTTGCTGCAATTGCGTCTTAAACCGCCCCGAAAAAGAAAAGACGGTGTCATAGGCAGCAGAACCGGTAACGCAGACATTCATGGATAGATCGGCGTAGCAATGCATCGAGACGGTGTTGCATTGGTGCGCATATTAATGTGAACGGTTATCGAACGACCGGCACCGAGGCTCTTTACAGACGGATCGGCTAGAAAGTCTGCCGGTTTAAGAATCTGGTGCGTGATTTCCGTGTCGTTGTCATCGACAAGTTGAAGAGAAAGGTGCGGCATGGCTTGTGCGATGGTCGAACCGTTCAGAATCGTCACTTCCAGACTGTAATTTCCCGGTGTTCCCGAACTGGTCAGTTGTGTTTTTGTGACGGCAAAAGCCTCAATGTTTTTTAAGAAGAACCCCGGACAGGTAATCTTTGTGCAAACTGAATCGAAAAGCGATTTAGAGGATGGGAATTTTTGCAAAATTGATTGGTTAAACACAATTGCGCCAACGGCAAGAATTGCAACCAGAAGGACGCCGATAAGGACGGGACCGCTCCAAGAGTTCTTTTTGTGTTTCGGTGCAGTTCCGACGGTTTGCAGAATGGGTGATTCGGCAGGCATCTGTTTCGAGAGACCTGCCGCAGAGCCTTCCTGCCAGTTTTCGAGGCGACTCGGTGCCCCGACGGTCGGTTCCGTCCGTCCGGAAAAATCACTCATCAAAATGTTGAGTTTTTCAAGTTCTCTTTGAGCTTTTCGAGGAGGGGACACAAGAGGTACTCCTTGGTCGGAGCGCTTCTCTGTTTGCGGCACAACCGGTGCTCGGACGGGGGCTTGAATCGGGGGTTGTTCGGTAGGAGAGAGACAAGAAGTTGTGGTTTTTTCGGGTTCAGGAGCAGAAAGTGACTCTTGGGGAACCGTTTCCTGCGAATCGGTATGATTTTGCGGGAACAGCGCATCGGGTACACACAGCAGATCGCGTGTGGCATCGAAACACTTCTGGCATTTAGAACATTTGACCGGGCATGCCTCGGCCGTTTCTTTATTCGGTAGTAACCAAACGGTGCCGCAGTAAGGGCAACGAGTGACATAAGCCATAATCATTCCTTAGGGGAAGATAGTTTTGTTCCTGTCAGGCAACCCCAGCCTTCTTGTTGTTCCCACAGAGAAAGTTTGACACCGATTGCCGCATACGTGTTGATAATGTCTTGAGCCTGGTGTACCAAAACCCCCGAGAGTGTCAGAGAACCTTTTTCAGAAAGGAAGCTGACGAGGGTGGGTGCCAGCACTTTTAGAGGATTGGCCAAGATGTTTGCAATGACAATATCGAACGTTTTGTGCGGTATAGCGTCAGGAAGCAAAAAGGAAGCGGTCACAGCGTTGATTTTTGCGTTGTAATCAGCGGCCTCAACGGCTTGCGGGTCAATGTCGGTCCCGATGACGAAAGAGGCGCCGAGTTTGGCTGCGGCAATGGACAAAATGCCGGTTCCGCATCCGTAATCGAGAACGGTAAGCCCCGGTCGACAATTCGCATCGAGCCACTTTAGACACAGGTGCGTTGTCGGATGCGCTCCGGTACCGAAGGCCACACCCGGATCAAGTCGGATGTTAACGGCTTTCGGATCGGGGATTTGACTCCAGCTCGGAACAATCCATAAGCGGTCGCTTATCCTGGTCGGGCCGAATTGTGCCTGTGTTAGCTTGACCCAGTCCGTTTGAGGTACCGGAACAATCGATTCGATAGCACTCGGCTTTTGTCCTAAAGAAAGGAAAGACGCTTTAACGAGCAAGGCAGCATCGTGCGTTTCATCTAGGAGGAACTTCAGACGTGATCTTTTCCATGCATAGGTTGTCGGCTCCAGTCCGGGTTCCCCGTAAAGCGGTTTTTCATCGGCGTTATCAGCATCGGCATCTTCAAGCGAAACGCTCAGAGCGCCGTTTTCCAAAAGAGCATCGCCGAGGGCCTCGGCCAGATTTTCCGCAACAAGAAGTGAAACCTCACGAAGCATCGCTCGTTTTCTCCTTACGTCGCAATTGCCATTCGTTCAGTTTTCGTTCCAAATAGTGAATGTCACGTTGTCCTTGGGCAAAACCGGAGTCGGCCACAATAGCACGTAAAAGCGGCGTATTGGTGCTGATGCCCTCGCAAGCCAGTTCCGTCAGGGCCACTTTCATGCGCGCCAAGGCCGTGGCTCGATCCGGCCCGCTGGCAATGAGTTTGGCAATCAGACTGTCATAGTACGGCGGAACATTGTACCCGGTATACAGGTGGCTTTCGATGCGGATTCCCGGACCGCCCGGCACGTGCCAGACAGAAACGCGTCCGGGACTCGGCCGAAATGTAAACGGTGTTTCTGCATTGATACGACACTCAATGGCTGCACCGTGCGGAACGATGTCTTTTTGTTTGAGTGTCAGGCGTTCGCCGGAAGCCAGACGAATTTGCTCGCACACAAGATCGATTCCGGTTACAAGTTCCGTAACCGGATGTTCGACCTGAATGCGGGTATTCATTTCAATAAAATAAAAATTCTCGTCTTCGTACAGGAACTCAAAGGTGCCGGCACCGCGATAGCCGATGCGACGACAAGCCTCGACGCAGCGCTCTCCGAGCCGTTCGATGGCCTTGCGGGAAATGCCCGGTGCCGGGCTTTCTTCGATAATCTTCTGGTTGCGTCGTTGCATGGAGCAATCGCGCTCGCCCAAATAGACGGCATTTTGGAAGTTATCGCACAGGATCTGAATTTCAATATGCCGGGGATTTTCCAGATACTTTTCCAAATAGAGCTTATCTGAGCCGAAAGCATTTTTAGCTTCTGCACGTAGTAAGGCAATCGAATTGACGAGAGCCGCCTCAGTGCGCACGGCTCGCATTCCGCGACCGCCGCCGCCGGCACAAGCTTTGACGATGACCGGATAGCCGATTTCTCGGGCAAGCGCAAGGATTTGTTGGGTGTCATCCGGCAACTCAGCCAGGGAGCCGGGCACACAAGGGATACCGGCTTTGGCCATCATGCGTTTGGCGTTGATTTTGTCGCCCATCAGCCGAATGGTGTCACCGCGAGGACCGATAAAAGCGAATCCGCTTTTTTCCACGCGATCGGCAAAGTCGGCGTTTTCCGACAAAAATCCGTATCCCGGGTGGATGGCCTCGGCATCGGTTACTTCCGCCGCCGAAATAATTGCCGGAATGTTCAGGTAACTCATCGAAGGCGCAGGCGGCCCGATACAGACACTTTCATCGGCGAGACGAACATGCATGGAGTCGGCATCGGCCGTTGAGTGAACTGCGACGGTTTTAATGTTCATCGTGCGACAAGCGCGCAGAATTCTGAGCGCTATCTCTCCGCGGTTGGCGATGAGGATTTTTCCAAACATTCCGACGTTGTTCCGAGTGAGTTAACGGCGAATTTCAAACAGCGCTTGTCCGAATTCGACCGGGTCGCCGTTTTCAACGAGAATCTTGACGATTTCACCGTCAAATTCAGCCTCAATCTCGTTTAATAATTTCATGGCCTCAATGATGCAGACTGTTTCTCCGGCACGGACCTTTTGACCGACGGAAACAAAAGGTTTGGCTCCCGGAGACGGTGCTCGGTAGAACGTGCCGACCATCGGAGCATTGATTGTCTCGACGGTCGGAGTCGTTGTAGCCGACGGGGTTTTGACTTCCTGCGGTGTCGCTGACGGCTGAGCCGACAAGGCGGGCGTGTTGCCGTAAGAGGTCGCCTGCGACCGAATTCCGTCGGGACTGTTGACGATACGGACACGATCTTCACCTTCGGTCAAGTCGATTTCGGATATTCCGGCTTCTTTTAATAAATCGATAATGCTTTTAAGTTTCCGTAGGTCCATAACGCATTCCCGCAATGACAGTACAAGTGCCGAATTTGACGTCATTTTTTCTGATTTATCGGCAATTGAGGCTAACTTCGTCTATCTTGTTTGAACTTTACCCCCTGGGCTTCATGGGTCGAATGATATACAAAAGAGAAGAAAACGACAAAAAGAATTTTTGGCTCTCCGAAGGTCAATGCGAAACAAGGACTTTTACCAGCTCTTGCGCCTGAATTCGGCCGGATGCTTCCCATGGGACTTGCCAAAAGTCAGGACGGCGCTTCCGCGGATTGCGTGATTTAAAGTGCCTTGGGAAGATTTCGACACGGATAGCTTCGAAATTGCCGGAGATGTCGTTTTTTAATAAAAAACCGAGACTAAGGTCAGGTTCCCCGACCGGGCTTAGCTCATCATCGATGGCTTGGACATCAATGCCGCTGTCCAAAAGAGAAATTAAAACACCTTTGGCCTCATCCTCAAAGACTTCGAGGCGAATGCTTGTCTCCGGTCCGGCACATCCGTTTAAGACGGCACCGCACAGCCAAGCATCATAGGGAGCGAGCATCTGTAACGCCCTTAACGCGCAAAGCCGCTTGGCTTGAAGAACGGCTTTGTGTTCGATGGGTTTGAAAGTTGCCCAGGTTTCGCGAACGGCCGATTCCAAGACGTCGGACGGAATGCGGATCCCTGTTTCGTCTTGAATTTGATTGCGGGCCAGACTCCAAGGGGTATTGTCCAAGACAACAGAGTCGGCCGCCGCAAGGGCTGCTCGGCGTAAAAGACGGGAATCGGTATTCATAGGGTGGATGTTCGGGCGGTACAATCTGCTTTCTCTTTTACTGATTTTAGACTCTTTCCGATGCATATCCATATTCTCGGTATTTGCGGCACATTCATGGGAGGTGTTGCCCAGTTGGCAAAGCAGGCCGGTTACACGGTTACCGGATCCGACAAGAACGTCTATCCGCCCATGAGCGATCAACTTTCTGAGATCGGTGTGCGTATTGAACAAGGTTACGCGGCAGACCAATTGGCCATTAAACCCGATCTTTGGGTTATCGGCAATGCCGTCAGTCGAGGCAATCCTCTTTTAGAAGCAATTTTGAATGCCGGGGAGCGGTATACGTCCGGTCCGCAGTGGATGAGTGAAGCCGTCTTACAAGATCGGCACGTGCTTGCGGTCGCCGGAACGCATGGAAAAACAACAACAACATCACTTTTGGCCTGGATTTTAAGTTATGCGGGGCACAATCCCGGTTTTCTTGTCGGGGGCGTTCCGACGGACTTCGGACATTCAGCGCAATTAGGCACAGGAAAAACCTTTGTTATTGAGGGTGATGAGTACGATACGTGTTTTTGCGATAAGCGGAGTAAATTTATCCACTATAGGCCACGGACCGTGATTCTTAATAATCTGGAGTATGACCACGCCGACATTTTTGAAAACCTCGAGGCGATCGAAAAGCAATTTCATCACCTTGTTCGGACGATTCCTTCCGAGGGTCTTATCATCTCCAACGCAAAATCCGAGGCTCTCGAGCGTGTTTTAGCAAGGGGGCTGTGGAGTCGTCTGGAACGTTTTGACGATATGAGCGGTTGGTTTGTCGATGAACAGGGTACGGTTTTAAAGTCGGGTAAGCAACTTGGGATGCTTGAAATTACGCTTGCCGGGCACCACAACCGACTAAATGCCTTAGCTGCTTTGGCAGCTGCCTGTGATGTCGGCATTTCGCCGCATCAGGCCTTGGAAGCTCTTTCGCATTTTTCCGGTGTAAAAAGGCGCTTGGAAGTTAAGGGGAAAAAACGCGGCGTGACCGTGATTGATGACTTTGCGCATCATCCGACGGCGATTCGGGAGACCATCGCGGCATTGCGGTCTCGGATGCAAGGCAACGGTCGGATTCTTGCTGTCTTTGAACCGCGCAGCAACACGATGAAACTCGGAACAATGAAAGACAAGTTGGCAGACTCACTTGTCGGCGCCGACAAAATCTATTGTTATAGCGGTACCGGGGTCGGCTGGAATGCCTCCGAGGCACTGGCTCCCTTAGCTGATAAAGTGCAGTGTTTTTCCGGGCGAATCGACCCTTTGGTTGCTGCTGTCGTTTCCGAGGCTCGTCAGGGTGATGCCGTCTTGTGCATGAGTAACGGGGCTTTTTGCGGCGTGCAGGAAAAAATCCTGAATGCGCTTGCAGCATAGGACAAGATGATTCGGACAGTCCTTTACTTACACGGCTTTTTATCCAGTCCGACCGGATTAAAGGCCGGCCTTGTGCGGGAAGAATGCGAAAGACGCGCTTTGGCATTTTTGGCTCCGAATCTAAATGCCGAGCCGATGTGGGTTTGGCAACGCATTCGGGAAATTTTAAAGATGTATGAGCCGGGCACGGTCGGAATTGTCGGCTCAAGCCTCGGAGGGTTTTATGCCGCGCGTTTATTGAACGATTATGCGTATCGTGCGGTTTTGATTAATCCGGCGGTTCGTCCATGGGATTTCATCGAGCCCTTTGTCGGTGAATGCAAGGCCTCGGACGGACGTCTTGTCGTTGTGAAAAAGGCATATGCCGAGCAGTTGCGAAAGTTAAAGACAGTTGAGCTTCAGGACCCGTTGCAGGTGCTTGTGGCGCTGTCAACGGCCGATGAAGTTTTGGATTGGAAAGAAGCTCGTAAGGTCTTTACAGGTTCGCCGTTTCTGATGTTGGAAAATGAGAATCATGCGGTCAGTCGGTTTGCGCGATACGTTTCGCAGGTCGTTGATTTTTTGACCGAGCGGAAAGGTTAAAAGAATGCAACTTTTTTTTGAAGAGGACGGAAACTACAAGTCCGGCGTCATTCTCAAACACGAGGGCAATGCCTATCAGGTAGAGCTTTCAAGCGGAAAACGCACGAAGGTCAAAGGCGGTCATGTTCTTTTTGAATTTGACTACAGCGGCTCGGATTTTATGGACAAGGCCAAAGCCGCGGCAAGCCAAATCGATCCGGAATTTCTTTGGGAAGCGGCGGACGGTCAGGAAATTGACTACACGACACTGGCTACCGAGTACTACGGGACGCCGAGCCCCGTGGAGCGGGCAGCCGTTTTTTTGGCCCTGCAAGGTAACCCGGTCTATTTTTATAAAAAAGGACGCGGCATTTTTAAGCCGGCTCCATGTGAAATACTTGAGCGCGCCTTGCAAGCCATCGAGCGTCGCAAGAAACTCGAAGAGATCAGAAAGCAGATGACAAGCGACATGGTGGCCGGCGTTCTTCCTGAATCGATTCGCACGCAGGCTTATGCGCTTTTGTTGCGTCCGGATAAAAATTCCGTTCAATGGAAAGCCTTAAACGATGCCTCAAGCATGGAAAGAGTCTCTCCTTTATCTTTGCTACTGAAGCTTGGCGCTATCGCAAGCCCCTACGCCTGGCATGTGCAAAGTTTCTACTTTGAACATTTTCCACAGGGACAGGGCTTTGCAAAGAACCTTCCGGCGCCGAAAGCTTTCTCGGCAGACTTGCCGCTTGCCGATGTCGATGCTTTTTCCATTGATGACTCTTCGACGACGGAAATCGATGATGCAACGAGCGTCACTGATATCGGAAACGGGCGGATCAAACTCGGTATTCATATAGCCGCTCCGTCGCTTCTTATTGAGCGAGATTCTCCGATTGACAAAGTCGCTCGAGAGCGCCTCTCGACGGTCTACGGACCGGGTATAAAAACTACGATGCTTCCGCCCGATTGGATTGAAGCGGCAAGCCTAAAGGAGGGCACGAATGTGCCCTGTGTCTCTCTTTATGCGGTGTTGGATTCGACCTCAATGGCGATTGTGTCTACAGAGACTTGTGTGGAGCGGGTTCCGATTCACGCCAATTTGCGATATGACACTTTTGAAGAGGATGTTACGCAGGAGGCGATTTTGTCCGGGACGCTTCGCATCCCGTATGCACGGGAGATCGGCCTTTTGTGGCGTTTTGCCAAGATGCGGCAGAAGACACGCGAGACGGTTCGCGGACGCCCGGAGATGCCGCCTCGTCCGGAGTGGTATTTTGTTTTGGAAGGCGAAGGAGAGAACGCTCGTGCTCAAATTCGTTCTCGCATGCGCGGAGCGCCGATTGATCTGGTTGTCTCTGAAATGATGATTTTTGCCAATGAAACCTGGGGATTGTGGTTGGAAGAGCACAATACGGCGGGCATTTACCGTAGTCAACACATGGGGCGCGTCAAGATGAGCACAACGCCGGGCCCCCACGACGGGTTGGGCGTTGTGGCTTATGCGTGGTCTACATCGCCTTTGCGCCGCTATGTGGACCTGATGAACCAGCGACAAATCGTCCGAGTTGCCATGGGGCAGACACCGGCCTATCAGGCCAAAGATACGGATTTGTTTACGACGGTCACGGTTTTTGAGTCGGCCTACGAAGCGTATAACGACTTTCAGCGTCGCATGGAGCGGTATTGGAGTCTTCGTTGGATTGAGCAAGAAGAAAAAAAAGAAGTTACTGCGCTCGTGGTTAAAGACGAACTCGTGCGTATCGAGGGCTTGCCGATGATGCAGCGCATTCCGGGATTGCCGGAATTGGAACGCGGACGGCGAATTCGATTACAGGTGCTCGGATGCGATTACATCGAACTTGTCTTGGAAACACGCCTTCTTCAAGTGTTCGACGGGAAGGAGTTCGTGGAAGAGGACGATGACGAAATAGAAGCTGGTTGCGAGACTGAAGATGCGTCCGAGGAAATCGTGACGAAAAGCGAAGAAAAGAAGACGGAGGATGCGCAGTGAGCCGACGCTTTTATGTTATCGGGAATCCGATTGAGCATTCGCTCTCGCCTGTCATTCATGCAGCGTTTGCACGGGAAACGGGAATCCCGATTGTTTACGAAAAACGATTGTTTGCCATTGAGGATTTTGACGGGCAATTGCAACAACTTCTTAAGACAGAGAAGGTTTCCGGTGCCAATGTAACGGTCCCGTTTAAAACGAAAGCCTATGAGGCAAGCCGGACTTTAAGCGGTCGTGCGCGCAGAGCCGGTGCTGTTAATACACTGTCTTTTCGAAAGGACGGTCAGATTGTCGGAGATAATACGGACGGAATCGGATTCGTTCGGGATGTCAAGCGCCTTTATGGGGAAAATCTCGATAAAGCGCATGTTCTTTTGCTCGGAGCCGGTGGTGCTGCACGAGGCCTCTTGGCTGTACTTCCTGAGTTTGTTGAATCAGTCACAGTCGCGAATCGAACCGAGGCCAAGGCGGTCTCTCTTGCTCGTGAATTCGGCGTTTTTTCTTGTCCCCTGGAGGGGGCTTACGGGAGTTCCTGGGATATCGTTGTCAACGCAACGAGCGCCAGTCTAAATGGGGCGGTTCCGGCTGTTGATAAAAGGGTTCTTTCCAGTGCTTCGCTTTGTTATGACTTAATGTATTCACGCGTTGCAACGCCTTTTATGCAACAGGCACAATGCGCCGGATGCCCGAATGTGCACGATGGTCTCGGAATGCTTGTCGAGCAGGCGGCGGAAAGTTTTCGAATTTGGAACGGCATCAGACCGACCGTTGAGCCGGTTCTTTCTTGGCTTCGGGCAACGCCTTAAAAAGAGCATTGAAAACAGTGCGCCAAAAGTCGGCATTCGGTGTTATGTCCGGCATTCCCTTGCCATTAAGTCTGGGAGTGCGCCAAAATTTCGATTCGCCCAAGTAAGGCGCACGCCTTTTTTCGTAGTCGAAAAGAACCGTATTGAATTTTTTCTCTTTTCGGGAGCTGCTTCATGCGCGAAAGTGAACTTGAAAAAAAAGAGCCGGCCGAGCACAGCCCCGATACCGGGGAGATTTCCGCATTGGCGCCTGAAGAGGCGAGTTTGGCTCTTTCTCAGATTGCCCAGATTTTCGAGCGAGAAGAGCAAAGCGAAAATCAGCAACCTACTGATCCGAATCATCCGCTTGCAAAGCCTTTAAGTGAGAGTGCAAAAGGCGATTTACGCGAAATTCTGCGCTCGCTTCACCCGGCTGATGTCGCTTACGTTCTGGAGGCCCTGCCTCCGGATGATCGATTGGCTGTTTGGCAATTGGTCGATGCCCATGATGAGGGTGACATTCTCGTTGAAGTCAGTGACGGTGTTCGCGAAACGCTGATTGAGGCGATGACGTCCGACGAACTGGTCGATGCCGTCGAAACACTGGATACGGATGAAATCGCCGATATCGTGCAGGATTTGCCTCCCGATGTGGTTGCGGAAGTACAAGAAGGATTGTCGTCCGAAGAACGTGCCCAATTGCGCGCCGCGATGAGTTATCCGGAAAATAGTGTCGGCGCACGTATGGACTTTGAAATGATTTCGGTTCGTGAAGACATCACGCTGGAAGCGGTTTTAAAGTACTTGCACCGATTCGAGAATTTGCCGGATCATACCGACCAACTCTTTGTTGTCGGCCTCAAGGGGCAATTCGTCGGAGTCTTACCCGTCAGTTTGATTTTGGTTCATGAGTCGTTCGTGACGGTTTCCGATTTGGTTCAGACCGATATCTTGACGCTAAACCCGCTGGATAACGCAGAGGATGCGGCTCATGCTTTTGAGCGCTATGACCTTGTCAGCGCTCCGGTCGTTGATGAGGCAGGACGCCTTGTCGGACGTTTAACGGTTAATGATGTGCTCGATGTGATTCAAGAGGGCAATAACGAAGATGTCCTCGCCTCGGTTGGTTTAAGTGACGAGCAGGATATTTTCGGTAATGTTTGGGAAACGGCCAAGAGTCGGTGGTTGTGGCTCGGTGTGAACCTGTGTACGGCCTTTTTTGCCTCACGTGTGGTCAATGCCTTTGACGGAACCATCGAACGGGTGGTCGCACTGGCGGCGTTGATGCCTGTTGTAGCCGGGATGGCCGGAAATTCCGGGAATCAGACATTGACACTGTTGGTGCGGTCTTTGGCGATGGGACAAGTAACCAATTCCAATGAAGAAGATCTTATTTACAAAGAAGTTTGGATTTCCGTCATTAACGGAATAGTTTGGGGAGCGATTTCCGGCCTTTTCGTTTGGCTTTTGTACTGGGACAGCCCTTACGGAAAAACGCTGGGGTTTGTGATGTTCCTTGCGATGTTCCTTAACTTTGTTCTCGGAGCCGTGGTTGGATTGGCCGTTCCGTTGCTTTTAAAGCGTTTCGGACGAGACCCGGCCTTGGGAGGATCTGTCCTTTTAACCTTCTCGACAGACTCCGGGGGATTTTTAATTTTTCTAGGGCTTGCGACGCTTTTCTTCCCGTCCGCGTAGATTTGTTAATTTCTGTTAGGTTTGTTTTCGTTTCGCGAACGGAGCGCTTGTTTTCGTGTATTTCGCATTAAAGTGTGCGTTAACGGATGAAAAGAGGAGTTCGTTCGGGCACTGCGGAGAAAGAACATGGATAAGAAAATTTTCATAAGTGCCGTTGCGGCAAGTTTGGTTGTTTTAAACGGGTGCCAAAGTACGGGGGATACGTACCGGTCCGATACGTACTATGCCGGGGCCGTTAATCAGGCACAGGAAGTTAAAACCGTTCAAATTGTTGCAATTTTGCCGGCTCGTGTTGCTGTCCCTAACAGTGAAGATCGCTCGCAGGCGCAGGCTGTCGGGGCCGTTCTCGGGGCTTTGGCCGGAATTGCTATCGGCAATCAAGTACACAATGCCGGCCGTAGCGATCGTATGATCGGCGGCGTGGCCGGCGGGCTTGCCGGCATGACGTTAGCCGGGGCCGGATCGGGTAACGAAACCCTCGTTGACGGGGTGCAGATTACCTTTAGGTATGACGACAAACTCTTTAACTCGGCGCAAGTCGGTCGGGTGTGTGAATTCAAACCCGGTACGGCTATTATGGTTTCTCCGAGTCCGAACGAAACGCGTATTCAACCGAACAATCCCGGCGGATGCCAGAAGCCGGCTCGTTAAGGAGGTCGTTTTATGAACAAGACGATTTTTATGCTGAGTTTGTTTGTTTGCGCGCCGTTAGCGTGGTCGCAAACCGTTCCGCCGGACTACCCGGCGCAACAGAATCGCTCCTTAGAAGCGCAGATCGAGTCGGTTCGGTTAAATTACGAGGACGTTAAAGCCAAAGCCGAGAAGAAATTGGCCATGGAAAAGGCTGCGGCGGAAAAGGCCAAGGCTCAAGAGGCGGCGCGTAAAGCCGCCGCGGCCAAGAGGCTTGCCGCGCAAAGAAAAGCCGCGCAACTCAAAGCTCAAGCGCGAGCTGATAAACTGGAAAAGCGCGCCGATGAGAGCGCGGAACTCGATTTGCAATTAAAACGCTTGCAGGTGCGTCAGGCGACAGCCAGAACTCAGGTTCAAGAAGCGCTTTCTGCTGAGAAGGTCAAACGAGCCGGAGAAATCGTTGATTCTGAGCTGAAAAAAGCAACCGGGCAGAAATAAACCATTCGTTTCAGCATTTGGGCTCAAACAGGGCCTTTAAGGCGTCGGGGACGCCGGATTTCTTGTGCAGGGAAGGAGCATTCTTTTCCTCTTGTCCGACTTCTCGACATGGATACTCTTCCTCAATTTCGTCTTTGTAGTGCGAAAGAGGGGAGCCGGAGTCCAAGAAGCGCTCGGCAACGGCTTGACCGACGCCCTCATAACGCAAGATTCGATGCGTGTCGAATTCAATTTCCAAAATGCGAGCGGCTCTGTCGTATCCGGCTGAAAGGATGCCCCCGCGATGAATGGCCTTACGGTGCATAGCGGTCTCCGAAAGAATTCCCCCAATCCTTTTCAAATTATATGCCGCGCTGCTTTGACGGTCGGAGTGAATCTTTTGTCTACTAAAGAGTGAGCTTCCTTGATTTTTTTCGAAACGGTAGAGAAAAACTGTGCTAATGTTTCGCGTCCCGAAAGAAAGCGATTTTTTGTTTTTTCAATCAGAAGAAGTCGCTTTGATATTTAAGCTTTTTCATTCATTTGCATCTGTCGGGATCTCGCGTGTCGTTGCTGGTTATGCCGATGAAAGGATGTGTTATGGCTAAAAAGAAGTTGCTGACCGAGAAGGAAATTCTCGCGATGCCCAAGAAGGACTACATGAACGATCAGCAGGTGGAGTTTTTTCGCAATCGCCTGCAAATGATGGAGGCGCAGTTGCAAAACAACGCCAATCAAACGACGGAGAACCTGCGCGAAACGACGGTGGTTCCTGATCCGGCTGATCGAGCGACTCTTGAGGAAGAGCGCACATTTGAATTGCGTACGCGTGATCGCGAACGCAAATTGCTCAAAAAAGTACAGGCCGCTTTGCGCCGTATTGATAACGGCGAATACGGCTGGTGTGAGGAAACCGGTGAGCCCATCGGAGTGGCACGCCTTTTGGCCCGCCCGACGACGACGCTATCTCTTGAAGCGCAGGAACGGCGTGAGATTCGGCAGAAAATGTACGGCGATTGATTGAGTTGTCGGACTGAGAAACGCGCATCGGAGGGGAGGCAGGCCTTTTTTGCCTCCTCTTTCTTGTTGCAGGCCTAAAAAATCACAGGATCCGGATAGGAAAATCAGTATGGAAAAGTTACTCGGAACCACAATTCTTTGTGTACGGCGCGGCAATGTTGTCGCGATGGCCGGAGACGGGCAGGTTACGCTCGGCAACGTTGTCTTTAAAGGAACGGCGCGCAAAGTGCGGCGCGTTTATCACGACAAGGTCATCGTCGGGTTTGCCGGTGCAACGGCCGATGCGTTTACGCTCGTAGAACGCTTCGAAGGGGTGCTCGAAAAGCATTCTGGCAATCTGATGCGTTCGGCCATTGAGCTCGCTAAACAGTGGCGTACGGATAAGGCTTTACGACATTTGGAAGCAATGATGATTACGGCCGACGCATCAACCACGTTGATTGTTTCGGGAAACGGCGATGTGATAGAACCGGAAAACGGGATTGCGGCTATCGGGTCGGGTGGTTCCTATGCGTTAAGTGCAGCACGCGCTTTAATTGAGCATACGACAATGGATGCCGAGACCATTGCGAGGGAAGCACTGAAAATTGCGGGAGATTTGTGTATTTACACCAATCAGAATGTAACGGTCGAAGTGATTAAAGCAGGGGAGTAAATATGGCAACCGGATCGATGATGACACCGCGGGAAATCGTTAGCGAACTTGATAAATACATTGTCGGGCAAGACGATGCTAAACGCGCCGTCGCGATTGCGTTGCGCAATCGTTGGCGCCGAGCGCGCGTGGCCGAGCCGTTGCATTCGGAAATAACACCGAAGAACATTTTGATGATCGGACCGACCGGCGTCGGAAAGACGGAAATTGCCCGACGGCTGGCTCGTCTGACAGATGCGCCGTTTGTGAAAACGGAGGCGACGAAGTTTACGGAAGTCGGTTACGTCGGCCGTAACGTCGAGTCAATCATCCGCGATTTGATGGAAGCTGGAATGAAGCTCATGCGTGAGCAGCAAAAACGGCGTGTGCATGTGCAGGCGGCCGAAGCGGCGGAAAATCGCGTATTGGATTTGCTCTTGCCTCCGACAACACAAGTGACAAATTCGGACGGCACTCCGGTTGCGCCTGTCGAAGGCGTCGCCAGAAGACGTTTACGGGAAGACCTCAGAGCCGGCAGACTTGACGAGAAGATTGTTGAGGCGGAGGTGCCGGCTACGGGACCGGTTTTTAACATGATTGCCCCCGAGGGCATGGATGACATGGAAAATCAGCTCCAGAGCGTCTTTGAAAAGTTGCAGCAACAACAGAAGGAAAAGCGGCGCTTGAAAATCAAAGAAGTCCTCGAGATTTATACAGAAGAAGAAGCCGGCAAGCTCATCGACAAGTCTGAATGCATTCGGGAGGCTGTCGAGAATGTGGAAAATAACGGTATTGTCTTTATTGATGAAATTGACAAAATTGCCCGAGGCGGAGAAGTGAGCGGTGCGGATGTCTCGCGTGAAGGCGTGCAGCGCGATCTTTTACCTTTGATTGAAGGAACAACGGTCAAGACGAAGTACGGATGGGTTAAGACAGACCACATTCTTTTCATTGCATCCGGAGCATTTCACCTTTCAAAACCGTCGGATTTGGTGCCTGAGCTGCAGGGGCGTCTGCCGATTCGCGTGGAATTAAAGAGCCTGACAAGTCACGATTTCGAGCGCATTTTAACCTCGACCGATGCCTCGCTTGTCAAACAGTACGAAGCGCTTTTGGGCGCTGACGGTTGCAAACTGACCTTTGAGGATGATGCAATTAAACTCATCGCTCAGTACGCTTTTGAAGTCAATGAACACACGGAAAATATCGGCGCAAGACGTCTTCATACCGTGATGGAAAAACTATTGGAGGATGCCAGTTTTGCCGCCGGAAACTGCGCTGAATCGACTGTCAAAATCGATGCGACTTACGTGCGCGAAAGACTCGGGCACTTGACTCAAGACGAAGATCTTTCTCGGTATGTTTTGTAGGAATTCGGTTAAGTGTACGTTCGGGTAAGAACACTGCCGGTCCGCGCAAAGACTTTGAAAAACACGGCGCTTTGGCTTTTTGATTTGGACAATACCCTTTATGACGCAACCAGTGGGGTTTTCCATGAAATCCATCGCCGAATGGCTTTGTTTATTGCCGATCGCTTACAGCTTCCTTTGGACGAGGCGTCAAGAATTCAGAATGCCTATTGGCGGCGCTACGGCGCCACGTTTCTAGGGCTATATCGGCATTTCGGTATCGATCCGGAGGAATTTTTCCGTGAGACGCATGATTTTGACTTGACAAATTTAGTGACTCCGATTCTTTCGGCAAACTACGCGAGACAATTTTTGGCTTGTCTTCCCGGTCGCAAAGTCGTTGTGACAAACGGTCCTTATGCATATGCTTGTCGTGTTCTTTCCGTACTGGGAATTCGGGACGCGTTTGAAGCGGTGTTTTCACCCGAACAAATGCGCTTTGCCGGACAGTGGTACTGCAAGCCTGATAAAGGTGTTTTTTCCCGCATTTTGGCCCAATGTCGCGTGAGGGCTACGTGTGCGACTTTGATCGATGACGGGCTTGGTAACTTGAAATCTGCCAAGACACTCGGTCTGAAAACGATTTGGTGTACCGGAAGTGTCTCAGGAAGACGTGCTCGGCGGCCCTCGTTTGTCGATTATGCCGTGCATGATGTCTCGGAACTTGCGAAAATAGCGATGAAGCCAAGATCGGCAAGACAGGAGATGCGCCGTGTGGAACGCCGTTAAGTGGATCGGATCGCGCTTTTGGAAGAGCCTGGATTTTACGCGTCGGGCTATCGGGAATCTCATTTTGCTGTTCCTTTTAATCGGAATCGGCATTTTGATTTTTCGAAACGATACCGTTCGGATTGAGGAAAAAACGGCGTTGGTCATCCCGATTTCCGGAAAGATTGTCGAGCAATCGAATTTGGGGGCGCGTGAGGCGGCATTGGCCTACGCGATCTCCGGTGCCGATCCGGAAACACGCCTCCGTGATGTGATTCGTGCTTTGGATGTGGCACGGGAAGATTCGCGTATCGAAAGCGTTTTGATTCGTGTCGAAGACTTGCAATCGGCCGGCTTTGCGAGTTTGCGCGAAATCGGTCAGGCGATGGATAAGGTACGCGCGACGGGAAAGAAAGTCACCGTCTGGTCCAGCTCTTTTTCTCAGCGTCAATACATGATTGCTTCGCACGCAAGCGAGGTGTTCCTGCATCCGATGGGAAGCGTACTTTTGACGGGAATCGGCGATACGCGCCTGTATTGGGGAGAAGCACTCAAAAATCTCGGCGTGACGGTGCATGTTTTTAAAGCCGGTGCTTATAAGTCGTTTCCCGAAACGTTTGTACGTAAAGCTCCGAGCGAAGAGGCGCTGCGAGCTGATCGATTCTGGATGAATGACATCTGGAAGCAGGTGACCGAATCGGTTGAACGTTCTCGGGGATTGATGCCGGGAGCCGTGAGTGCGCTCATCCGAAATTTTGAAAAAGAAGTACGTCTGGCTCAGGGCGACATGAGCCGTGTGGCGCTCAATGCCAATCTTGTTGACGCCGTTCGAGGTGCCGATGAGGTGCGTGTCTTATTGCAAGACCGCCAAGGGACGAAAAAGCAAGAGGGTCTGCGCTTTGTGGACTACTTGGACTATCTGGATGCAAATCCTGCTAAAGAAAGCGGAGAGAAGGGTATCGCGGTTGTTACGCTTGAGGGCGATATTCGAGACGGCGCAAACGGTATGGGTATGATTGGTGCGCGCAGCGCCACGGAACTTATTCGACAGGCCAAACACGACGGTCATATCGCCGCTCTCGTTGTACGCATTGACAGCCCGGGAGGCAGTGCCGTTGCCAGTGAGATGATCCGGCGTGAGCTTGAGGGTGTTCGTAAAAGCGGCAAGCCCGTTGTTGTCAGCATGGGAGACATGGCCGCAAGCGGCGGCTACTGGATCAGTTTAGCTGCTAATAAAATTATTGCCGATCCGATGACAATCACGGGCTCGGTCGGCGTTTTCGGCATGATGCCGACCTTTGAAAACGCTCTGAATCGTTTTTCCGTCGGCGCGGGAGGTGCTTATACCGAGTGGCTTGTCAGAGCCAAGAGCCCGACCTTGGCACTTGATTCACGCTTCGAACACATCATGGAAATGACCGTTGAGCGCACATATTCGGATTTTTTGCGCTTGGTTTCCGATGCCAGAAAGATGCCGATAGCCAAAGTCGAACCTTTGGCACAAGGACGTGTGTATACGGGACGGCAAGCTTATCAGTTCGGGCTTGTGGACGACTTGGGCGGCTTTGAAAAGGCGCAAAACGAAGCCAGAAGATTGGCAAAACTTAAGGCGTCGGCTCCCGTTTATTGGTACGAAGAGGCGCCCAATACCGCGAGAAGTTGGATTGAGAAGTTGCTTGTTACCGCGAAGTCGGTCACTTCCAATTCTTCGGGGGTGATCCAGACACAGTTGGACGAGCAAATCGCAAGTCCCGCACGAAGAATCCTTTCTCTGGTTCGCAGTCCCGTAGAGCCGATTGCACATTGCCTGGTGATGCCTTAATCGAAATTGAGAATCATCGAAATCGAAAAAAAAACCGCTCGGCCTCAGCCGGAGCGAGTGTTTGAGCGGTTTTTTCACGGATAGGTGCGGTCAAGGAGGTGCTTAGTAGTTATATCCTTGACGAATCCAACGAGCGACATCAACGGCGCAGTATGTCAATATGCCGTCGGCTCCGGCTCGTTTGAATGCAATCATGGATTCCATGGTGATTTTCTTTTCATCAATGCAGCCGGCTGCTGCAGCGCACTTGATCATCGCGTATTCACCCGAGACATGATAGGCAAAGGTCGGTGCCTTAAATTCATCTTTGACGCGACGAATGACATCAAGGTAAGGTAACCCGGGTTTGACCATCACCATGTCTGCTCCTTCGGCCAGGTCAAGGCCGACTTCCCACAATGCTTCGTTACTGTTGGCCGGATCTTGCTGATAAACATCTTTGTTCGATTTGCCGAGATTCGAGCTTGATCCGACGGCATCGCGAAATGGTCCGTAAAAAGCTGAGGCATACTTGGCTGAGTAGGCCATAATGCGCGTGTGGATAAGATTTTGACTTTCCAGGGACTGACGAATTGCACCGATTCGACCGTCCATCATGTCACTGGGCGCGACGACGTCGGCACCTGCCTGAGCTTGCGCCAAAGCTTGTCCGATGAGCATTTTGACGGTTTCATCATTAAGGATATATCCGGTGCTGTCAATTAAGCCGTCTTGACCGTGCGTGGTGTAGGGATCCAAGGCAACATCACACATGACGCCGAGTTCGGGATAGGCTTTCTTAATCGCTCGAACAACGCGCGGAATGAGGCCGTCCGGATTTGTTGCTTCCGAACCGTCCGGCGTCTTGAGCGCAGGGTCGATGACCGGAAAGAGTGCCACCATGGGAATTCCTAAATCCACGCATTCTCCGCATATTTTCAGCAGCTCGTCAAGCGTGTAGCGTACAACGCCCGGCATTGTCGGAATCGGCTCACGATCACTTGTTCCTTCTTTTACAAAGACGGGAAGGATCAAATCATTGACAGTGACAACGTTTTCGCGCATCAGACGGCGCGAAAAATCATCATGGCGCATGCGACGCATGCGTACTTGCGGATAGTGTCCCAATGTTTGCATAAATACCTCGATTATTGACAATCGATCCGAGTGCCGAATTGTCCTTCCGGATCAATCCAGCTTAAAAGAGTTTGTGCGAGTTTTTCCGCTCCCTCTTTTTTCAGACCGGAAAAAAGTTGAACCGAAACGTGCTCTCCGGTTTTCTCTGCTCGGGTACAAGCAAGCCTGAGAATGCCGGTGCGCTCACTGCGATTTAATTTGTCGCATTTATTAAGGAGCCACAGTTGTCGGACGTGTGCTTTGTCTGAGAAAAATTTAATTAGCCATTCATCGGCCGGCATGAAAGGTCGCCTGGCATCCATCACAAGAACGATGCCGACAAGCGAAGGTCTTCCGTCCAAATAGCCGCCGATTAGTTCTGACCACTGAGCCCGTGTGTCGGGGGCGGCTTTGGAGTATCCGTATCCGGGAAGGTCGACGAGAAAACCGACTTCGTTTTCTTTTTGAGTCAGACGGAAAAAATTAATCAGCTGAGTACGCCCGGGTGTTTTAGACGCAAAGGCTAATTGTCCCTGCCGCGTTAATACATTAATTGTTGTGGATTTTCCGGCGTTGGAGCGCCCGGCAAAAGCAATTTCGGGTAACCCAGGAGCCGGGAGCTGCGCGAGCCGGGCTGCCGAGGTTGCAAAACGAGCAGAAGCAAATAGGTTCACTGCGTAGCTCCTTACGACATTAAATTTAAATCGCTTTTAAGACGAACAGAGTCGATAAATCCGCCTCCGAGGCAGACATCACCGGAGTACAAGACGGCACTTTGTCCCGGCGTCGGAGCCCATTGCGGTGTCGGGAAGTTTAGTTTTAATGTGTTTTGCTCGATGTCGGTGATGCGACAGGGGCCGTCCGGTGCTCTGTACCGGGTCTTAACCGTTACGTGATCGTCCGTGTTCGGCAAGAGGCCGGAAATCCAACTTGTGTTAATTGCTGTCAGACTCTCGGAAAGCAGATGCGGATTGTCGTGCCCCTGCACGACCCAGAGCGTGTTGGTTTCCAGGTCCTTTTTGGCGACAAACCACGGCTCGTCGTTGCCGTCGCGTCGTCCGCCGATGCCGATACCCTTGCGTTGCCCGAGGGTATAAAAGCTCAGACCCACATGTTGGCCGATAATTTCCCCTTGTTCGTTTTTTATCGGGCCGGGATGTGTCGGCAGATAACGGCTGAGAAATTCCCGAAACGGACGTTCCCCGATAAAGCAGATTCCCGTGGAATCCTTTTTTTGAGCTACAGGCAAGCCGATTTTAAGGGCCAGAGCACGCACATCGCGTTTGTACATACCTCCGACGGGAAAAACGGCTTTGGAAAGTTGCGCTTGAGTAAGTCGATGCAGAAAATAGCTCTGGTCTTTTCCAGGGTCTGTCCCGCGTAGCAATTCAAACAGGCCGTCTCTTTCGCGTACACGACAGTAGTGCCCCGTGGCAATGTGATCGGCTCCCATTGTCATGGCGTAATCGAGAAAAGCGGCAAATTTAATTTCCGAATTGCAAAGCACATCCGGATTGGGTGTGCGCCCTGCGGCATATTCAGTTAAAAAGTTCGAAAAGACACGTTCTTTGTACTCTTTGGCAAAGTTCACGGCCTCCAAGTCAATGCCGATGACGTCGGCAGCGCTTGCCGCATCAATGAAATCGCGTCGGCTTGAACAATATTCTGAGTCATCGTCGTCTTCCCAATTTTTCATAAATAGCCCGACGACGTCATATCCGGCTTGCTTTAGTAAATAGGCTGAGACGGCACTGTCGACCCCGCCGCTCATGCCGATAACGACTTTGCGCATAAAACATGTTCAATTGAAAATTTTCGGATAGGGCAGATTATAGGATTTCAGGCACTGTTTCCGATCGGGAGAGCATAAAACAAAGACGGAACCGATATCGGTTCCGTCTTTGCGTATTCACTTTGCGGGTTGCTTTTCGAAAAGTGGTACTTAATGTCCTTTCAGTACCTTGGAAATATTGAGCAACCGATTAGATGTACCCGTACAGGATGCCGAGCATGTAGCCGACGACGGTAGCCGTACCGACGCCGATTAAGCCGGGCATAATGAACGAGTGGTTAATAACAAACTTGCCGATGTGCGTTGTGCCGGAGCGGTCAAACGTAATGGCCGCAAGGTCGGACGGGTAGGTCGGCAGAATGTAGTAACCGTACGCAGCCGAAGCCATCGCAAGAACGACTCCGGGAGGCGTGCCGATTTGCAGGGCGACCGGGACGACAATGGCCACGGCAGCTGCCTGAGAGTTCACCAATTTAGACACAAGCAAAAGGACGATACCGAAGGTCCACGGAGCGGATTTAACCCATTCGGTCAATTCTGCTTTCAAGGCATCCAAGTGATTCGAGAACATCGTATCGGACATCCAAGCCACGCCGTACACGGAAACGATGGCAACCATACCGGCGATGAACACGGACGTTGTACTGACCTTCTTATTTGACTTGCAGAAAAGCAACATAAAGAAGGCAGACGTAATCATGAACATCTGAATGACAAGGGTCATTGATAGGCGCTTCTTTCCGACGAGCGGACGCAGTTCCTTGAAGGCACCGAGCAGAGCCACCATAGCAACGGTGGCTAAGAAGATCCAAAGGCTTCCCCACTGCTTTTTCGAGAACTTAATGCCGATAAGCGTCGTCGTTTCACCGTAGACGTACTTACGCTGTTCAGGATCGGCAATCAACGCCTGGAACTTTTCATCCTTATCCAAGTCCTTGCCGCGATACACGGAGAACGTGCCGACCATAAACAGGCCGACGATGGCAGCGGGCCAAACAATAAAGCCCAAATGGAACATGTTAAAGGGATGACCGGCGATCAGGTAGTTGCCTTTTTCCATGAAGCCGACCATCGAGACGAAGGCAACGGCAGCCGGCGAGCAAATCACACCCATCTGAGCAGCAATCGTGGATGCGGCCATCGGGCGTTCGGGACGCACACCGTTTTTAATGGCAACGTCATAAATAATCGGGAGCATCGTGTAGACGGTGTGACCCGTACCGCACAACACTGTCAGGAACCAGCAAAGATACGGAGCCAGATAGCAAACGAAGCGCGGGTGTTTACGTAGCAGTTTTTCCGCGACTTGTAGCAAGCAATCCAAGCCTCCGCAAGCTTGCAATGTTGCCGAGGCGCACACAACGGCCAAAATCGTGAGAATCACGTCGACCGGCGGTTTGCCAGGCTTCATGTGGAAGAAAAAGATGAAGATGATAAGGCCGACGCCGCCGATCATACCGAGCGTAAAACCGCCGCGCGGGGCCGCGTAGAACAAGCAGGCCAAGAGCACACAGAGCTCTAGCCAGAAGTCAAGTCCTATTTCCATAAAAATTCCCCTTTCTTGTAGTTAGGTAAAAAGGACGATCGTATGATGGCGCACTTGTAACAAAAAGTGAATAGGCAGATAACAAAAATTTGATTAAAGTAAAACAATTGTTCTATCGGGGGAAACGGGACGGGCGAAACTTATCCGAAAGGAGTAGGGGAAAAGCCTTATATTTGATGGAGTTACACGGAAGCCCCTCCTTTTTTGCGTAGAGTGCCACAGTGGCTGATGTTCTGTAAAATAATCGGGAGTCTTAGGTCGATTGTGAGAAGTACTGACAGTCGATGCTCGTGAAGTATTTGTTTATCAAAACGCAAGGACGGACGGCGCAATGCCGCTCGGAAAGGAGATCAAAATGACGGAATTCAAATATACGCCGATGTTTCAGGTCGGCAAGGACGATACAGAATACACGCTCATTACGAAGGACTACGTCAGCGTCGGTGATTTTGAAGGGCATCCTGTTTTAAAGGTCCAGCCCGAAGCGCTGACTGTGCTGATGAACACAGCTTTCCACAATGTGAACTTTATGCTCCGCCGTGCGCACAACGAGTGCGTTGCGAAGATTCTGAAAGATCCGGAAAGTTCGGATAACGACAAGTACGTGGCACTGACGATGCTACGTAATGCAGAAATTGCTGCCAAGGGTATTTTGCCGATTTGCCAAGATACGGGAACAGCTATCGTCCACGGCGAGAAGGGTCAGTACGTGTACACGGGTTTTTGCGATGAAGAAGCCATCAGCAAGGGCGTGTACAAAACCTATACCGAAAATGCGTTACGTTATTCTCAGAACGCGCCTTTGACCATGTACAAGGAAGTCAATACCAAGTGCAATTTGCCGGCTCAGATTGATATTGAGGCCGTCGAAGGCAATGAGTATAAGTTCCTTTGTGTTGTTAAGGGAGGCGGTTCGGCCAACAAATCTTATTTGTACCAAAAGACAAAGGCTATTTTGAATCCGGCCGCTTTGGTTCCGTTCCTTGTCGAACAAATTAAGGATTTGGGAACTGCAGCGTGCCCGCCGTATCACATCGCTGTTGTCGTCGGGGGAACGTCTGCTGAAAAGACGATGCTCACGGTCAAGTTGGCATCCACGAAGTTCTATGACAATTTGCCGACAACCGGTGACGAAACCGGCCGCGCATTCCGTGATTTGGAGATGGAAAAGATCCTTCTGGAGGCGGCCAACAACATCGGTTTGGGCGCACAGTTCGGCGGCAAATACTTGGCCCACGATGTGCGCGTCATTCGTTTGCCGCGCCACGGTGCTTCGTGTCCGATCGGTCTCGGTGTGAGCTGTTCGGCCGATCGTAACGTCAAGTGTAAGATCAATGCCGAGGGTCTGTGGATTGAAAAGCTCGATGACAACCCCGCAAGCCTGATTCCGGAGGAATTCCGCAAGGAAGGCGAAGGTCAGTCGGTTAAGATTGATTTGTCCCTGCCGATGGATCAAATTCGGGCTGAACTTTCGAAGTACCCGGTTTCCACGCGTGTATCTTTAACGGGCACCATCATCGTCGGACGCGATATCGCGCACGCTCGCTTGAAGGAACGTCTTGATAAGGGCGAAGGTCTCCCCGATTACATTAAGGATCATCCGATTCTTTATGCGGGACCGGCCAAGACCCCGAAAGGATATGCCTGCGGTTCCATGGGGCCGACAACAGCCAATCGTATGGATCCGTACGCAGCTCCCTTCATGGCTGCGGGCGGTTCGTTCGTGATGATCGCTAAGGGCAACCGGACACAGGTCGTAACCGATGCGTGCAAGAAGTACGGCGGTTTTTATCTCGGAACGATCGGCGGCGTTGCTGCGGCCCTTTCCGAGGCTGCCATTAAGAGCATCGAATGCATTGAGTATCCGGAACTCGGCATGGAAGCAATCTACAAGATTGAAGTGGTTGACTTCCCGGCCTTTATCCTTGTTGATGACAAGGGTAACGACTTCTTCAAGCAACTTAAGCCTCGTTGCTCTTGCAAGTGCGTTAAGTAATCTCACGCATGAAACAATTCAGGTAAAGTAACATCGGCCGACGTGCTACGGGTACGTCGGCCGAAGTGTCTGGATGCGGACGAATCGGAGAGAATGCATGAGTGTGATTAAACAAAACGATTTGATAGAAAGCGTGTCCGAGGCTTTTGTACGTATCAATCGCATGTGTCCGGTCGACTACGAACACGCTTTAAGGGCGGCAGTTCGTACCGAGCAAAATCCGAAGCGACGCGAAACCGTGCAGAAATACCTCTCGCAGTGCCTTTCTGAAAGAAAATACGGAGAGCTTATCGCCTCGGAACCGGATATGGCCGTCGTTTTCATGCGCGTCGGTCAGGATGTGCGTTGGTCCGGATTTACCGGAACACTTCAAGAGGCCGTCAGCGAGGGAATCGGTCGTGCTTGTGCAGAATTTGCCCTTTGCGGAGGCGATCGCGAAGAGACGTCGCCGACGTCTCGTTTTGCAACAGGACGGGCTGTCCCGGTTTTTATTCACTGGTCGCTTGTCCCGGGGGAACAACTTCAAATTACCGTCGCAGCTCGCTCCGGAGAAGCCGAGAGCAAAACGCGACTTCTTATGAAGACCCCGCAAGAAAGCCTTGCTGACTGTGTTCTGAAACAAATGAACGACTTTAAAGAAGTTTTTCCGGTTCCGATTGTTCTTGGTGTCGGTGTCGGAGGGACTTCGGAAAGCGCCGTTTTAACGGCACGCGAGTGTTTGAACGACTCGCTCAATATGGACGAACTCTTAGATCGCGGACCTCAAACGTTTGTCGAAAATTTACGCACGGAAATCTTCCGGCGTTTCAATGAATTCTCTCGTGATGCCGATTGTTTCGTTTCTCGAACGCGACTACTTGATGTCAAAATCCGCCTTCAAGCAGACTGCTATCCGATTTCCCCTGTTTGCCTGATGCTTGAAACCGGTATCCCTCGTCGTTTGCGATTTGTTTTGGACGGGACGGGACCGGTATTTTTTTGACGAAGATTATTCCGAAGGTGACAAAAGACGAAAAAAGCACCGATATTCCGGTGCTTTTTCGTCTTTACCCAAAGTTTTCTTCGGGTAAAAGTGCATTAGTTGAAGATGCGGTTTGCGATAAAGAGAACGGCTAAGACGTACATGAGCCAGTTCAGTTTCTTGTATTGACCGGTCACGATCTTCAAGACCACGTAGCTGACGATGCCGAACTCAATGCCGACGGCGATTGAGTATGCAAAAGGCATCATGATTAGAGCAATCATCGCCGGGAACAGTTCGGTCCAATCCGAGCAATCGAGTTTGGCGATACCGGAAATCATAAAGGCACCGACCATAATCAAGGCTGCAGACGTCGCACAGGAGGGTACGATCATAAAAATCGGACTAAAGAAGACGGCAAGCAGAAACAGGACACCGACGGTAAGGGCCGTCAAACCTGTCCGACCGCCTTGTTCGATACCGGCAGCGCTTTCCACAAAGGTTGTCACGGTCGATGTCCCGAGAACGGCACCGGCACTCGTAGCGATAGCATCCGACATCAGGGCCGGACGAGCACGGGGAAGGAAGCCGTTTTTGTCGAGCATGCCGGCGCGAGCCGAGCAGCCGACGAGCGTGCCGACCGTATCAAAGAAGTCCACGAAGAAGAAAGCGAAGACGATAACCCAGAAGTTCAGACTTGTGAGCATCGAGAAGTCCATTTTCCAGAAAATCGGAGAAAGAGACGGGGGCATAGAAACAAAGCTCTCGGGAATCTTTGTAACGCCCAAGGGGATTCCGATAATCGTGATGATGACCATGCTGATCAGGATGCTGCCGCGGATGCCTTTGTACTGCAAGTAGGCCATTAAAAGAACACCGACAATCGTCAGAAACGCCGTCCAGTTTGTCAGTTTCCCGAGGCCGATGAGCGTGGCCGGATTGTCCACAATAATGCCGGCACCGCGCAGACCGATAAAGGCAATAAACAAACCGATACCGGCCGCAATACCGACCTTAAGAGCGGTCGGTATGGAGTTGACGACTTTTTCGCGAATACTCGTAACCGTGAGGAAAATAAAGATCAAGCCCTCGATAAAAACGGCTGTTAAAGCAACGTGCCAGGAAATGCCCATCGTCAGGCAGACCGAGTACGTAAAGAAGGCATTTAAGCCCATGCCCGGAGCCAGAGCAAACGGGTAGTTTGCCAAAAAAGCCATCAAAAAACAGCCGAGGGCAGCGCCCAAGCAGGTGGCCACCAAAACGGAGCCGAACGGCATGCCGCTTTCGGAAAGAATTCCCGGGTTAACGACAATGATGTAGGCCATTGCCATAAAAGTTGTAATACCGGCAGAGATTTCCGAGCGAACGGTCACCTTGTTCTCGGAAAGCCGGAATTGATTTTCAAGCCAAGACATGATGGATAAAGTCCTTGAGGGAGAAAGTTAAGAAAGCAAAAACGGATGGCGCATTCTAGTCCCGGACCAAAGGTTTATTCTTTGATTGAAGAGAAAAATTTGCTTTCCGCTGTTGCATTTTTTCGTCCCTGCAAAATGTATGGGAGCGGAATTGTTCGGATTGCAAAGTAAATGGTCGAGAGCCGCTTTGAGTGTTATTCTGCGAAGCTGTTTTGATCTCGGATGCAAGGGTATGCAAGATTTTTTCTTTCAATTTTCCATACAGTTTACGAAATCCGTCCCTCTTTTTTGTTTAATCGGGATCGGATACGCCCTGGTCCGCTGGTTCGGATTCGGAAAAGCAGAAAGCAATGCCGTCGTCAAGTTTGCCTTTAATGTTTCGCTCACGGCGCTACTGTTTCGATTGTTGGCCCAGCAGTTTTTAAATGAAACTCAAATTGATTTGAGGTTGCTCATCGCATTTTTCGGTGCCTGTTTGGTGCTTCTCGTTTTGTGTCGCTTTGTGGCGGTCAAATTTTTGAAAATCGATCCTGTCGGGGCTTCGGTTTTCGGTACGGGATGTGTGTTTTGCAATAACGGGCTCCTCGGATTGCCGCTTGCCGTGGCCATGCTTGGGGATGCTTATTTGCCGAGCATTGCGTGCGTGATTACTTTCAATGCCCTGATTTTATGGACGGCCGTTTCCCTTCTGGTCGAGCAGGGCGGTAAGCGTTTCACTCCGAAGAACTTTATTCTCACGGTGTTTCATGTTTTTAAGAACCCTCTGATTGTTGCCATTTTTGCCGGAGTTCTGTGGAATTTCACGCGCATCCGGTTCCCGTATTTCATTGATGAGCCGTTGCGACTGGTCTCGCAGTCAGCTACACCCTTGTCGCTCATTGCCGTCGGTATGGGCTTGGCTGAATACGGTATCAGCAAAGGATTCGGAATCGGTGTGATACTCTCTGCTGTTAAGTTAATTGTCCACCCGATTGCGGTATTTGTTCTTGCTACGTGGATCGGTCTCGGTCCGGTTGAAAAGACGGCCGTTGTCTTCCTTGCGGCATTGCCCTGCGGTGTGAACGTGTACTTGATGAGCCGAACCTTCCATGTCATTGAGGCGGAAATTGCCGATGCGATGCTTGTTTCGACCGTGGTTGCCGCTTTCACGATGCCCTTTGTTGTGACTTTGCTGCGCCAGATTGCCTGAAAGAAGGCCGAAAGTTTTCATACTTTTTTGAAAAAGATATGAAAACTACGTACTATCCCGTTACTTTATTTTTAAGACGGAGATTTACGATGGTCGCTCCGATTTGCTCGGTTCTTCGCGCAAATACTGTTTTTGCAATGGGTTTCATTGCTGTGTTTTCAACAGCCCATGCATCCGATGAACAAGACCTCGGCCAAGTCTTAGTGACGGCCGAAGAAGAGGCCTCGCCTGCTTTGCCGCAAACGTCATCTCTCGGAATGCAATCGAATCGTGTCAGTCGCGAGCAAATTGAAAGTCAAGCGGCTACCGATGTCAATCACGCTTTAATGCTTGTTCCCGGTGTCATGACACGTTCTCAAACGATGATGGGCGGTCAGACAAGTCACGGTATTTATGTTCGAGGCCGTGGGGCAAGTCACCCCGGTTCGGACGTTGCGGTTCTTTTTGACGGAGTTCCGCGTGCGGGGGCTCTTTACGGGCAAACGCTTTTCGACGGTATCAGTCTCGGTAGTGTTGAGGCTATTGAAGTTTTCAAGAGCCCGCAACCGGCCAATTTCGGCAGTGGGTACGCCGCCGTCAACATGGAACCGCGAAAAATGAAGCAATTCGGACAGGAAGCGACTGTCTCGGTTGCCGGCGGCTCGCATGAGACGGTCAATGAGGAAGTTTTCGCCGGATACAAAAACGAGACAATGGATGTCACGGCCGTTCAAAATTGGGCGAGTACCGCAGGTCACGTCAATCACTCGCGAGCACAGCAGCAGAACTATTACTTAAATACCGGTTGGCAGTTAACACCCAATCAAGAGATACGATTTCTTGCGAATCGAACGCTTGCGCAGACAGCGCAACCGAATCCGAAAACCGGACCTCGCTCAGTCGATCGATACGATACGGACACGACGTTTTTTACCCTAACGCTCAATAGCCGCTATGAACACTCGGAAGGTTTTCTCAAGGCGTATTACAACGATACGCGTTATGACCTGTTGGGCGAAAAAACCGGGACCGCGGACTCCAGGCAAAGTATGAAGCTATACGGCCTGAGAGGAAAGTACAGTTGGTCTATTGCCGAAACAACGCAATTGACGGTCGGCATGGATTTGGATCGTACCGAAACGGAAAACCGACAGCATGTGCGCACCGGGAAGACAACGTATTGGGATTTTCCGACGATGACGCTGTTTTCTCCGTATGCGAGCGTATCGCATGATTGGTTCGTCGGGGACGTTACCGTAACGCCTTCGGTCGGGGTGCGCTCTTACTCCCACAGTGAATTTAAAGATACCGTTGCCCCTCAGGCAGGCCTTGTTGTCTCAAACGGCTTTTGGCGTTGGAATGCAAACTACGCCCGCGGCGTAAATTATCCGACACCGGTTGCTTTGCAGGGGCTCGTAGTACGGGGTTCGACATCGATTGCCGCGACATGGTCTACTCTGAAGCCCGAAATCGTCGACCACTACGAAACGGGAATCGGCTTTGCATCGGATGAGGAAAACGCCGTTAATCTGACGGCTTTTTACGACCGAGGACGCGATCGCTTTCGCGTCAACATGAGCCCGAATGTGCCGCCGACCTGGAACGACCCCGTGGGGCGCTATAAGGTCGCAGGTCTTGAAGCCAGTGTTCAAAAGAGTTTCGGTCCCGACGTGAAAACCTTTGCTGCCGTTACCTACATGGATGTGAGAGCAACTGACGACAAGGGAAAGCTTTCCAAACACTTGGCCTACTCGCCCAAGTGGCTCGTGCAAGCCGGGGTTACGTGGAATATCACGCCTGCTTGGAAGCTTTACACTGATGCCCAGTATGTCTCCGGCCTTTGGAGCGGAACGAATGCCAGACCTAGTGGGTTCGGTTATGCAACGACGGAAAAACTAAAAGATTTCCTCTTGGTGAACATGAAGCTCTCGCGCACAATCGAACCGCCGCAGGGATTACCGAAGAATGCAGAGATCTTTATTTCTGTCAATAACCTTCTTAATAGGGACTACGCATGGGATGCCGGCTACCCGATGCCGGGCATCACGGCATTTGCCGGTGCGAAGTTTGGGTTTTAAGTCATGAAAATGGAAGGCCTTACACAAGAAGAACAAAAAAAGTCCGATGAACGGCGTACTTTTTTCGATGCGCACGCACACGGCTGGGAAGAGCGCGGCTACCCGACGGATGTCCGTGTGCGTCTTGAGAATCTTGTTGATTGCTTCGGGATAGAGCGTGGCGAAAAGATTCTCGATGTCGGATGCGGCGAGGGCGTTTTGGTGCCGTATCTACTCGATCGACTCGGGCCGACCGGTTTTATTGTCGAATTGGATAATTCTCTTGAAATGCTCAAGGGGGCTATGCGGAAATCTGCGCGTCAAGTTCAATGTGTTTGGGCCGGTGTCGAGACGCTTCCCCTTGTCGACGAAGACTTTGACCGCGTGATTTGTTTTGCGTCGTTTCCGCACTTTGCAAATTCTCGTAAGGCATTAAAGCAAATTCATCGGGTTTTAAAGCCTGCGGGCAGGCTTATCATTGCCCATCTTTTAAGCCGTGAAGAAATTGCCAGACACCACGCCAAAAGTACCGTGGTTCTCGGAGATGAATTACCCGAGGAAACAGCGATGCGGCGCCTTTTAAAAGAGACGGGCTTTTGTGTTCGGGAACTTGAAAATCGACCGGGACGGTATTTGCTTGCGGCCGTTAAGGAGTAGCCCGTGACATCACGACGCGCACTTTTCATTGCTACCCCTTTTTTAGCATCGGTCGGAACGGTCCTTGCCGATCCAATCGAGCGTTCCTATGTTTTGGGTTCCACTCTTTTGGAAGATATTGTTCGGGATCTGACGAGCGGTCAAGCCAAGACGCGACTTTTAATCAGCGGGTCGGCATGCCCGGGGCACACGGATGTCAAAGCTTCCGATCTTGTATTTGCTACAAAAGCACGAGGCATTTTTGTCCACCCGAGACAAATGTCTTTGCCGAGTTTGACGCAATTGTTCACGGCCAAAGCGCAACTGCGTGCCAAAACGCAGAGCGTGGATATGCCGGGCAGTTGGCTTATTCCCGAAGTGCAAATTCAGGCGAGTCGTGCCGTCGCGAAGATGTTAATGCAAGGAGAGTCGTCTGCATTCTCAGAGGTTGTTTCCCAGCGCCTTGATAAGCGTATCGGACGACTTCAGGCTTTTTGTGCTGAACTTGAACCTATGCGTGTTCGCTTTCGCGGCAAACCTGTCGTCTCAGCTTTGATGCAAAAAGACTTTGTCTCTTGGTGCGGTTTTACTGTTTCGGCAACGTTCGGATCGGCCGATGCCATGAACCCGCGGACATTAGGGGATATCGTTTCGCAAGCGCGAAAGAGTCATGTTGTCGGCGTTGTAGAAAACCTTCAAAGCGGGAAAGATGCCGGATTGCCGATTGCCGACGAATTGAAAATTCCGCGCGCGATTCTTTCCAATTTCCCCGGATCAGACGACAATGTTCCCGATTACTTTTCCTTAGTACGTGAGAACGTCAAACAATTGCTCCTTTTAGCGAGAAATTAAAGCCATGGCAGACTGTGTTGCCGCACTCGAAGGTGTTTGTGCTGGATACGGAGCACGGGAAGTGTTGCACACACTGACCTGGAGAATCGAGGCCGGTCAGTTTTGGGGATTAATCGGGCCGAACGGATCGGGAAAATCGACTTTGCTCGGACTGTTTAACGCGATGACGCCGGCAAAGG